>CAYNRF010000241.1:0-4473 GCA_964399525.1 uncultured Phycisphaeraceae bacterium | reverse complement strand
TCGAGGGTCTTGGCGATGCGGGTGCGGATGTCCTCGAGGTGGGCCTTGGTGTAGGGCTCGGGGCCGGCCTTGAGCGACTTCTCGGCCATCGCGTCGATGCGGCGCAGTTCGGCGGCGGCCAGGGTGCTGATGGTGCGCATCGTGGCGTTGTTCGAGTTCATCAGGCCCAGCGTGGTCAGGCGGTCGACGTGGTCGCGCTGGAGGTTGCGCCGGAAGCTGGAGACCTCGTTCTTGGCCGCGGCCGCCTCGCTCCAGACGCGGTCGGTCACCGACGTGACCAGCTCGTGCAGGGTGAAGGCGTCGTCCTGGCCGGCGGTGCGGAACTCGTTGTCGTACACGCGACGCAGGCGGGTGGGGTTCATCAGCAGCGAGAGGGCGGTGCCCTGCACGCCGGAGATGGTGTCGTGGATGGTCAGCGAGGGGTCGGCCATCAGCTCGCCCCGCCCGGAGGCGTCCCACCAGTACTCCTTGCCCATGTGGCGGACCAGCTCGGGGGTCAGGCCGAAGGCGGCGTCCTCGAAGGCGGCGTCCATGATCAGGTTCATGGCGGCGCGCTGGTCGGCCGCGGGCACGTCGGTCACCGGCTCGCCGGCGTCGGTGTCGCCCTTGAACGAGTTGCTGGTGAACGAGCCGCCGATGTAGGGCGCGGCGATGGACATCGACTGGAGCTGGGTGCCCAGGGTGGACTGGTAGCGGCGCCGCGCCTTGGCCCAGGGCTCGCCGTCCTTGACCAGGTCGGTCAGCAGCTTGGCGCGCAGGGCCTGGACCAGGGCGATGCGCTTCTCGGCGAAGACGAGGTTGTCCTTGCCCATGTCCCAGGTCATGTTGCGCGGGTCGGAGCCGGCGGACATGGCGGACTGGGAGATGTACAGGTGGTCCGGCTCGGCCGAGCGCTTGAGCACCTCGGCGACCTTGTCCTCGGGGCCGTAGCCGTAGGCGATGGCCCACATGTCGTAGGGCCCGACGACGGTGGTGGCATAGAGGCCCTGCTTCTCGCCCATCTCGTAGTTGATGTTGGGGGCGACGTAGTCCATCACGGATCCGACGGTGGCGCCGCTGAAGTCGGGCGAGTTGACCTCGGTGTTGGAGCGGATGGTCGAGGCGGCCATGTTGTGCTGCAGGCCCAGGCAGTGCCCGACCTCGTGCGCGGAGATGTAGCGGATCATCTGGCCGATGAACTGCTCGGGCAGGCCGTCGATGGTGTCGCCCTCGGGCTGGTCGATCAGGCCCAGGGCCATGACGGCGTCGGCCAGGGAGATGTCCATGCTGAGCATGTTGCCGATGCGGCAGGCGTTGTTGGCGTGGCTGGCGGCCCAGGCGGTCCAGGGGTGCTCGTTCGTGCCCAGCTCGGCGGTGGCGGCCTTCTCCTGGGCCTGGCGGGCGAGCATGGCGCGCTCACGCAGGATCTGGCCGCGGCGGGCCGGCTCGGCCAGCAGCACGCGCGGATCCCACTCGGGGTGCTCCTCGAAGAAGGCCAGCGTCTCGGGCGCGAAGGACTGGGCCGTCAGGTCCTCGGTGAAGTTCTCGTACATCGAGCGGACGGCGCGGGTCAGGCCCTGGTGCCAGACCACGTCGGCGTCGAGGATCTCGCCGGTCATGGGGTTCGTGCGGCTCGGTCCGATGGCGTAGCCCTGGTCGGACGCGTTCCAGCGGAAGAAGTTGTAGCGGGCGTCCTCGGGGTCCTTGTCCATGTGGGCGCCGCTGGCGGCGTCCTGCTGGTAGACCTCGACGGCCCCGGAGATGCCGATGGCCTCGAAGGCCTGGTTCCACATCTCGATGCCCTCCCGCACGTAACGTCGGAAGTGGATGGGCGTGGTGTGCTCGATGTACCAGACGATGGGCTGCTTGGGCGGGCTGAGCTTGAGCCGGGGGTCGGCCTTCTCGAGGTGCCAGCGGTTGATGTAGCGCTCGGTGATGTCGCGGTTGGCCGGCTTGGCGTAGTCCTCGTGCGAGTTGTAGAAGTAGCCCACGCGCGAGTCGGCCGCCCGCGGCTTGTAGCCGGGGGTGCCGGTCAGATCGCCGATGTCGTAGGTGATGCGGACGATGCGACCGTCCTGGCGGGGCGCCTGGTACTCGACCAGCACGTTCTCGGGAAAGGACTTGGCCTTGGTCAGCCTGGCCAGGCGGGCGTCGATCGCGTACAGGGACGGGCCGTACGAGCCGAACACCGCCGAACCGAAGAACCGCGGGGTCTGCTGGGTGGCCAGGGCGCCGAAGTCGATGACCGGGCGGTTGCCCGGGGCCATGGCGACGATCGGCACGCTCAGGATCACGCGCCCGGTGAACAGGTTCTCGATCGAGGCCTGGGCCTGCTTGTCGCCGCTGGTGCGCACGCCGAAGTTCGGTTCGACCAGCGCGAGCTGATTGCCGATTTTCTCCCACCTGGCGTAGATGGTCGGGCCCATGACGCCGGCCTGGGAATCGCCGCCCGAGACCGTGCAGGCGATCATCATCAGCCGGCCCTCGTAGTTGCGGGGCAGCACGGCCATGAGGCGGGCCTTCTCGCGGTCCTCGTACAGGTCCCAGTACCCGTCGGAGCCGTCGGCGGTGGACGTGACCTTCTTCAGGCCCTCGACGGCCTTCTCGAGCGGGGGGAAATCGCTGGCCTGGGCGTGGGCCGCGGTCATGGCGGTCTGCGGCAGACCCGCGAGACCCGCGAAGGCCAGCAGGCCAAGGCCCGCGAGCGAGCCGCCGAGCATGTTCATCCGGTGCATGGGAACGCTCCTCCGAGGTGGGTGGGGGAAAGCAGTCGATCGCGACCCGGGATCGCGCCGCGCGGTGGGGCAAGAGCAGGGAACACGGTGCATGGCGGAGGAGGCCCCGGGCCTTCCGCGGTGGAACCAGCCTTCGGGTTACCGGTCAGAAATCGCGCTGGATGCAGCCAGATCGGCGGCCGCAGGGGCCGATTTTCGGACATTTTCGCCCGGTAACCTGACAACAGTTGTAAAACCGGGGGTAAAACACCTTATTCCTTTGAGTACTTGACCCAGCCATCCGTTGGGTCGACTACTGTTCCGACAATGGTCCTTTTGTGAAAATGACCGCGTTCGGACCTCCCTCCCCCGGTCTGAGGTGTCACGTGATAGCACATCAATCGTTTTGTCCGGGCGGCGACACGCCCGAGATCGGCGTCGGGATTTCCGAAAACCCTTCAAACGAAGGGGGGCAACTCCCGGCGATGATGGCGGAGCCCTTCGAGCCCGTGCGCCGCGACATGCTCCCGCTGCTGTCGCGGTTCGACGGCGTGGGCTGTCTCGTGCGGGACGCGGCGCTGCGGGTCGTCTGGTGCAACCCGGCCTACGTGCGCATGTGCGGTCGGCCGGCCAGCGAGATCCTCGGCACGACGCTGGGCGATTTCCTGCCCAAGCCGGCGGCGGATGAACGCAGCGCGGTGCTCAACGGCGTGATCCGGGACGGACGGCCGGTTTCCTATTACCAGTTCGGGGCGGACAAGCGGCTGCTGTGCGGGGCCTATCCCATCGACGAGGCGTCGTTCGGACACCGCGGCGTGCTCGCGACGGTGCAGGAAGCGCCGGTCGGCTCGTCCCTGCAGTCCGACGAGCCGCTGCGGGTGCTCAGCACGCCGTGCATGGACACGCTCAAGACGCTCTCGCCCTCGGAGCTGCGGGCGCTGTTCCACATCGCCAACGGCCGGTCCACGGCCGAGATCGCCCAGCGCCTGTGCCGCGCGACCAAGACCGTCGAGAAGCACATCGAATCGATCCATCGCAAGCTGGGCACGTCGTCCCGCGCCGCGATCGTGCGTCTGGCGACGGAGCGGGGCATCCAGGCCTTCGACGACGCCCAGTGGGATGAGATCATCGAAGGGGCCAAGCGCGTGCGACGGTCGAGGAACTGAGCCCTCTCTCACACGCGACCACCCGCGGCCGCCCCCCCCCCCCCGGGGGCGGGTGGCCCGGATCGTGGGGCTGTTGCCGGATCCGATGCTCTGTTACGATCCGATGAAGATGGATCGCATCGGATGGATCATCACGCCCGCCTCGTCCCCGCCCTCTGCGGAGTTGGTCGAGGAGGTCGTGCACCTCCACGGCGCGGTGCTGCCCGAGCACCTCGACATCGCGCTGCGGCTGCTGGCCGCGGCGGTCATGGGAGGGCTGATCGGCTGGGAGCGGGGCCGGGCCGAGAAGCCCGCGGACGCGCGGACCATGATGCTCATCGCGGTGGGCGCGGCCGCGTTCGTGCTGGCGGGCGCGCGGGTCGTCGCGAAGTCGGAGGCCGGCGGGGTCGTGCAGGCGGACCCGACGCGGGTGCTCAGCTACGTCGTGTCCGGCGTGGGCTTCCTGGGCGCGGGGGCGATCCTGCATTCCAAGAAGTCGGTGCTGGGATTGACGACGGCGGCGTCGGTGTGGTGCACCGCGGCGGTGGGCGCGGCGGCCGGGCTCGGCGAATACGCCGTCGCCACCGTCGTGACGCTGATCGTGCTGATCACGCTGTGGTTTCCGTGGCTGTACC
>CAYNRF010000240.1:0-4516 GCA_964399525.1 uncultured Phycisphaeraceae bacterium | reverse complement strand
ACGGCTTCGGGGAAGCTCGCGCCCTCGGCGCGCATGACGAAGGTGATGGCGTCGCCATGCGCGCCGCAGCCGAAGCAGTGGAAATGGTCGTCATAGACGTAGAAGCTCGGCGTCTTCTCGCCGTGGAAGGGGCAGCAGGCCTTCCAGTTGCGCCCCGACCGCGCCAGCCGCGTCTTGCGCCCGATCAGCGGCGCGAGCGGCGTGCGCAGGCGCAGTTCGTCGAGGAATTGGGGGGGCAGGGCCATGGGGCGCAGCATGGTTCTACCCCATGCGCGCGCCGGGCCGGAAGCCCGCGCAGGGATCCAAGCAGTCATCCGACGCCAGGGCGGCAGGAGAATATTTTCCCCTTCTAACATTGCCGAACCCGCAGGCAGGCTGGCATGCTTGTGCCGGCGCAAAAACGCTCGGTGAGGGCACAGGCGCCTGGAGTACACGTCAGATGTGCGTAACTTGTGCCGCCTTCAGCCTGCCGCCCTCGCTAATTCATTCGGAATTCACAGCAAGAACCCAGCCCGAAGGCTTTGTCGCGCAGCCCGCGGCCTTCGTCGCGCAGGGCGACATGACCATCGCGGCTCTGCCCCACGCCGAAGCCGGCTTCTTCTCCCCCACCGGGAACGCGCTGCTGGACGGGCTGCTGGCGGGGGTCAAGTGGATCTCGCCGGTCCTCACCTATTCCTTCCCGTCCGCTGACGAGCAGTTCGATGGGGTCGCCGATGGCGTCTACGACAACGGCTACATCTACGAGAACATCACGCCCGTCAGCCTCGCGCAGAGCGAAGCCGTGCGCCTGGTGCTCGAAGGCACCAGCGTGTCCTCCGGCATGTTCTGGAACGCCGTCTCCGACATCACCAACCTGGCCTTCGCGGAGATCGACGGCTTCGGCCAGGGCGAAGGCAGCGGCCTCGGCGACATCCGCGTCACCCAATCCACCCTGACGCCCGGCGTCGGCGGCTGGGCCGGCTTTCCCGAAAATGGCAACCCCGATGCCGGCGACGTCTGGCTCAGCGACGCCCCCTTCAACCACCAGGGCGCCGTCTGGGATGTCCGCGACGCCGTCCCCGGCAACTATGGCTGGTTCGTGATGATCCACGAGCTCGGCCATGCGCTCGGCCTGAAGCATGGCAACGAAGACCAGACGGCCTGGAATGGCTTCTCAGCCCTGCCGGCGGCGATGGACGGCGGCGAGTTCAGCGTCATGACCTACCGCGCCTATGTCGGGCAGGATCCCCCCTCGTCGAGGGCCGAGTACTGGGGTTTCCAGCAGTCCTGGATGATGGTGGACATCCTCGCGCTGCAACGGCTCTACGGCGCCAATTACGGGCACAATGCGGGCGACACCACCTACGGCTGGGACCCGCTGACGGGGCAGATGTCCATCAACGGCGTCGGCCAGATCGCGCCGGGCAGCAACAAGGTCTTCCTGACGATCTGGGATGGCGGCGGGACCGACACCTACGACATGTCGAACTATGCCGACGGCGTCTCGATCGACCTCCGCCCGGGCAAGTGGTCCATCACCAGCGACGAGCAGCGGTCGGACCGCAACTTCGACGAGTCCTGGAACCCGACCGAGCTGGCCAAGGGCAATGTGTACAATGCGCTGCTGTATCGCGGGAACCAGGCCTCGCTGATCGAGAACGCCATCGGCGGCGAGGGACGCGACGTGATCCGCGGCAATGCCGCCGACAACCTGCTCAAGGGCGGCGGCGGCGGCGACAAGCTGACCGGCGACGCTGGCGCCGACACGCTGCTCGGCGGCGCCGGGGACGACGTGCTGGTGGGTGGCGCCGGGAACGACAGCCTGGCCGGCGGCACGGGCAACGACGTCTATGTCGTGGACGATTTCTTCGGGGACATGGTCTCCGAGGCCGATGGCGACGGCTACGACCGCGTGCTGTCCGGCTGGGACTGGACGCTGCATGACAACTTCGAACGCCTGAGCCTGACCGGCAGCCTCGATGCCTGGGGCTTCGGCAATGCCGCGGCGAACCGGCTGGACGGCAATGTCGGCGACAACCTGCTGGATGGCGGCGCCGGCAACGACAAGCTGTTCGGCCTGGCCGGTGCCGACACGCTGATCGGGGGCATCGGCGCCGATCTGCTCGATGGCGGGGCCGACGCCGATGTCTTCTCCTTCGGCAGCATCGCCGAACGTGGCGACGCCATCATCGGCTACGTCGGCGCGGAGGACCGGATCGAGGTCTCGGCCGCCGGCTTCGGGGGCGGCCTGACGGACGGCATGGATCTCGACGCGGAAGGCCGCTTTGCCGCCAACACGACGGGCCGTGCCGAATCGGCGCGCGGCATCGGCCAGTTCATCTGGGAGACCGATGCGGAGCTGCTCTGGTGGGACGCGGACGGGATGGGCGGCATGGGCCCGCTCCGGCTCGCCAGGCTGGCCGGCGCGACCGGGATGGACGCCGCGGAGATCGTGGTCGTCGCCTGAAGGGCGAGGCTCCGCGGCAGGCGATCAGCCGCCGAGCCTGGCCTTCACCAGCGGATTGGCCTTGGACATGTCGAGCGCGCCGCCGTGCCTGCGCAGCTCGCCCATGACCTTGCCCATGTCCTTCACGCTGGTGGCGCCGGTTTCGGCGATGGCGGCATCGACCGCCGCGGCGATCGCCGCCTCGTCCATCTGCGACGGAAGAAAACCCTCGATCACCGCGATCTCGGCTTCCTCCTTCGCGGCGAGTTCCTCCCGCCCGCCCTGGCGGTAGAGCTCCACGCTCTCGCGCCGGGACTTCACCATGCTCCGCAGCATGGCGACCACCTGCTCGTCCGGCACCTTGTCCACGCCGGAGGGCCGGGCGGCGATGTCCACGTCCTTCAGCTTCGCCAGGATCATCCGCACCGCGGAGGTCTTCGCGGCGTCCTTGGCCAGCATCGCCTCCTTGAGGGCGGCGGTGAATCGGGTGCGCAGGTCTTCGGCCATGGTGCTTCTCCTCGCCGTCCCTCTACTCCCTCCCGGTCCGGCAGGGGAGGGCGTGCCGCTGGGAACTTTTTTCCCGCCTCGCCTTCTCACTGGACATGGGAAAAAACTTCCCACATATCCTGGCCATGCGCACCGTCGAGGACATCGTCGCCCTGCTGGGCGGCCCGGAGAGCACCGCATCGCGGCTCGGCATCGGCACGGAGGCGCTGCGCAAGTGGCGCCAGGGCCGCGCCATCCCCCCGAAGCACTGGCCGGCGGTGATCGCGGCCACCGGCCTCGCCCTCGACGACCTGCCCCGCAAGAGCCCCACGGAGACCGCCGTGCCCGACCCCATCCCCCACGACGCCGCTTCGGTGCCCGAGGGCGCGACCGCCATCCTCGTCCTGGCCGACGGCACCGTGCTCTGGGGTCGCGGCTTCGGCGCCCATGGCACCACGGTCGCCGAGATATGCTTCAACACCGGCATGACCGGCTACCAGGAGGTGCTGACCGATCCCTCCTATGCCGGCCAGACCATCTGCTTCACCTTCCCCCATATCGGCAATGTCGGCGCCAACCCCGAGGACATCGAGGCGACGACGCCCGTGGCCCGCGGCCTGGTCGTCAAGCAGGACGTGACCGAGCCGTCCAACTGGCGCGCGACACGGCACCTGGATGACTGGCTGAAGTCGCATGGCGTGGCCGGGATCGCCGGCGTCGACACCCGCGCGCTGACCGCGCGCATCCGCGACGGCGGGCCGCCCAACGGCGTGCTGAGCTTCCCGGCCGACGGCCGCTTCGACATCGGCGCGCTGGTCGCGCAGGCGCGCGACTGGCCGGGGCTGGAGGGGATGGACCTGGCGAAGGAGGTCACCACGCGCCAGACCTATGGCTGGGACGAGACCACCTGGGAGATCGGCCGCGGCTACGGCAAGCAGACCGCCCCGCGCTTCAAGGTGGTGGCGGTCGATTACGGCGCGAAGCGCAACATCCTGCGCTGCCTCGCCTCGGCCGGCTGCGCGGTGACGGTGGTGCCGGCGACGGCGACGGCCGAGGAGATTCTGGGCCACAAGCCGGACGGCGTTTTTCTTTCGAACGGTCCGGGCGATCCGGCGGCGACCGGCGAATACGCGGTGCCGGCAATCCAGGGCGTGCTGGCGGCGGGCGTGCCCACCTTCGGCATCTGCCTCGGCCACCAGCTGCTGGCGCTGGCGCTGGGCGCGAAAACCTACAAGCTCGACCGCGGCCATCGCGGCGCCAACCAGCCGGTGAAGGATCTGCGCACCGGCAAGGTCGAGATCACCAGCCAGAACCACGGCTTCGCGGTGGACGAGACCTCGCTGCCCGAGGATGTGGAGGTGACGCATCGGAGCCTCTTCGACGGCTCGAACGAAGGCATCGCGAGCGCCAGGCTGCCGGCCTTCTCCGTGCAGTACCATCCCGAGGCGTCGCCCGGCCCAACCGACAGCCACTACCTGTTCCACCGCTTCGTCGGGCTGATCGAGCAGCACAAGGCGACCTGACGTGCCCTCGGCCGAGACGCTTCTCGTCTTCGCCGCGCTGTCGCTCGGCCACTACAATCATATCGCCGTTCAATTGAAGCCG
>CAYNRF010000239.1:0-4526 GCA_964399525.1 uncultured Phycisphaeraceae bacterium | reverse complement strand
TGCAGGTCTGCCCGGCGCCGTTCTCGGTGCCGACGAGGGTGATGTTCTTGCCCATCTTCTCGAACACCGGCAGGGCGCGGTCGAACGCCGCCTGCGGGCCGCCGACCATGATGGTGAGCGCCGCGTTCTTCGCGCCGACCTCGCCGCCGGAGACGGGCGCGTCGAGGTAGTCGCAGCCCAGCGCGTTGATGCGCTTCGCGAACTCCTTGGTGGCGGTCGGGCTGATCGAGGACATGTCGATCACCAGCTTGCCCTTGGAGACACCCTCGGCGACGCCGTCCTTGCCGAACAGCACGGCCTCCACGTCGGGGGTGTCGGGGACCATCAGGATGATGATCTCGGCGGATTGGGCGACCGCCTTCGCGGTGGCGGCGACGGCGAAGTTCCCGCGGTCCTCGGCGGTGAGCGACTTGCGCTCGACCACCGTGACCTCGTGGCCCGCGGCCTTGAGGTGGCCGGCCATGGGCTTGCCCATGATCCCGAGGCCGATGAAGCCGATCTTGGACATGCTCTGTCCTTTCGCTGGAAGGTCGGTCGGGCCCCCGCCCCGGCCCTCCCTTGCTTCGCGGGGGACGGAGAAGCAGGGGCGGGGAGGGAAGGCGTTACCTGTAGGGCTTGAACCAACCCAGGCCGGCGGTGGTCTCGCCGGCCGGGCGGTATTCGCAGCCGATCCAGCCGCGGAAGCCGAGCGCGTCGATCCTCGCGAAGACGAAGGACCAGTTGACCTCGCCGGTGCCGGGCTCGTTGCGGCCGGGATTGTCGGCCACCTGCATGTGGGCGATCAGCGGCAGGTGCTTCTCCACGCGCTTCACCACATCGCCCTCGGTGATCTGGCAGTGGTAGAGGTCGAACTGCATGCCGACCTTCTCCGGCCCGATCGCGGCGATGATGGCCGCGGCCTGGTCGGTGGTGTTGAGGAAGAAGCCGGGGATGTCGCGGTGGTTGATCGGCTCGATGACCGGCTTGACGCCCGCGGGCCCTGCCTGCTCGGCGGCCCAGGCGAGGTTCTCGGCCAGCACCGCGGTCATGGTGTCATGCGCCATGCCGGCGGGCTTCAGGCCCGACATGACATGGATGCGCGGGCAGGACAGCGCCGCGGCGTAGTCCAGCGCGCGCCGGAAACCCTCGCGGAACTCGGACTTGCGATCCGGCAGCGCCGCGGTGCCGCGCTCGCCGCCGCCCCAGTCGCCCGGCGGCGCGTTGAACAGCACCTGCTGCAGCCCGGCCGCCTTCAGGCGCGCGGCGATCTCGGCCGCGGGATGCTCATAGGGGAACAGGAACTCCACGGCCTTGAACCCGGCCCGCGCCGCCGCGTCGAAGCGCTCGAGGAACGGCAGTTCGTTGAACATCATGGACAGGTTGGCGGCAAAGCGCGGCATCCTGGCGTTCCTCTCCGTGCGGCCCGGTCATGCCCCGCGCGGCAGTGGCAGGCAAGACGGCCGGATGCGCGCGGGCGTCGGCTGCGCTAAGCCGCTTCGGCCTGAGGACCTTTGACGCATGGACGAGGATCCGATCCGACCTGCCCGCGTGATCGGGCTCCTGGCGCTGCTGATGCTCGGCATCGGCTGCTTCCTGGTGCTGCGGCCCTTCATCTCGGCGCTGCTCTGGGCGTTGATCCTGGCCTACACCACCTGGCCCGCCTTCAAGCTGCTGCGGGAGCGCCTGGGGCTTTCGCCGGGTTGGGCGGCGCTGGTGATGGTGCTGGCGGAGTTCCTGCTGATCGGCCTGCCGCTCGCCTTCGCAGCCCCTACCAGCCGCGAGGATGTGGAGGCGCTGCGCAAGGGGCTGGAGACGATGATCACCGAGGGGCTGCCCGGCACCGCCCGGTTCCTCGGCACGCTGCCCTATGTCGGCCCCTTCCTGGGCAACTGGCTGTCCGGGCTCGACGCGACCTTGGCCGGCCTGTTCGACGCCATCCGCCCCTATGCCGGCACGCTGGCGCAAGGCGCGCTGGCGGTGCTGCTGGCGGTGCTGTCGGGCATCGCGGAGCTGCTGCTGGCCATCATCCTTGCCTTCTTCTTCTACCGCGACGGACCGGCCATGGCGGCGCATTCCGAGAAGGTCATGGAAAAGCTCGCCGGCGCGCGCGCGCGGCGCCTCGTCCAGCTTACCGGCGACGTGACGCGGGGGGTCGTATACGGCCTGCTGGGCACGGCGCTGGTGCAGGGGGCGATGACCATGTTCGGCCTGTGGATCGCCGGGGTGCCGCAGCCGGTGCTGCTCGGCGTGGTGGCGGGCATCATCTCCATCCTGCCGGTCGGGGCCCCGCTGATCTGGGTGCCGGCGACGATCTGGCTGTTCGTGCAGGGCGAGTGGGGGTGGGGCATCTTCATGGGCATCTATGGCGCGGCTGGCATTTCCTCGGTGGACAACTTCATCCGGCCCTGGCTGATCAGCCGCGGCGCCGACCTGCCGCTGCTGCTGACGCTGCTCGGCGCGATCGGGGGCGTGCTGGCCTTCGGCATCCTTGGCCTTTTCCTGGGCCCGGTGATGCTCGCGGTGGGGTATTCGCTGATCAGGGAGTGGGCAGGCGACCCGCTGAAGCAGACCGGGGCCGGCCGGCCGGGCTGAGATCGGGCTTTTCGCCCCGGTCGCGGCGGGATATGGACCCCGCTTCGGTATGAGGCGGGCGAGACGACCCGCCCTGCACCGAGGGAGATCCGACGGGATGCGACGATTGGGAATGGCGGCCGCGGCCGCCTTGCTGGCCCTGGGCCTCGGCACCGCCGATGCGCGGACGGTGCGATGGTCCGCCGCGGGCGATCCGAACACGATGGATCCGCACAGCCAGAACCTCGGCACCGTGACCATGGTGCTGCAGCAGATCTACGACCCGCTGATCCACCGCAACGCCGACCTGACCTTGCGCCCGGGCCTCGCGCTGTCCTGGACCCAGGTGGAGCCCAACCGCTGGCGCTTCGTGCTGCGCCGGGGCGTGAAGTTCCACGAGGGCGAGGACTTCACGGCGGACGACGTGGTGTTCTCCATCACCCGCGCGCTGCAGCCCACATCCAACTTCGGGATCTTCGTCGATTCCGTGGACCGCGCCGAGAAGGTGGACGAGTTCACGGTGGACGTGATCACGAAGCGGCCGGACCCGATCCTGCCGAACAAGTTCGCGTCGCTCTACATGATGTCGAAGTCCTGGTCGGAGCGGCACAACGCCACGCGCCCGCAGAACACGCGCCAGCGCGAGGAGATGCACACCACGCGCAACACCAACGGCACGGGCGCCTTCCGCCTCGCCGTGCGGGAGCCGGACGTGCGCACGGTGCTGCGCCGCAACGAGACCTGGTTCGGCTGGAACGAGCCCAACCAGACGCCGGGCAATGTGACGGAGATCATCTACCGCCCGATCGGGTCCGACGCCACGCGGATCGCGGCGCTGCTGTCGGGCGAGATCGACTTCGTGCTCGACCCGCCGCTGCAGGATCTGGCACGGCTGCGCAACGCCGGCAACATCCGCGTGGTGGAGGGGCCCGAGGTCCGCACCATCTTCCTCGCGATGGACGTGTCGCGCGACGAGCTGCTCTACAGCGACGTGCGCGGGCGCAACCCGTTCAAGGACCTGCGGGTTCGCCAGGCGCTGTACCACGCCATCGACATCCAGGCGATCCACCGCACGACGATGCGCGGGCAGAGCATCGTCACCGGCACCTTCTTCCCGCCACAGGTCAACGGCTACACCGAGGCCCAGGATGTGCGCCTGCCGCACGATCCGGCGCGCGCCCGCGCGCTGCTGGCCGAGGCGGGTTTCCCGAACGGCTTCGGCGTGACGCTGGACTGCCCGAACAACCGCTACATCAACGACGAGCAGATCTGCCAGGCGATCGCCGCGATGTGGACCCGCGTGGGCGTGCGCACGGCGGTGAAGGCACAGCCGCTCGGGCCCTTCTTCGCGCAGATCCAGCGCGAGGACACCAGCATCTACCTGCTGGGCTGGGGCGTGCCGACGCTCGACGCGCTCTATTCCTTCCAGTCGCTGCTGGCGACGCGCAACGGCGAACAGGGCGACGGCATCTGGAACTACGGCCGCTATTCGAACCCGCGAATGGACGAGATGGTGCAGCGGATGAAGACTCAGTCCGGCGAGGCGCGGATGGAGGCGATCCGCGAGGCGTTGCGGATCTACCGCGAGGACGTGCCGCACATCCCGCTGCATCACCAGATGATCCCCTGGGCCATGCGTTCAAACGTCACCATCCCGCATGCGGCGAACAACCAGCCGTACTTCCGCTGGATGGTGGTGAACTGATCTTCAATCCAGAAAGGGCTGTCCCGGCGCGCAGGGTTGGTCTGGCAGCTGCGCGTCGGGGCCGATAACACATGTTCGCCTTCATCATCTCCCGCGTGTTCCAGGCCCTGCCCGTGATGCTCACGGTCGCGCTGATCTCCTTTGCGATGTTCGCCTATGTCGGTGATCCGGTCGCGATCATGCTCGGCCAGGACTACACCCAGGCGCAGCGCGACGCGCTGATCCGCGACCTCGGCCTCGACCAGCCCTTCTTCGTGCAGTTCGGCACCTT
>CAYNRF010000238.1:0-4531 GCA_964399525.1 uncultured Phycisphaeraceae bacterium | reverse complement strand
GCTCGCCGAGCCGGGTTCCGGAGATGCCACACCGCAACCGCGGTGCCGATCCCGGAGGGCCGCAGGCGGAGGCATCAGAATGTCAGGATAAAGACAGAGCCCCGGCTCGGTGAGCCGGGCCACCGAGAGAAAGGGGCAGGTGGGGGTGGGGGTGGGGGGGTCAGCCCTCGTACTTGCCGCAGATCAGGGTCACGTTGTGCCCGCCGAAGCCGAAGGTGTTGTTCATGGCGTAGCGGACCGGCATCTGGCGGGCCGTGTTGGGCACCAGGTCGATGCCGCCGCAGTCGGGGTCGATGGTGTCCAGGTTGATGGTGGGGGCCACGATCGAGTCGTTGATCGCGTGCAGGCAGGCGATCATCTCGACCGCACCGGAGGCGCCCAGCGTGTGCCCGTGGATCGACTTGGTGGACGACATCACCAGGCCGTTGCCGGGCCGGGAGCGGTCGCCGAAGATCTTTTTGACCGCCGCCACCTCGGCCTTGTCGCCCAGGGGGGTGGAGGTGCCGTGGGCGTTGATGTAGTCGATCTGGTCGGGATTGAGCCCGGCGTCGATCAGGGCCCACTTCATGGCGTTGCCGGCCCCGCGTCCCTCGGCGTCGGGGGCGGTGATGTGCCCGGCGTCGGACGAGTTGCCGAAGCCGACCAGCTCGCCCAGGATGTTGGCCCCGCGGGCCCGGGCGTGCTCCTCGGACTCGAGCACGAACATGGCCGCACCCTCGGCCAGGATGAACCCGTCCCGGTCGGCGTCGAACGGGCGGCTGGCCTTCTCGGGTTCGTCGTTGCGGGTCGAGAGCGCCCGCATCACCATGAAGGCGCCGATGCACAGGGGCGTGACCGCCGCCTCGGCCCCGCCCACGATCATCACGTCGGCCTGCCCGCGCCGGATGTAGCCCATGGCGTCGCCGATGGCGTGCCCGGACGAGGCGCAGGCGGTCGCATGGGCCGAGGCCGGCCCCTGCAGGTTGAAACGGATGGAGATATTGCCCGTCACGGCGTTGACCATCAGGCGCGGCACCGTGAACGGCGACAGGCGGCTGGGCCCCTTGCTGTGCAGGATGACCACCCCGTCCTCGATGGTCTGGATGCCGCCGATGCCCGAGCCGATCACGATGCCCCGGCGGGTGGGATCACCCGTGGCGAAATCCAGCCCGGAGTGCTTGACGGCTTCTTCCGCCGCCCCCATGCCCAGCAGGGTGCAGCGGTCGATCCGCTTGGCCTCGCGGTGTTCAAGGAAGTCGCAGGTCCAGTCGCGGACCTGCCCGGCGATCCGGACGGTCCAGCCTTCGAACTCATCGAAGTTGGGCAGGTCGATGTGGCGGATGCCCGACCGGCCTTCGCGCATGGCTTCCCACGTCGCAGGGGCGGAATGCCCCAGGTCGGTCAACGCGCCGTACCCCGTAATGACGACGCGTCGTCCGTTCGAGTGGCTCATGGGATTCTGGCTCCGGCGGCGGGATCACCCCGAGGCCCGGACGGATCGCCGGGGCCCCGGGGGAAAAACGGCGTTCGGGGTGGTCTTACTCGACGCCCTGGGCCTGCTTGATGAAGTCGATGGCCTGACCCACGGTCTGGATCTTCTCGGCCTGCTCGTCCGGGATCGAGGTCTCGAACTCGTCCTCGAACTCCATGACCAGCTCGACGGTGTCCAGCGAGTCGGCGTTGAGGTCGTCGACGAAGTGGGTGTCGCGGGTGATCTTGGCCTTGTCGGCGCCCATCTGCTCGGCGACGATCTCGATCACCTTCGATTCGATTTCCTGTTCGGTCACTGGGTCGTCTCCGGATAACGCGTCCTCTGGGCCGGTGCGGGACGCACAACGCGTCCCGAAACGCCGTCGAGGTTTGAGGCCGCGATTCTAGCCTGCCCCGTCCACGCTGCCAATCCGCCCCATCCCGACCTGCTATCCCTCAAATAGGGGGATCGCGACTGGCCCGGACTGTTCGCGGACCGGATCATTCCCACCAGGCGGCGGCGGCGGCCCCGGCCCCCCGCCCAACCGCCCGTCCGGAGGGTCCGGGCGTCAGGACCCCGCGTGTTTGGCCGATGCCCCCGCACGGCACCGGCGCACCGCCCGGGCCCGTCTGGGAGGACAGGGATGGGATCGATGCCCATGGAACCCGAAGCGTTCGCCGAACAGGTCGCCAAGCTCATCCAGCGGATGCAGCCGGGCTATCGCATCGACCGGGTCGGCCCCCGCGAGCTGCTCGTCAACGGGCGTCGGCTCGACCTGGAGAACCTCTTTAGAATGGTCGCCCACGAGCCCGACCGCGGCACCGACATCGTCGAGCACTTCCTCGACCAGCTGTTCACCGGCGAGACGATGGACGTGGGCGACACCCCCTTCGAGCTGGCCAAGGCCCGGGTCATGCCCCGGATCCAGCCCGAATCGATCTTCCAGCACCTCTCCCGCGATCTGGTGGCCCATGTGCCGTTCGTCAACGAGACGGTGGTGGTCTTCGTGCTGGACTTGCCGCACATGACCGTGTGCATCACCACCGTGCAGGTCCTCAAGTGGGGCATCACGGTCGAGCAGCTCGACGACCTGGCCCGGGAGAACCTCGAGCTGTACGCCCCGGAGCTGGACATGCAGGTGATCGACTCGGCCGAGGGCGGCCGCGCGGTCATCGTGGCCGAGCAGGACGGCTACGACGCCGCCCGCCTGCTGCTGGGCGACCTGCACACCAAGCTGTCCGCCAAACTGGGCAAGGACTTCTACGTCGCCACCCCGGCCCGCGACATGTTCATCGCGATGAGCTGCGAGCCCGGCGGCTTCGTCAACCGCCTGCGTGAACGTGTCGAGGAGGATTTCACCCGCCTGCCCTACCCGATCACCAAGGACCTGTTCCTGGTGACCCGCGACGGCGTGGCGGGCACCACCTGGATGCGCAAGAAGGCGGCCTGAGCCGGTGGGCCCGGCGTTCAGCAGCCTCGGGCGTACGCGGCGAGAAACTCGGTCAGATCGAAGAAGTCGTGGTTGCCGTCACTGTTCAGGTCGGTGGTCCGGGCACGCGATCGGAAGGCGTCAAGGAACGCGGACAGGTCGAAGAAGTTGATCTGGGCGTCGTTGTTCCAGTCCGGCCGGCAGCGCACCACCATCACCAGGCGGGGTCCGTCGCCTGTCTCGCGCGACCGGTAGCCGGAGGCGTTCCCGAAGCTTCCGATCATGGTGAACGCGACAGGCCCGCCCGGATGAAGGCGGAGGGCGTCGGTCGTATCCATGCTGAAGGTGTTGGCCGGGCCGGGCATCCGGCCGAGGAAAGCCTGCGGGGCGGGGGCGTTGGCGGCGGTGACGGTGGACTCGGACCATTCCGGGCCGCTGGCATGGAGCGCGATGTCCGCCGTTGGTCCGGCCGGGCGCAGGCTCAGTTTGGCGTGTGCGATGGACCCGAACGGCTCGGAGGATGGGAAGCGGATCAGGCTGCGTCGCTGTCCGGGCAGCACGGACAGCTGCGGGATCATGCCGAAGTTCTGCCCGGGCGCGGTCTGATCGATGGTGGCATCGTCCGAGGCCTCCATCACGAGCGAGCGGACGCCCGGGCTCGGTCGGTGCCAGACAGCGCTGGGATCAGTCCGGAAGAACTCCATCAGCATGTCGCCGACCTTGGCCTCGCCGGCCGGGCTGGGATGGATCATGTCCGCGCTGTAGTCCGACGGGAGCCACACGAGCCCGTCCGAACGCGGCTGATCCCCGTTCGCCCAGAGATAGGGCCCCCAGAGCAGCACGGGAGCCCGCACGGGACCGGCCTGCGGATCGGCGTTGAGCGATGGATCGCCGCTGATCTGGGACTCGATCAGCCACTTGACGGCGAAGCCCGATTCGTAGGAGATCGGCTCGCCGCGATCGGGGCGCGGGGTGTAGCCGCCGTAGATCCGGCTTGAGATGTAGACGATTCGGAGATTGGGCCACTCGGCGAGCATGTTGTGGACGGTGTCGCGCAGCCGATCCCGCAGGAACTCCGCGTGCCCGGGGAACGCGGTGGTCGCCGGTTGTCCGACGGCCTGCTTGAGCCAGGCCACCTGCACCTGTGCGGGCGAGATGCCCGCGGCCGCGATCCGTTCGCGGACAATGGTCCAATAGTCCGATGCCGGGTCGGCGGTTGATTCGACGGGCCGGCTCGGCACCGCGGTGTTGATCAGGACCAGATCGCCCCGTCGGTCCGTGGCCAGGTCGTTGCGGCGTTCGAAGTTGCCGAACTCCTGCGTGGTGTTGGACATGCCCACCGTCACCAGTCCGATCAGACCGTCGGGGTGGGGCGAGCCATCCGGGCCGAGCGGCCTGATCCGCTCAGCGGCGAGCCGGGCGCGGACGGCGTGATCCTCCGGAGGGCTGTTGGCGCCGCCGGGATACAGCCCGCCGGGGAAGCCTTGGTAGTTTCCCGCTCCGATGTCCGTCAGTGGGAGCAGCGGCTGGGCCGCGACGACGCTCGTCCAGGTTCCGAGAACACATGCAAATCGCATGATCATGCGTGGGCCTCCGGGCTTCCAAACGCCCGGGCGGATCCGCCATTGCGTCGGCCGCCATGCTCCGGATAC
>CAYNRF010000237.1:0-4562 GCA_964399525.1 uncultured Phycisphaeraceae bacterium | reverse complement strand
GATCAGAAGGCAGGTTCAACCCCGCGCCGGAAGGCGGCCCTCACCGGAGGGATACGGTAGGAAAGCGGGGAGCACGTCATTGCGCGTCCTGCTGGACCGCATCGCCGACCAACCGATCAACCGCATCGCCGATCTCGCGCCATGGAACCAGCGGCCCGACGCAGCCTGAACCGAGGAAAGGCCATCACGCCGTAGTCGTCAGCGCACGCTTACCCCGGCGCCTTGATAAGGGATCAGCTGTCCAGAAATGCCAGCAACGTGGCGACCGAGCCCGCCGGATCCTCCTCCATCGGAACATGGCCGATGCCTGGCAGCACGACAGTTCGGCTGTCCGGCAATTCGCGCACGTAATCCGCCGCATGCGCGGCCGGTACCATGCGGTCTTGCTCACCCCAGAGCAAAAGCACCGGCACCTGGATGCGGCGAAGAAGCGCTTCCGGAGGCAGAAGGACATGATGCCGAACACGGTCCAGGATGGCCGTGCGGACGCCTGGCGCCAGCATCATGTCGCGATATCGCTCCAACACATCCGGCTTGAGTGCCGCCGGCTCGGCGTACGCCGCCGAAAGGCCCTGACGCAGCCAGGGCATGGGCAGCGCGTAGGGTAACGCGCGCATCGCCAGCGGCAGGTCGGCTGCTTGGCCATAGCCGCGACCCGCGCTGGCGAACCCATCCGGCGCCATGAGGACCAGTCGCCGGACACGTTCCGGCCGTTCCACTGCGAAGCGCCATGCGATCCGTCCGCCCATGGAACTGCCGACAACGTCTGCCTGCGGGAGGCCGAGCCGGTCGAGAAGGGCGACCAGGAGCCGCACGGTGCGCTCATCCGAGTAGTCGCCGCTCGGATCGGGGCCGGTGAGGCCGAAGCCGGGCAGATCGATCCGCACGACGCGCCGCGTCACCTCCAGCGTGCGGGCCCAATCCTCCCAGGTGTGCAGCGACGAGGCGAATCCGTGCAGCAACAGCACGGGCGTTGGGGCCGACGTGCGCGGGCCAGTGTCGCGGACATGCAGACGCACGCCTTCAATCTGCACGAAGCTGCTTGGGGACGACGCATACTGCGCCTCGAGCAGCGCGCGCGGCTTGTCGGGCGTCCAGGCCCAAACGCCGATGCCAGCGACGAGCCCAAGCAGAGCGAGAGTGAGAAGGAGCAAGGCTCTTCGCATGGCTCAGATCGGCAGCGGAGTGAGCCGGCCATCCGCTACGCCGAGCCGCCGGTCGTGGAAGCGGGCCACGGCCGGCCGGTGGGCGATGGACAGGACTGCGGTGTCAGGCAGGCGGGCCCGCAAAAGGGTGTACATCGTTTCTTCACCGGCCGGATCCAGGCTCGCCGTCGCCTCGTCGAGGAACAGGAAACGCGGCCTCACTAGCAGGACGCGCGCGAAGGCAAGCCGCTGCTGCTCACCGCCCGAAAGCCGCCGGTCCCAGGCATCCTCCTCATCCAATCGATCGGCCAGGTGCGGCAATTGCACCGCGGACAGCGCCTCGCGGACTATGTCGTCTGGCACTTCCCTGGCGTCGAGCGGATAGCATACCGCGCGCCGCAGGGTGCCGAGCGGCAGATAGGGCCGCTGAGGGAGGAAAAGGGCGCGCGTGCCTTCTGGCACCGTCACCATCCCGCGGCCAAACGGCCAGATGCCGGCGATGGCGCGGAACAGCGTGGACTTCCCGCTGCCCGAGGCGCCCGTGATCAGCACTGCTTCCGCCTTTTCGAGCCGCAGCGACGCATCCTGTAGAAGCACCCGTCCGCCGGGCACGGCGAGGGTGACGCCATCGACCACTACCGCATCTTCCTCGCCGGGAACTGTCACGACACCTTCGTCAGCGCGCCGTGCAGCCATGATGGCACGTTCGAATCCGGTCAGCCTCTCGACGGTGGCGCGCCACTCCGTCAGGCGTGCATAGTTTTCGACGAACCAGGACAGCGCACTCTGTACCTGCCCGAAGGCACTGGCTGTCTGGATCAAGCCGCCCAAAGGGATTCGGCCGGTGAAGTAGGCCGGCGCGGCCACAATGATCGGGAAGATGGAAGCCACCTGCGCAAAGCCTGCAGTGAAGAAAGTCAGGCGCTTGGTTGCGACCATGATCCCCCACCAGTTCTCCATCAGCGCGCGGAAGCGCGAGGTCAGCCCACGCTGCTCGTCCGCCTCCCCGCCATAGAGCGCGACGCCCTCCACGTTGTCGCGCACACGCACCAGAGCATAGCGGAAATCCGCCTCTACGCGCTGTTGCAGGAAATTCAGGCGGATCAGCGGCCGCCCGATGAGATGCGCCAGCCAGGTGCCGACCACCGAGTAGAGGATCGCAACCCACACCATGTAACCCGGGATGGAGACGCCGAGCACCTCCAGCGGGCCGCTCAGCGACCACAGCACGAAGATGAACGAGAACAGGGTGACCACGCTGTTCATCAGTCCGAGCCCCAGGGCCAGCGTGTCGTCGACGAACAGCCTAATGTCGTCGGCGATGCGCTGGTCCGGGTTGTCGGTCACTGGGTCGGTCAGCGCGATGCGGTAGTAGGCGCGATCTGCAAGCCAGTTCGCCATGTAGCGCTCGGTCAACCAACGCCGCCAGCGGATCTGCAGGGCTTGGCGCAAATAGAGTTGGTAGACGGCAATCAGGATGTAGGCGGCGGCGACCAGGCAGAAGCCGGGGAACCACACACCTTCGGCTTCACCACCAAGCAGCAGCAGCGACCAGAAGGTCGCAGCGTCCTTCTGCTCCAGCGCATTGTAGAATGCGCGCTGCCAATAGGTCAGCACCACCGTCATGCCGACAAGCGAGAGATTGAGGGCGATCACCGTTGCCAGCAACCCGAGCGCGCGCCCGCGCTCCGCGCTGGACCAGTAGGGGCGGGCCAGGGCCCAGGCTTCTGTCAGGAATGAACCGACGCGTCGCATGGGGTTTGTCCGGCGGGAGGAGGCGCAGCGCTACCGCAGGCGCGCTAGGGCGAGTTCGAACGCACTCTGCCACTCTGCGACCCGACGCGCATTGACGCCGAGATCCGAATAGCCGAGCAGGCTGCGCGAGTAGAGGAACAGCCCTGTGCCACCGGGCAAGTTGCGGATCTCGCCATTCACGAGGTCCGGGAAGTTCGCCAGTTTGGTCCGCGCGACCCACTGAGCCTGCCGCAACTCCGGCCATTCCGCCATGCGCCAGACCCGGTCCATGTTATCGCCGAGCGTGCGAAGCGCAGTCCAAGCGATATCCGCCGGCACGGTGAGCAGCGGCACCTCCAGGTGCCGCTCACGGGTCGTGCCCGGCGGCGCTGCAAGGGCTGCGTTGGGAGAGGCGGGCAGGCGGAGCTTGTCGAAGTCTACGGCGCCGGGCGCCGGCAGCCCCGCCGTGCCGCGGCTGAGCAGAAGCTGGAGCATCGTCAATCCCCCGTCACAGGCGTGCGGATGCGCAGGCGGATGACACCGCGGATCCCCTCCGCCGGGTCCACTGGCTTGCCTTTGCGCAGCACCTCGATCCGACCTTCGCGCGCCAGGTCGTACGCCGTCGCCCGAACCGCGCCGAGCAGGGGCCGCCAAGCGGCTTCCCCCGGCGCCAGCGCGCGGGCGACCTCGCTCGGGCAGATGGACTTCCCGGCGCCCTGCGCCTCCGTCTGTCGCAGGATCTCCGTCTCTATGGCGCCGCGCGCGATCATCGGCGGCGCTGCTCCCGGCGAATCACGGCACGAGCCACGTGGCAGCCGGTGCCCCTTCAGCCTGCCAGGTGAACAGCGCACGACGATGCCCGGCTGCCGCGAGTTCCAGCCATTCCAGACGGTCGAAACGGACCAGGATGACGCTGAAATTGCTGCGGCCCGAAGTCGCATCCAAGGGTGCGGCGGGTGGCTTCGGCACCGGGAGGCCCGGGCCCGGCTGCACCGCGTAGCACTTCCGCGACGCCTCGCGGCTCGCCTGCCAAGCCGCTTCGGCAACGGCATCATCGAGGTGCATGCCAGACGTGCCGGACAAGCGCAGTTGCAGCGAAGCGCCGGCATCGTAGAGGTGGAGCGCACAGCGCGGCTCGCGCCGCAGCGCTTCCACCTTGCGGGACCGGGCGTCGCTGTGCAGGCGGAAGGTGCGCGACCCGGCATCGAAACCGCGTAGGACGACTGTCCGCGCCTCAGGCGCACCATCTGGTCCGATGGTTGCGAGCGTCGGAGTGTGGAACGGGGAGCGGCGGTCGGCGACACCGCGCGCCAGCCTTCGCCAGGCCTCGCTGAGGCAGTCCGCCAGCGGCGCGTCCAGCGTCATCCGGCGACTTGCCCGGAACCACGCGCGAGGACCGCGGCCATGGCGGCACCGCTCTCCACGGCGGCTTCCGCCCGCCCAGCGATGCACCAATCCCCGGCGGCGCCAAGGGACAGCGTCGGATCCCAGAGGCACGGCGCACCTAGCGGGGTCTCCACGAGCGCGTAGCGCCAGCGATGCGCCGCCGCGTAGAGCGGCGCCGGCAAGCTGCCGCCGCCCAGTGCGGCGAAGGCGGCAAGCAGGGCGCTGGCCGCATCCGGAGCGTTGAATTCGAGGTGGTCACGAGACCAGTCCGGCCCAGCCTGCACCACCCAGCATTCG
>CAYNRF010000236.1:0-4571 GCA_964399525.1 uncultured Phycisphaeraceae bacterium | reverse complement strand
CCGCCGACACCCCCCACAGCGCCGCCACGCCGCCCGCGCTGGCCGCCGTCACCCACACCCCGCGCACCGGCCGCTCCAGCACCATCTCCGCCCACGACCACACCATCCCCCCGAACCCCAGCCCCACCAGCACGATCGACGCCAGCACGAACCCCGTCCAGATCGCCGGGCTCGGATTGAACCGCCCCTTCCCCACACACCCCTGCACGCCCTCCGCCTCCTCCACCTCCAACGTCAACCACGGCGACCAGAACTTCCGCTCGCCCTTGCCCACCCCCACGACAAACTGCGTCCCATCCCGCGCCCCACCCGGCGCCCCGCTCCGCCGCACCCACAACCCCGCCGCCGCCAGCCCCACCGCCAACCGCTCCGCCGCCTCCCGCGCCGACCCCCGCCCCGCCACCTCGAATGTCGGCCCCAGGATCACGCGGCGCACCACCAACCTCCCTTCGGGACGCATCATCCCACAAACCGGCCCGGATTGCCCACCAATCCCTCCGGATTGTTCCCGCATCGGCCGCTACTTATTTCCAGAAATATTCCCTCCCAATCCCGTGAGTTTCCAGAAATGCTGCCGCTCACCCTCCAGCCGAGCAACCCCGTCCGACTCGGATGCACACAACCGACTGCCCCACAAGGAGTTGAACCATGAACCGCACCTTCCTCACCCTGTCCGCCGCCCTCATCACCCTGCCCGCCGCCGCCGACACCGTCACCTACGAGTTCCGCCCCCTGTCCAACCCCGCCACCGCCATCGGATCGCTCACCATCACCCACCCCGTCGTCACATTCGCCAACGGCTTCTCGATCAACGCCAACTCCATCAACCCCGTCCTTACCTCCTTCTCCTTCGACTTCGCGTCCATCGGCGGCCCCACCCTCGGCCCGGCCGACCCCATGTTCACCGGCGGCATCGCCTCCATCACCGGCGCCACGCTCGACTACCCCGGCAACGGCGGGATCGCCTTCGCCATCTTCCCCAACCAGCCCCAGAACGATGTCGCCCGCCTCTTCTTCGCCACCGGCACCGGCCTCGACTCCGCCCAGTTCGCCGTGAACGGAACCTTCTCCGACGCCATCCGCGGCGACTGGGTCCGCGTCGTCCCCGCCCCCGGCACCGCCGCCCTCCTCGCCGCCGGAGCCCTGGCCGCCACCCGCCGCCGCCGTCGATGAAGATCCGCGCACACACCCGCAACCCGAGCCTATACTCTGCCGTACATAGTATGTGCCGCCTTGTATCAGGCCCGCGGGAGACCCCATGAAACTCGAACGCGAACTCATGCGTGGCGCCGGACCCACCGCCGTCCTCCACCTCCTCTCCGCCCGCCCCATGTACGGCTACGAACTCGTCGAGGCCCTCGCCGCCCGCACCGACGGCGTGCTCGCCATGGGCCAGTCCACCCTCTACCCCATGCTCTACAACCTCGAAGCCAAAGGCCTCATCGAGGCCGAGTGGCGCGACGCCGACTCCGGCCGCGAACGCAAGTACTACGCCCTCACCGGCAAGGGCAAAAAGAAACTCGCCGCCGACCTCGAACAGTGGACCCGCCTCACCGGAGCCCTCGCCGCCCTCGGCGTGCTGAAGGGAGCCCCGGCATGAGCAAGACCAACACGCACACCCAGTCCGCCGCGCGCCGCGTTACACCGGACGAACTCCTCGCCGCCGCCGACCTCCCCGCGCCCATCCCCGCCCGCATCGCCGCCATCGTCCGCGCCACCCGCCTCTGGAAGTCTGAACGCGCCGACATCGCCCGCGAACTCATCGCCCACGCCCACGACGCCCTGTCCGCCGGCCGCTCCCCCGAAGACACCGCCGATTCCCTCGGCGACCCTGCCACCATCTCTAAACTCCTCCGCCGCAGCACCCGCCGCAAACGCCCCTGGCACTGGCAGGCCCGCCACCGCACGCTGCAAGCCATCGGCATCAGTCTGCTCGCACTGGTCGGCGTCTACATCGTCCTTTTCATCCGCTTCAACACCGGCAGCCCCAGCATCACCCACAACTACCTCGCCGAACTCAACGAACGCAACAACGCCTTCACAGACGACCAGAAAGCCCTCCCGGCCTACGAAGCCCTTCACCGCGCCTGGTCACCGATGTACCACGAGCTCTACCGCGTGGACGCGGAGTACCGGCAGGCGGAGAACATCGACGACCCCAACAACCTCACCGCATTCGAGCACTACCCCTTCAGCCCACCCGAAGCCCCCTTGTACGATCGATTGCTGGGTGCGTACGCCTCGGCACGCCCCCAGCTCGACGCCGCCATCGCCGCCTCGCGCGAGCCGGTGCTGGGCATGATCTACTCCGACCGACACGAGACATTCGTTGATGAACGGGGAACTCAGTTCTTTCGGGTGCTGCCTCCCACGAAGGATCCCCGTCTCGCCGGGCCGGTCATCGAGGTGCTCCTCCCTGCGCTCGGCCAAGCCCGTGGCATCGCCCAACTCATCGCCTTCGACGCTCTCCTCGCCGCCCGCGACAAAAACCCCGACCGCGCCGCCGAGTCGCTGACCGCCATCTTCAACACGGCCCGCCTCATCGGCCAGGAACACACCCTCATCGCCTCCCTCGTCGCCATCGCGATCCAGACCGAGGGGGAGAACATGCTCCTCCACATCCTCCACAACCATCCCGACCTGCTCAACGAGTCCCACCTCACCGCCATCGCCCACACCGCCGCCGTCTCCGGCCGCATCGCCCGCGACCTCGACTTCGAAACCGAGCGCCGCGTGTTCGGTGACTTCCTCCAGCGCGCGTACACCGACGACGGCCACGGCGACGGCCGCCTCACCGCCGACGGAATCCGCCTGTTCCAGCTCTACACCGACGCCCTCGGCCGTACGCTGGAAGATCCGGCTCCATCCTTGACCACCCGCCTGACCGGCCCCGTCGCCATGGTGATGTCCGGCTCCCGTGCGGATCAGCGGGCGATGTACGACCGCCTGCTCGCCCAGGTCACGACGTCGCTGCACACATCGCCCGGCGATCCGTCCACCCAGGCACTGCGATCAGACTTCGAAAAGCTCGCCGCACAGCTCCGCAACGATCGTCGCTACTGGGCAGTCTCGCTCCTCGCGCCGGCCTTCGACAAGTCCGTCACGTCGGCCCATCGCGCCCACGCCCACACCAACGCCACCCTGACCACCATCGCCCTGCACATCCACCACCAGCGCACCGGCCGCTGGCCCGACACCCTCGCCGAACTGACCCCCCACCTCCTCCCCACCATCCCCGAGGACCCCTTCGACCCCGGCCGCCCCATCAAGTACCGCCTGATCGACAACACCCCCCACGTCTACTTCGTCGGCGCCGACGCCATCGACAACAACGCCACGCGTCCAACCGACAACGCCGAGCGCGACGTCTCCTCCCTGGACCTCCGGTATGCCGGGGATTTCACCACCAAGCCCAACGTCCGGGGTGCTGACTGGATCATCTTCCCGCCGCCAAGCTCCACCGAGAGACCCTAGTAATTCCTAACCCCACCCGCTCCTCTACACTGGCCCCATGCTCCAGTACCACTCCCTCCTCCGCCGCTGCCTCGCCGAGGGCACCCCCTGCGACGACCGCACCGGCGTGGGCACCATCTCCATCTTCGGGCACCAGTCCCGCTACTTCCTCCACCCCGACCACCCCGGCGCCCGCGCCCACGAGATCGCCACCGGCGAGCGCACTGGCTTCCCCCTGGTCACCACCAAAAAGGTCCACACCCGCTCGATCATCCACGAGCTGCTCTGGTTCCTCAAAGGCGACACCAACGCCCGCAGCCTCAACGCCGTCGGCGTCACCATCTGGGACGAATGGGCCGACCCCGAAACCGGCGACCTCGGCCCCGTCTACGGCCACCAGTGGCGCTCCTGGCCGTCCCGCGACGGCGGCACCATCGACCAGATCACCAACCTCGTCCGTTCCCTCAAGGCCAACCCCTGCTCCCGCCGCCACATCGTCACCGCCTGGAACCCCGCCGACATCGACCGCATGGCCCTGCCCCCCTGCCACTGCCTCTTCCAGTTCCACATCGCCCGCGCCACCGACGGCGGCCCCGACTGGCTCTCCTGCCAGCTCTACCAGCGCTCGGCCGACCTCTTCCTCGGCGTGCCCTTCAACATCGCCTCGTACGCCCTGCTCACCCACATGCTCGCCCAGGTCACCGGCTGCCGCCCCGGCCAGTTCATCCACACCCTCGGCGACGCCCACATCTACCTCAACCACCTCCCGCAGGTCAACGAACAGCTCAGCCGCACCCCCCGCGCCCTGCCCACCCTCCACCTCACCCCCGACATCCCCGACCTCTTCGCCTTCCGCTACGAAGACATCGTAATCCCCACCTACGACCCCGCCCCCGCCATCAAAGCCGAAGTCGCCGTGTAGTTTCCTTCGAGCCCGATCAATCCACCGCACCAGCCCACCGGCCGACGGACCCATCACAGAGCCGACCACACGGCTGCTCCCTTGGCGTTCTCTGCGTGATCTCCGCGTCCTCTGCGTTCAGTCCGAACTCGTCTGCTTCCATGCCGAGGACCGACCCCATGCCCCACATCGTCCTCATCGCCGCCGCCAGCGAGAA
>CAYNRF010000235.1:3278-4680 GCA_964399525.1 uncultured Phycisphaeraceae bacterium | reverse complement strand
CGTCTCCCAAGCTCCTCGGCCGCGTCATCGCGATCACCCTCGCGCTGATCTTCGCCGGCGTCGTCTGGTGGGCCATGTCGCGCGGCGCGCCCGCTGCGCCCCGACCCACCGGCACCGACTTCTCCGACGCCCCCGACATCACCGACGTCGAGAAGGGCGAGTCCATCGTCCTCACCCTGGCCGACCGCGACGACCCCACCCGCGTCGCCGGCGTCATCGAGGCCGACCGCCTCGACCCCGTCGGCAACGGCGAGCGCCTCCTGACCAACCCCCGCGCCTGGCTCTACATGGACAACAACCGCGCCGTCCGCGTCACCGCCGACCGCGCCCGCCTGCTCATGCCCGTCAACGAGACCCCCGAGTCCGGCACCCTCGAAGGCTCCGTCCGCGTCCGCGTCTACGCGTCCGACACCCCCGGCACGCCCCCCGCCGACACCGCCGAGCCCATCCTCACCGCCAGCTTCGACGACCCCGTCCGCTTCGAACGCCGCTACATGCGCCTCTCCTCCGCCGGCGCCTTCACCATCGACTCCGAGCAGGTCCGCTTCTCCGGCGAGGAGATGACCGTCATGCTCAACGAGGTCCGCCGCCGCCTCGAGTCCCTCGACGTCGCCCGCAACGGCCGCATGGAAATCTCCATCGCCAACCCCGCCGACACGCCGGAGAGCGCCGCGGACGAACCCCAACCCGATCCCCCAACCGTCACGGACGCGACGCCAGCACCCACCGACCCCGCCGAACCCCTGCCCACGCCGACTCCCCCCAAGATCGACCTCTACCACACCATCCTCACCACCGCCGTCAACGCCACCCTCGGCGACACCAAGGTCGACGCCGACCGCCTCGAACTCTTCACCCGCCTGACCGACAACACCCTCCCCCCGACCGCCATCGCCCGCATCGCCTTCGCGAGCACATCCAACGCCCTCCCCAAAGGCTCCAACCCGCCCGCCGAACAACCCGTCGACCCCGGCTCCATCATGCCCTCCCCCGGCGACGGCCCGGCGCCTTCCCCCAACCCCAACCCCAACCCCGACCCCGGCACCACCACCACGTCCTCCGACCCGTCCCCCGCCGAACCCGCACCCACCACCACCCCGGACCGCCTCGTCCTGACCTGGACGGGCCCGATGTCCATCCGCCCGATCGACGCCGCCATCGAAACTCCGACCCCCCTCGCCGCCGACGACGCCGCCCTGCTCCTCCACGCCGACGCCGGCAACACCGTCCGCCTCGCCGACGCCGCCGCCGGGATCACCGCCCAGTCCGCGTCGCTCGCCTACTACGCCACCCGCGCCCACCTCCACCTCGACCCGCGCGAACCCACCGAAGACACACCCGCCGCCGGCCGGGGCGGGGGCGGCCGGGCGACGCGCGGGGCCGCGCGCCGCGCCGCCCGCCG
>CAYNRF010000235.1:0-3268 GCA_964399525.1 uncultured Phycisphaeraceae bacterium | reverse complement strand
GACCCGGTCGAGATCACCCTCGAGAACACCGGCGCCGCCCGCCTCGCCGCCCTCCGCGCCGACCTTCTCGCCGCCCGCATCGACCTGCCCGGCCCCGGAACCATCGCCTCCGATGACGCCCGCATCGACTGGACCGAGTCCGCTGCGCTCACCCTCTTCAAGACCGACGACGATCGCCTGACCAGCCTCCTCCGCACCGCCGACTTCACCGGCGCCGTCGACGCGGCCCAGGCCGACGCCCGCATCGCCGCCGACGCCTTGAACACCGAGTTCGCCCGCACGCCGGACAACCGCGTCACCCTGACCACCGCCACCATCACCCGCGGCTCGATCTCCGCCGAAGCACCCCCGACCGCCGCCAACTCCCCACCCGCGCCCCCGCGCTCCCTCGCCGCCGACACCGTCCGCGTCGACTTCAACCCGGCCTCCCCCGACCCCGATCCCACCCGCGTCGAAGCCGCCGGCGCCGTCCGTGCCGCCGCCGACGGCGCCACCCTCACCGCCGACCACGCCGTCGCCCACCTCACGCGCGACGCCCGCAACCGCATCGCCGTGCGCACCGCCGACGCCACGGGCGCCGTCCGCTACGCCGCCGCCGACGACACCCGCGCCCAGGGCGACACGCTGGCCGTCAACGCCCAGGCCGAGACCGTCCGCATCACCGGCCCCGACTCCATGATCGCCCAGGGCGACTCGACCGTGCGCGGCCCCACGATCAACCTCGACGCCCGCGCCCGCCGCATGACCGTCGACGGCGCCGGCCGCTTCGAGCACACCCTCCGCGACGCCGAGGGCCTCCCCGCCGGCCGCGTCCTCGCCCGCTGGGCCGACTCCATGCGGTTCGACGACGCCCTCGGCCGCCTCAACGCACTCGGCGACGTCTCCGTCATCTCCACCCCAGACGCCTACACCCGCGACACCCTCTCCGCCCAGCGCATCGAGGTCGAGATCACCCCCCAGCTCACCCGAGATTCCATCGGTGATCGAGCCTCCCCCCGCCGCGAACTGCTCATCGCCCGCGCCTTCGGCGACTCCTCCGCCGACGCCCCGCGCCCCGCCACCGCCGAGACCCGCCGCTACGACCCCGCCGATCCCGAACGCGTCACCGGCCTGCTCTACCTCGAGGGCGACCAGATCACCGCCGACAACCGAGCGTCCACCCTCCGCGTCCCCGGCGCCGGCACCCTGCTCGTCATGGACCGCCGCGACGAAAACGCGCTGCCACAGGAGCCGGCCCAGCCCAACACCCTCGGCCCCGGCCTGACCCGCTTCACCTGGCAAGGCGCCTTCGACCTCGACCGCGCCGCCGGCGTGGCCGTCATGGACGACCAGGTCCAGGTCCGCCACAAGACCATCACGCCCGCCGGCTCGCCCAACGCCTCCCAGATCGCCGAACTGGCCACCGACACCCTCACCGCCACCTTCGCCGAGACCGACGGCCCCGACAACCCCTTCACCCTCCGCACCGCCGACGCCCAGGGCTCGGTGCGCTTCCTCGCCAACGACAAACAGCTCTCCGCCGACGCCGCCCGCTTCGAGGCCGACACCAACACCCTCCACGCACTCGCCCTGCCCGGCCGCCTGGTCGAACTCCGCGAACCCAACCGCCCCTCGCCCCTCAGCGCCCGCGCCATCCAATGGGACCTCGCCCGCGACCGCATCGAAATCAACCGCCCCAGCCCCGTCACCCTGCCCAACTGACCGTGGGGCCGACTTCCAGTCGGCCTCCCCCCAGAGCAGGTCACGCCCACGATGAGTCCGCGAATCGTGGGGTTCCCACACGCCCTCAAAGAACAACACCACCCCACCCAGCCAACAAAAAACCCACCGCCCCCGCGATGGGCCACAATCCCCTCCGTGCCTCCGTCCCTCCGTCGCTCCGTCCCTCCGTCGCGGCGTCGCTTCGTCGCTCCGTCCCTCCGTCGCTGCGTCGCTTCTTACGAACTCGTCCGATCCACAATCCGATAGTCCTCCCGCTCCCCACGCCCGCGCAGCGGATAGTCCTTGCGCAGCGGGTGGGCCGGATAGGTCTCCCAGGTCAGGATCCGCCGCAGGTCCGGGTGTCCCTTGAAGCGGACGCCGAACATGTCGAACACCTCGCGCTCCGTCCACTCCGCCCCCGGCCAGATGTCCGTCACCGAATCAAGATACAACGCCGGATCCTCGACAATCCCGTCCGTCGGCAGCGACGGGTCCAGGAAGGTCTTGACGAAGAACCGATCGTCATTCGAGTAGTTGCACAGGATGTACGCCACCGCGAACCGCCCGGGCATCTTGGCGGGATAGTTCAGATAGTCGATCCCCACCACATCGGACAGAAAGTCGTACCCCTCCGCCCGCAGAAACTTCATCACGGCGTGCAGGTGCTTGGGCTCGACCACCAGCGTCGACTGCCCGCGGAACTCCGTCGCCCGGAACTTGGTGCCCGGGAACGCCGCCTTCACCTTCTTGAAGGTGGGGTGGTCAAGGGTCGGAACGCTGGGCTGGCTGGTCATACGCGCTTGCTCCAATCGCATCCCCTCGTACGGAAGGCTCCACACGCTGGGCATCGGGAGAAAATAGTAGACAAATCATCATCAACAGGCGATCGGGGTTGACAGGGGGGGGGGGCGGGCATGGTCCAGTCCACCAAGCGCCGGTCGCCCACCCAACAGGAGATCCGCCATGATCCAGATCCTGTGCCTCGCCGCCCTCACCGCGACCGCCGACCCGGCCACCCCCGAGCCACGCGATGGCGCCAGCCCCGAGATCATCTTCATCGCCCCCATGGGCATCTCCATCCCGATCAACCACAACGGCCTGGCCTTCATGGTCGATACTCCGAATGTCGCCATCGAGGTGTTTGAGGCAGATGCCCGGATCGATCTCGCCCCGCTTGCCACCCTCTCCGAGATCGCCCACCTCGACGATGTCACGATCACACGCACCGGTGCCGTCGCGGCCCTCACCCTGAACCTGCCCCGTTTCCCCATCATCGAAGGCCAGTTCATGGTCCGCAATGTGACGATCCGCCCAGACGGTTCCACCGAGTTCGCGACCGCGAACGCGAAGGACGCCAGCGCCAGCATCCTGCTCACGCAGGACCGCGCCACCAACCAGGTCACAATACAGCCCGCTGAGGACGCCGCGGCGCGAACCCTCACCCTCACCAATGTGGACGGCGCGATCCGCGTGCACATCGCGACCGCACCGCCCGCCACCGAGTAACCCGCCGCCATCAACCGCAACCAAAGACAACCGGGCCGCAAGCCCGGTTTTTTCATCCAAC
>CAYNRF010000234.1:0-4684 GCA_964399525.1 uncultured Phycisphaeraceae bacterium | reverse complement strand
TCCTGGACTTCCCCCTCCGTCACGGCTGCGCCGTGCCACCTCCCCCGTCGGCGACGGGGGAGGATGAAAAAAGCCGCCTCCCGGGTGGGAAGGCGGCCGTAGGAATGCCTGTCGGCATGATTCCTGCATGGGCTGCGACTCAACGGCAAGCCCCGTCGAGCTGCTTTACAGGCGCAGCCCCTCGGTACAGTCAAAATCAGTCACTGGATCACCTCCTTCACGCAGGGTTTGTCCCAGCCGTCGCGGGTTGACTTGCCCGCCGCCGGGTGTCTGCCCCCCGGGCCGTCGCCCGGGGCTCATCGCCCGGAGGACCAGCGGTGCTGGTCACCGGTCGTCGCGGGTCCCGGTGGGTGCCGGCCGTGGTTCTCACGCCTTGGCCCGCGGGGAGGTGCCGCGATGGATTCATTATCTCTTTACCGGCGGCGGGTGCAAGTCGGATGCGGGCGGGTTGCAAAAACTGTGGAATTCTCGTTCGCTTCACGTTCGCGGGGAAAACGGGTGGCGTTCGCGGACGGCTGGCGCGACTGGCGGGGATCGGGCGGTCGTCGCGCGCCGATAACGCGGGGGCATGAGGCCGTCGGCGTCGATGTCGGTCCCGCCGCGGTCGACGAAGGCCCCATGAAACCGATCGTGGGCCGCCCGGGTTCGTTGATTGCCAGCGTCATCGCGGTGCAGGCCGTCGTGCTGGCGGTGGGGTGGCTGCTGGTGTATGGCGCCACCCACGAACGGGTGGCGGCGGGGGTCTCGGAAACGCTGCTGGAATACAACCGGCTGGTGGCCGCCCAGGTGCAGGACGCGATCGGGCCGCTCCCGGAGCGTCGCGACGCGTCGGACCCGGCGTGGCGGCGGGCGCAGCGGGTGGTGTCGGACGCGCGGCTGGCCAACGGTGGGTTCGTGTGCATCCTGGACAAGGACGGTCGCCCGATCTCACACCCACAGATCGACAGCCCCTTCTTCGTGGACACGAGCCTCGACGAGCGGACCTTCACCCACACGGACGGGGCGCCGCTGACCCTGGGGATGGCCCGCGGGATCGGCCAGGCCGGGGGCGTTGTGGACATGGGGATCGACGGGCGGCACTACGTCTTCCTGCGCCAGGACAGCGCGACCGGCTCGAGCGTGCTGGTGCATCAGCCGGTGTCGGGCCTTTCGGGGGCGGTGGCCTCGGTCACCGCGGGGATGCTGGTGCGCGCGGCGCTGGTGGGCGGGCTGGTCGTGGGTGTCAGCGCCGCCAGCCTGGGCGTGCTGCTGCGCCGTCACACGCGGGCGATGCGGGCGTGGACGGCGGAGCTCGAGCGGCAGGTGGCGGTGCGGACGATGGACGTGCGCCGCTCGCGCGAGGCCATCGTGCTGGCGTTGGCGAAGGTCACCGAGTACCGCGACAACGAGACCGGCCGGCACGTCGAACGCATCGGGGAGACCAGTCGCCTGCTCGCGCAGCGGCTCATCGGGGTGTGCCCCGAGATCGACGCGGCCTGGGTCGAGCGGCTGGCGCTGGCCTCGACGCTGCACGACATCGGCAAGGTGGCGGTGCCCGACGCGGTGCTGCGCAAGCCCGGCCCGCTGACCCCGGAGGAGGCGGCGCAGATCCGCCGGCACCCCACGGTCGGGGCCGACACGCTCATCGCGGTGCACCGGGAGCTGGAGAAGGACCCCCTCGTGGCCATGGCGGTGGAGATCTGCCTCTACCACCACGAGCGCTGGGACGGGACGGGCTACCCGGTCGGGCTGCGCGGCGAGGAGATCCCCTTGTCGGCGCGGATCGTCGCGGTGGCGGACGTGTTCGACGCCCTGCTGTCGGCGCGGGCCTACAAGCCCCCCATGCCGCTGGACCGGGCGGTGGGCATGATCCGCGCGGCGGCCGGCGCTCACTTCGATCCCGCCGTCGTCGACGCGCTGCTCGGGTGCCTGCCCGAGCTGTGCCGGGTGCGCGAGGCGAACGCCGACGGCGCCGCGACGGACATCGGCGCGGCCCGTGCGGCCTGAGGCCGCGGCCCGGTCTTCAGCCGTCGAACTCCTCGAAGCTGCCCTTGGCCGCCTCTTCGTTGAGGTACTTCTGGAAGTCGGCCATCTTGTACGAAATGAAGCAGAAGGCGTGATGCAGCGTCAGCCACTCGATATCGGTTGGATCCTGGTCCAGATCCTTGCGCAGGCGGTTGAGTTCGGCGAGCATGGTTTCTGCTTTCATGGCGGATGATAGGGGTCGGGGATCGGGGACTGGGATCTGGGATCAGCCATCAGGGATCAGGTGAGGAGCGCCCCCCGGGCGTCCATGGGTTGTTTGGACTGGCTTATCGCCGACCGCCGATCTCCGATCCCTAGGATCCCCCCATGCGGGCGCACCTGGTGCAGATGGACATCGTGTGGGAGGACCGGCCGGCGAACCATGCGCTGGTCGAGCGCATGCTCGACGGCGCGGACGTCCGCGCGGGGGACCTGGTGGTGCTGCCCGAGCTGTTCGACGTGGGATTCACGCTGAATCTGGAGGCCGCGCCGGACCGGGACGGGCAGACCCTGCGGTTCCTGCTGGGCCTGGCGGACGACCTGGGGGTGACGATCCACGGATCGCGGGCCGTGCGGCCGTGCGACTGCGACAAGGCGCTCAACACCGTGTGCGCGGTGGCGCCCGGCGATCGGCTGCTGTGCGACTACGCCAAGGTGCACCCGTTCTCGTACGGGCGTGAGGGGGAGCGCTACAGGGGCGGCGAACGGGTGGACACCTATCCGTGGACGGACGGCCGGGACACGCTCTCCGTCGGCCCGGCGGTGTGCTACGACCTGCGGTTCCCCGAGCTGTTCCGCCGCGGGGTACGCCAGGGGGCCGAGGTGTTCGCGGTGGGTGCGAACTGGCCGGCGGCCCGGCAGCACCACTGGCGCACGCTGCTGCTGGCGCGGGCGATCGAGAATCAGGCGTACGTGCTGGGCGTGAACCGCTGCGGCCGCGATCCGCATCTGGCCTACGCCGGGGGCACGATCGCGGTGTCGCCCAAGGGCGATGTTCTGGGGGAACTCGGCGCGGATCCGGGCGTGCTCACCGTGGAGCTTGACCCCGCCGCAGTGCGCGGCTGGCGGGCGGAGTTTCCGGCGTTGCGGGACATGCGGCTGGGGTGACCGGCGGCCGCGGATCGCCGGGCATGGAGCGGGCATGCAGCGTGGGAGCGCCGCCCCGGGGGGAGGCTTGACACGCGGTGGGCCGGTGAAGCCGGGCGGTCGGCCGGACGGGCGGCGGAGGTGAAAAAGAAAGGCCCGGGCTTCGCTTCCGCGAAACTCCCGGGCCTCACGCACAGGATCCGTTTGAGCATTCGCCGCGGCCGTCAGGTCCGATGCACCGGCGGATGCGACTGTTTCAACATCCCGGAGTACGACCGTATTCCGTGGTCGGATTTTGGGTTCGTCGGAATGGGCTTTTTACCTGTTCGACCACTCACCATCGCTGGTGGGGTCCCAGGCGGCACGGAAGAGCTGGATGCGCTGCGCGGTCTCGGGGTCCGGAAACCGGAACCCAACCTCGAACGACTTGCGCCCTTCCTTTTTCATCCAGACCACCTCGGCCTGGCAGTCGTGCTCGCCGCGGGGCGTCATGAGCGTCAGGTCGACCAGCTGGCCCTCCGCGTAGCGCGGCGCTTTGCGGAACCGGATGCGCAGCCCGGTGGCGGAGAAATCGAGGACCTCACCCTGGTCGCAGACCATGGCGTTGGCGCGGAAGCGCGGATGCTTGCGCGACTCGGGGGTGGAGGATCCGGCCGCGAGTTTGGCCAGAGCGGTCCAGGAGTTCATGCCGCATGTATCGGGCGGAACAGGGCGCCGGGCCAGTTGGAGGGTTCGCCGGGCTCCCAAAGGACGGGCAGATGGATGACTGATGCGGGTGAGACGGACAAGATCGGTCTTTGGACGGGTGTCGAGGCAAGGCGAACAGGGACAAGACCGCCCCGGCGTGGCCGCGGACCTTCGGCGGACACGGGTCTTGACTCCCGCGCGAGACTGGATGAAAATGCATTCTCATGTGCATGCCGGCGTCATCCCGTGGGCGTGGGTTCACGCTGATCGAGCTGCTGGTGGTCATCGCGATCATCGCGCTGCTGATCGGCATCCTGCTGCCGGCGATCGGCGGGGCGCGGCACTCGGCGCGGTCCGTGACGTGCCTGGCCAACGTGCGGCAGCTCGAGCTGGCGCACCGGCTGTATTCGATGGACCACCACGACCTGTTCATCGACGCCGCGCTGCCGCACGGCAACCTGGCCGGCGACATCCGCAAGGCGTGGATCGTCCAGCTGCGCTCGTACGCCGAGGGCTCGCTGGCCCTGCGCTCCCCGCTGGACAACAGCCGCTGGTGGGACGCCGACTCCGGCGGCGACGACGCCGGCATGACGGTGGGGGCCCTGGTGTCCTGGTTCGAGGAGCACCGCGACCTCTTGGAGGACGACGACTTCTCCAACGACCCGGCCATCCCGGCGATCGCGCGCCTGACCAGCTACGGCATCAACGCCTACCTGGCCCGCTCCGTGTCACCCGTGCTGATCCGCGATCCCGTCACGGGCCGCCGGCTCGACCGGCGCAGCGCCTACGACCGCATGCAGCGGATCTACCGGCCGGGCGAGACGGTGCACTTCGTGATGATGACGCCGCGCAACGTGGTCAACGGGCAGGAGATCACCACCGCGCCGGGCTACGCCAAGACCGACCA
>CAYNRF010000233.1:0-4742 GCA_964399525.1 uncultured Phycisphaeraceae bacterium | reverse complement strand
AACGACCGCGCACCATCAACCACCAATCACCAACGCCGCACCCCATCCCCGACGCATCACTCCCCGTCGCCCACCCGCACCAGCGTCGTCCGGAAGTCCTGGTTCACCAGCGTCAGCTCGTCCCCGTTCATCGTCCAGGTCGAGTTCGTGAGATAGTCCGATCCGTTGATGATCAGGGTGTTGCCGACGACGCGGAAGGTCTCCGAATCCGTCCGCAGCGAGCCGTTGGCCAGCTCCGTCGTGGTGATCACATGACCGTTGGGCAGGAAGTGCAGCGTCATCGAGTTGAACGCCCGGCGCGGCGGCGGTGTCATCGAGGTCACCCGCCACGCCGTGTCCACGAACGGCCGCATCTGCTGCGTGGCGTTCGGCCACGACGGAGGAACGAACGTGCCCGTCGTCGGCGCCCCGGCGTCGGCCTCCAGCGCCGCCTGCCGTGCCTCCAGCTCGCGGATCCGCGCGGTGTGCTCGCGGTCCCGCTGCGCCTGCGCCGCGTTGCGCCGCGCCTGCTCCTCGCGGGCCGCGTTGCGGTCCATCTCGTTGCCGATCATGTACCCCGCCCCCGTCCCGACCGCCGCGCCGATCAGGGTGCTCTGCGTGTTGCGCCCCGCGGCCTGACCGATCAGCGCCCCCATGCCGCCGCCGACCGCCGCCCCGCGCGTCCCGCCGGATGCGCACCCGATCAGACCGATCACGTTGGCAGCGCCCAGCCCGACAACAAGCACGATCCGACCGTTCCGCGATGTCTTGTGGTTGTTCATGGGCGGATGCTATCGCCGATCCGCTCCGTCGTGGGCGCGCCGGACAACCTTGCACCGCCGCGCTGGGCCCAGTACACTCCGCCCGCCGTTCCGCCAGGCGCGACCCCTCCGGTCGGAGGGGTCTCGCCAGCGGACACGCCCGGCATGGGAACCGTTGTCCATGGCCGAACCCGCCGCAACGACTGCGATCACCCCGGAGCCCGCCAGTCGCCCGCGCTGGCCGTCGTGGCTGGCCCTGCGTCTGAGCATCGCCGGTGTGCTGCTCGGCACCGTGTTCCTCGCGTTTTCACTCACCCCGTCGCTGGTGCCCCGGCCGATGCCGGTGCAGGGGTTCATCTCGGGCCTTTCGTTCGCGGCCGGCTACGGCCTGGGTGTCGCCGGGCTCTGGCTCTGGAAGTTCCTCCACCTGCCGACCACCCCGCCGCGCGTCACGCGCATCGTTCAGGCGGTGGCGTTCGGCCTGTGCCTTCTGGTCGCGGTGATCTATCTGTGGCAGTCGTCCGGCTGGCAGAACTCGGTCCGAAGCATCATGGGCATGGAGCCGCTGGCCCGCGGCCTGCCGATCCTGCTCGGGCTGATCGCCGCGGCGGTGTTTCTGCTGGTGCTCGGGCTGACGCGGCTGTTCTGGTGGATTTTTCAGAGGCTGTCCCGCTGGCTGCGCCGGTACGTTCCCCCGAGGGTTTCGCACATCGTCGGCATCGCGCTGACCGTCTGGCTCTTCTGGTCCGTGATCGACGGCGTGCTCTTCACCCATCTGCTGAACATCGCCGACCGGTCGTTCCAGCGCCTGGACGCGCTGATCGATCCGGACCTGCCGGTGCCGGTCCACGCCGCGCAGACGGGCAGCGCCGAGTCGCTGGTGCGCTGGGAGGATCTGGGGCGCACGGGGCGCGACTTCGTGGCCGGGGGGCCGGACGCGGCCGCGCTCAAGGACTTCTTCGGGCACGACACGCCCACGCCGGTGCGGGTGTATGTGGGGCTCAACGCCGCCGAGACCGTGGAGGAGCGGGCCAAACTGGCGCTGGACGAACTGATCCGCGCGGGCGGGTTCGAGCGGTCGATCCTGCTGCTGGTCACGCCCACCGGCACGGGCTGGGTCGATCCGGCGTCGCAGGACACCTTCGAGTATCTGCACCGCGGCGACACGGCCACGGTCACCGTGCAGTACTCCTATCTCAACAGCCCGCTGGTGCTGCTCACGCAGGCCGAGTACGGGGCGCAGGCGGCGCAGGCGTTGTTCGCCGAGATCTACGGCTACTGGCGCACGCTGCCCAGGGACGAGCGGCCGCGTCTGTACCTGCGCGGCCTGAGCCTCGGGTCGATCAACTCCGATCGCTCGTTCGATCTGTTCGACATCATCGACGATCCGTTCCACGGCATCCTGTGGAGCGGGCCGCCGTTCCGCAACGCCACCTGGTCGAGCGTCACCCGGCAGCGGGACGCGGGCTCCCGGGCGTGGCTGCCCACCTTCCGCGACGGGGCGGTGGTGCGGTTCATGAACCAGACGGAGGGGCCGGACCTGGCCGGGAAGCCGTGGGGGTCGTTCCGGATCCTGATCCTGCAGTACGCCAGCGACCCGATCACCTTCTTCAGCACCGACACCGCCTGGCGCGAGCCGGACTGGATGAAGAAGCCCCGCGGCCCGGACGTGTCGCCCCACCTGCGCTGGTTCCCGGTGGTGACCATGCTCCAGCTGGCGGCGGACATGCTGGTGGGCAACGCGCCGGCGGGCTTCGGGCACACCTACTCGCCGCAGGACTACATCACGGCCTGGCTGGCCCTGACCGAGCCGGCGGGGTGGACCGAGGACGAGATCCGGCGGCTGCGGGAGCGGTTCGAGTAGCCGGGCCGATCTCGGCCGGCCTGCCACTTTGACATCCCGTTCGGGCCCGCAACCCCAACCCGGCAGCACCCGGCCGCCCAACGCGGGCGTCGATGCCCGCCTGGGGGGTGGATTCGGTCGCGTGGACCGGCACGCCGGTTGCCAGTACTCCGGCACGATGTTCTCCCTCCGCCGTCATCCCATGCCGACCGACTCGGGCGGGTCCGCCGCCGGCGGTCCGTTCGGGGATGGGAGGACCCACGGGGCGACCCCTTCAAATGGAGGGTTCGGGGGGGATGCGGGTGGGGGGAGTGAAGGGGGGGTGCATCGCCTCAACCTGCTGCTGTCCACCGGGGCGTGGCAGCCGGACCCGTGGGTCCAGCGGCTGCCGCGGATGCTCGATCCCATGGGGGTGCGCTCCCATGTGGCGGCGTCGGCCCGGTCGGCCGAGCGGGTGATCCAGGCCAACCCGATCCACATCGCCATCGTGGACCTGGCCCTGCCTTTGGAGCACCGGCCGGCGGCGGACGACGAGGCGGGCGTGCAGGTGCTCGAGCTGCTGGCCCGCATGCCGGTCCCGCCGCCCACGGTGGTGATCAAGCGTCGCAGGAGCCTGCGGGACGACCGGCGCGAGATCGCCGCGGCCCTGCGGGCGGGTGCGTTCGCGGTGGTGGACCGTCCCAACGCCCAGACCGAACTCGAATCACTGCTCGAGGTGCTGCGTCGGTGTCTGGCGCGGTATTACGCGGGCCGTTGGCCGAACGGGCGTGCGCCCGGGCCGCCGCTCGCGGGTTTCTGAATGTCGACCCGTCCGGGCCGACCCGCCCGGGCTTCACAGGTTTTTCAACACGGTTTATCTCAGAAAGAGGAGTCACCCATGGCCACGAAGACCAAGAAGAAAGTCAACCTCCGCCCCCTGCACGACAAGCTGCTGGTCGAGCGCGACGAGCCCACCGCGCAGACCGCGGCCGGCATCTACCTGCCCGAGTCCTCCAAGGAGAAGCCCACCACCGCCACCGTCCTCGCGGTCGGCGACGGCACCCTGAACGACAAGACCGGTGAGCGCATCCCGCTGGCGATCAAGGTCGGCGACCGGATCATCCTCTCCAAGTGGGGCGGGACCGAGATCAAGCTCGACGGCGAGGAGTACCTCATCATCAACGCGAGCGATGTGCTGGCGATTGTCGACTGAGTTGTGAGGAAACAGCCACTGGCCACGAGCCACTGAAATCAGACACAAATGGCAAGTGGCAAGTCCCTGTTTCCACCCCGACACCATGAACCAAGACCAACTCAGACTGGCCCTCAAGGAGCTTAACGGCGAGCGCGATGCGCATTTCGCGCTGGCCGGGATGCACGAGAGCGGCTCGGTCCTGACCATCCACAAGGCCATGCTCATCCCGGAGGAGACCGACCACCTGGTCAAGCTCACCGACGGCAAGAGCGTGTTCATCCTCGAAGCCGAGCGGATCGCCTACATCCGCATCGGCCTGTGACAGACAAGCCGCGACCGCAAGGGAGCGGCCGAGCACACCCAACCACGCCGCGACCCCCAAAAGGTCCCGGCGAAAACCAACTGAATCCGGTCCCTGGTCCCAAGTGGCCAGTGGCCAGTCCCAAGGAGACTCACCCATGGCAGCCAAACAGATCGCATTCAACACCGACGCCCGCGAGCGGATTCTCCGCGGCGTGCAGAAGCTGGCCCACGCCGTCAAGGTCACCCTCGGTCCCTCCGGCCGCGTGGTGATTCTTGAGAAGTCCTTCGGCGCTCCGACCGTGACCAAGGACGGCGTGACCGTGGCCAAGGAGATCACCCTCGACGATCCCTATGAGAACATGGGCGCGCAGATGGTCAAGGAGGTCGCTTCGAAGGCTTCCAAGGAGGCCGGCGACGGCACCACCACCGCGACCGTGTACGCCGAGGCGATCTTCGCCGAGGGTCTGAAGAACATCACCAGCGGCGCGAACCCCAACCAGATCAAGCGGGGCATCGACAAGGCCGTGGCCGCGATCGTGGCCGAGCTGGCCAAGATGAGCAAGCCCGTGGCCGGCTCGAAGGAGATCGCCCAGGTCGGCACCTGCAGCGCCAACCAGGACGAGGAGATCGGCAAGATCATCGCCACCGCGATGGACAAAGTCGGCAAGGACGGCGTGATCAC
>CAYNRF010000232.1:0-4794 GCA_964399525.1 uncultured Phycisphaeraceae bacterium | reverse complement strand
GAGTTGGAATCTGCCCCGACTATGCTTCCCCCGCATGCCCAAGCCCACCCCCCAAACCCCTGCCCGCCCGTCCGTCCGCAAGGGATCGAGCGTCCCTCCCCCCGCCAAGGCCCCCAAGGGCCTGACCTACGCCGACTCCGGCGTGGACATTGAGGCCGGCGACCGCTTCGCCGACTCGATCCAGGGGCTCATGCGACGCACCTTCGGCACCCGGGTCATCAACAACCCCGGCGGCTTCGCCGGCCTGCTCCGCCTCGACTACAACGAGCAGCTCTTCAAGCACAACTACAAGGACCCCGTCCTCGTCGCATGCACCGACGGCGTGGGCACCAAGGTCCACCTCGCCAGCGAGATGAAGACCTACGACACCGTCGGCATCGACCTGGTCGCCATGAGCGTCAACGACCTGATCGTCCAGGGGGCCGAGCCGCTGCTGTTCCTGGATTACATCGCGGTCAACAAGGTCGAGCAGGGCATGCTCTACGACATCCTCCAGGGCGTCACCAAGGGCTGTGAGATCGCCCGCTGCGCCCTCCTCGGCGGCGAGACGGCCGAGATGAACGACCTCTACAAGCCCGGCGACTTCGACCTGGCCGGCTTCGCCGTCGGCGTGGTCGAACTCAAGCGGGCGATGGACTCCACCCGCGTCGAGCCGGGCGACATCGTGCTGGGCCTGGCCTCCTCCGGCGTCCATTCCAACGGCTACAGCCTCGTCCGCAGGGTCGTCAAGCACGCCAAGCTGGACCTGCACAAGGTCTACCCCGATCTGGACCCCGAGCGCACCCTCGGCCAGGTCCTGCTCGAACCCACCCGCATCTACGTGGACCCCGTCGTCCGCCTGCAGCGCCAGTACAAGGTCAAGAAGATCGTCACCGGCATGGCCCACATCACCGGCGGCGGTCTGGCCGGCAACCTCGAACGCGCCCTGCACGAGGGCGTCGACGCGGTGATCGACCGCAAGGCCTGGACCGTCCCGCCCGTCTTCCGCTTCCTCCAGAAGCACGGCGACATCGCCGAGGACGAGATGGAGAAGGTCTTCAACATGGGCGTCGGCTACTGCCTGATCGTCCGCCCGCACTTCGCCGAGGCCGCCGTCGAGAAGCTCCGCAAGTTCGGGGAGACGGTGTACACCATCGGAAAGGTGACCAAGGGCAAGGGCCGCGTGAAGCTCAAGGGCTGACCCGCCCACGCCCAGGGGACCGACCATGCCCGTCGACACCGAGCAACGCGAGCACATGGACGAGACGCTCGGCTACCGCGCCGGCCTGCTCCATGCGTTCCGCATGGACGGCAAAGGGGCCGGGCAGATCATCGGCTGGCCCGAGATCGACGCCGATCCGATGGGCTCGCAGATCCCCGGCGACCTGTGGATCCACATGAACCGGGCCGCCCCGCGCGTGCAGCAGTGGCTGACCGGCACCGCCCGGGTGCCCGAGCAGGCGGTCGAGTTGCTGCTCACCGAGGACCCCCGCCCCAAGTTCGTGCACTTCCCGGCCGCGGACACCCACCCCGAGGGCTTCGTGCTCATCCTCCGCGGCGTGAACCTCAACCCCAACGCCGACCCCGAGAACATGGTCGCCATCCGCCTGTGGGTGGACGAGCACCGCGTCATCTCGCTGCGCAAACGCAAGGTCATGGCCGAGGACGTGCTCGACCAGGCCCTGCGCACCGGCAACGGCCCGATCAACTCCGCCGACCTGATCAACCACCTGACCAACGCCATGATGGACCGCATCGACGCGGTGGTCGACGAGTTCGAGGGCGAGCTGGACGAGGCCGAGGACCGGCTGGAGGACTCGGACCTGGACGGCGTGCGCCTGCGGATCGGCGAGATCCGGCGCAGCGCGGTGCGGCTGAAGCGCTACCTCGCCCCCCAGCGCGACACGCTCGCCCGCGCCGGGGCGGAGTGGCCCGCGTGGATCGGCAAGAAGGAGCGCCTGCGCCTGCGGGCCCGCGCCGAGCGTGTCGCCCGCGTGGTCGAGGACATCGACGAGCTGATCACCCGCGCCGGCTTCGCCCACGAGGAGCTCCACGCCCGGCTGGCCGAGCGTATGAATCGCTCGAACGTGGGGCTGACCATCGTGGCGACCATCTTCCTGCCGATGGGGCTGGTCGCGTCGATGTGGGGCATGAACACCCGGCGTCTGCCGTTCGCCGATCACCCCGACGGCTTCTGGATCGTCAACGCCCTGATCGCCCTGACGGGCATCGGGCTGGCCCTGTTCGCCTGGCGCATGTCCAGGATCAGCTAGGAGAACCCATGGCCGGTGGACAGGAATACAGCCGCACGCAGCGCAAGATCATCGACCGCTACTACCAGAACGAGGACACCATCGTCGCCACGCGCCTCGCTGAGATCGTCTCGGACATGGCCCTGGCCGGCGGCGACGTAAAGAAACTCGACCGCCTCTGGAAGCGCGCCGAGCAGGCCCTGGCCCGCACCAAGCTCAACCCTGCCGAGGTCCGCACCGTGCTGGAACGCCGCGACATGGTCGGCCTGGGCAAACTCGCCGGGCGGATGTCGTCCTGAGCGTCAGCGCTCGGACTGAACGCAGAGGACGCAAAGGTCACGCAGAGTTCGCAGAGCCGGAGAAGAAGTCTTTGAACGCGAAGATCCGAAGGACGCGAAGCAAAGATGGCAAATGCAGTCAGGATCTGAATCAGAACATGATCGAAGCAAACACGGACCGGATCTCCGACTCCCGATCCATCCTTCGCGATCTTCGGATCTTCGCGTTCAAAGATCTTCTCTTGGCGCTCTCTGCGTGACCTTCGCGTCCTCTGCGTTCAAAAAATCTCGCCGCGTCAGATCGCCGACTGCTGGCTCGCGTTGCCCGTGCGGCTGCGGGCCTTTTCGCGGATGGCCTCGAGTTTGCGCAGGTACTGGATGCACACCGCCACGTAGGTCGCGTGCGACCAGGTCAGGGGTGACACCGAGATCGGCGCCCCGGTGTACGGGTCGAACTGTTCGGCCAGCACGCCGCTGGGCAGGGCCCGGCGGACGCACCATTCGAGCAAGGGCAGGGCCAGGCGCAGTTCCTCGACCGTGTCCGCGGCCTCGATGTGGAACATCGCCTGCCACAGCGTGCAGATGACCCAGGGGTTGCCGGGCACATCGTCGGTCTTCTGGCTCTCGACCTGGTGGTAGTAGTCCCGCTCGTAGCGGGCGCACCCGCCGATGGAGGTCTTGACCCACAGCCGGTCGCGCAGCGAGTTCATCTCGTCGCGGATGGCCGGGTCGCGCGGGTCGAACCCGGCGATGGCGAACAGCGCGTAGTTGGCGCTGTCGCGGGTCATGTCCAGCCGGTAGGTGCCGTCCTCGAGCGGCACGGCCATGCGGGCGAACATGCGCCGCTCGGGGTGCCACATGTGGCGGCGCAGGGCGCCCTTCATCCGCTCGGCGCCCTCGCGGTAGGCCGCGGCCCGGTCCTGTTCGCCGAAGTCGCGGGCGAACGCCGCCGCCGCCTGCAGCGCCCCGATCGTCGCGGCCACCGTGAAGGTATGGATCCCGCGCCGCTCCTCCCACAGGTCCCAGCTCTGCATCGGCAGCCCGTTGTGGTCGCGGTACTGCAGCAGCCAGTCCGCGGGCCTGATCACCAGCGGATGGTACAGCGCCTTGACGAACTCCACGTCGCGGAACTGTTCGTAGTGCTTGCGCAGCGCCCAGGTGGTCAGCGCCGTCTCGTCCTGCTGGATGGGCAGGATCTTCTGCCCGTCGATCATCCACGGGTGCCACGAGCTGGCCAGGTGCCCCTCGGGCGTGTACTTGTGCAGGAAGTAGGACCCGTCCCCGATGCACTCCCGCGCGAAGCGGAAGAAGGATCGGGACAGCTCGCTCTGCCCGGCCAGGATCAGCCCGTGGGCCACCAGCGCGCCGTCACGCATCCAGCAATAGGAATAATGGTCGCCGGCGAAGTGGGTGATGTCGCTGTCGTTGGCCGCGATGATCGCCCCGCCGTTGTCGATCTGCGTGCGCAGGATCAGCTGGCTGCGGTAGAACAGGTCGCGGATCGGCTCGGGCAGCGGCGTGGTGTCGATCGGTTCCTTGCGGCTCCACAGCCGCCAGTAGGCCTCGGTCCGCGCGATCAGCCGGTCCGGGCCCTTCTCCCAGATGCGGTGGTTGAGCGTCTTGACCTCGTCGTACGAGTGCCCGCAGGCGATCCAGCTCGTCACGTAGCTCTGCCCGTGCGGGGCCAGCTGCAGGTTGAACCCCACGGTGGCGTCCACGGAGCCCTGGCTGATGGCGTTGCGCCCGAGCTGCCCGTCCTCGGCGTCGCGCCAGGTGCCCTCGGCCCCGCCGACGCGCTTGGCGCCGATGGCCCAGTGGTCGATGCCGCACTTGTGCTGGTCGCACGCGTTGACCAGGAAGTACGAATCGTCCTTGTACATCACGACGGCGGAGGTGGACGGGTCGTAGTTGGCGGTGTCACCCACCGGCGAACCGTTGATCGACAGGTCCATGTGGAAGAACAGGCGCACGTCGCGGGTCCGCCCGGACAGGTCGCGCACGGTGCACCGGCGGAAGTAGACCGGCTCGTGGTAGTCCACCACGTCGTAGGACATGATCTCCAGGCCCATCGACTCGTTGACCAGCCGGACCTCGGTGGTCAGCGTGTCGGGCTTGTAGCGCAGCTCGCGCTTCCACGAGTGGTCCTCGACCCAGGCGAACCGTCCGTCGGCCCAGACACCGAAGCGCTGGACGTGCCCGTCGGTGTGGTTGTGCCGGCCGACCTTGGGGTAGTACAGGTCGCGGACGCGGTACCGGTCGTCGAACGTGATCAGCAGGTCGCCGTT
>CAYNRF010000231.1:0-4821 GCA_964399525.1 uncultured Phycisphaeraceae bacterium | reverse complement strand
GCGACACCGGCGCCGCCAGCCGCCCGCCCCGCCCCGGATCGAACCGGTCCACCCCGTCCGCCACCACCCCGATCAGGCCCAGCGCCAGCGTCCGCGCCCGCGCCGGTGCCAGCCCGTCCAGCGGCCCGCCGATGCGCTGCTCGAGCGTGTCGATCGCCAGGCGCAACTGCGTCCGCACCAGAGACGCCTTGAGCAGCGCCGCCCAGCGCAGCATGGTCTCGATCTCGTCGAGCGCCGCCCCCGACACCGACGCCGACGGCAGCTCCGCGATCCGCGCCCCCGCCGCCGCCACCAGCGCCCGATACGCCGCCGCCCGCGCCCGCTCTTCCACGCCGACCGGCGTGACCCGCTCGCGCATCTGCGCCAGCAGCGCCGCCAGTTCGGTCGGGCCTTCCACGATCAGCCCCGCCCGCGCCGGCTCGGCCCGGATGGCCGCGCCCGGGTCCGGCGCCCCGTCCGCGGGCAGCCCGAGCGAGCGCAGCAGATCCGCCCGCCCGTCGTGCCAGGCCCGCAGCACCGCGCTCTTCCGCCGCCCCACCCGGCGCGCCAGCAGTGCCGGCTCGATCCCCCGCGCCATCGCCCGCACTGCCAGCATCCGCTCCCGCTCCGTCGGCGGCCCCGGCTCCGGAAACAACGCGTCAGCGCGACCTCGATCCGCGCGGCGGAGCACCTGACGCACCGCCTCCGGGCTGCGCCCGGTCCGCACCGCCAGCCGCTGCGCCACCCGGTTGAGCGACCAGCCCAGCCGCGCCCGATACCGCGCCGCCCGGCGCAGCGTCCGATCAACTTCATGCTCGTCCAGCCGCGTGAACCGACCCGCCCGCCCCAGCCGGTCCGCGTGCACCCGCTCGAACGCCTCGACCGCCGCCCGCCCGAACACCAGCGCCCGCCGCCCGGATCCAAGATCCACGCGCCGCGCAATCAACCCCAGCCGCCGATAGCGTTCCAGCGTCTTGCGCGTCACCCCCCAGCGGGCCGTCAGCGACGCCACCGTCTCGCACCGGTCGCCCACATCCGCCTCGGTCAGTCCCGCCGCTTCGCTGAGCCCCTCGGCCAGCGCCGACAGATCCCCCTTCAGCGCCGCCCCCGCCAGCATCCGCCCGCGGCCTTCCTCCGGGCGGTACCCCGTCACCCGGAAGACGATGAACTCCTCCGGGTACACCCCGTCGTCCTCGATCTGCAGCGCCAACTCCTCGATCCGGTCCAGATGCCGCAGCAGCGTCCTCCGCGACCCGAACCGCAGCTGCTCGCCCAGTTCGGCGATGACATCGGTCCGGGGTTGCGTCACACGCGGCATACCAGAATCCCTACGCACGGCGAGGCGGTCCGGCTCACGCCGCCCCCGCCCCGCCCCCCCCCGCCCTCCCTCCCCAACGCCTGCGCCGACGTGGGCCGCGGGCGGTCCTTGCCCAGCGTTCAACCAAAAATCTCAGTCTCCACCCAGTCCCACCGCTTCATCGACGCCGCCACCTCCCGCAGCTCGGCATCGAGCGTGTCCGTCAGGTCGGACGAGGCGTCCGGGTAGGGAGGTGGGGGGATTGGGGGTGAGGGTCGGGCATGAGGCAGGCTCAGTTCCGGCTTTCTTCGGTGCTGATCAGATCCAGCACCTCACGCGGCGCCCGCTCCACCAACTGCAACAGGCGAGCCTCGCCCGCCTTCGGTGTCCGCGCACCCTGCTCCCAGCTCTGCAGCGTCTTCTTGGGCACATTCAGATACTGCGCGAACACCGCCTGTGACATCCCCGTCCGGCGCCGGATCCGCACCACTTGTGTTTTCGAGAGCGTGGGAGCGGGCGACGGCAACTTCGTGGTACGCAGGTTCAGTTCGCCCGCGGCGTGCGACAGCCCGTCCTCCAGACCGGCCTTGATCTGCTCGAACACGCTCATCTTTTCGACATCTGCCTGTTGGCGGCTCATGGGGCTCCCCTGTTCTTCCATCGCACCGTTCGCGCGGCTCCCGCCTTGCACTCGTCTCGGAGTTGGTGGGCCAGTTCGCACAGCAGTTTGACCTCGTCCTTCGTCAGATCGTCCTTCTCGTCCTTGCCGTACACGGTGATCAGATCAATCCGAGCCGCCTCGGGCGTGTGCAGGTAGATGACCCGGACACCCCCGCGTTTGCCTTTGCCGCGGGCCGGATCCCCGAAGCGAACCTTGCGGAGCACGCCGCAGCCCGGAATCGCATCCCCCTTCTCCGGGTCCACAAGCAACTCATTCTGGAGCGTCCGCAGGGCTTCATCATCCATTCGGCTGTGCCATCGAGCCGTGAACACCCGGGACTCAACAAAGGTCAGCCATATTGTACTACGCAGTAGGACATTTGCAAGTTCCTTCGAAGCCTTGGAACGAGACTTGGGCGGATTCGTTCGGCTCGAGCGTTGCGGCCTGGGCATCGTGGAATCATATCAAAAACCAAACAAACGGTCGAGGGATCGCACGATGCTCGGAGCACCGGGGTTCCATACAGAGTCCCTTGAGCGATAAACCGCGGCCTTATCGCTCACATTTCTTGGTTTCATGAGCGATAAGAGGCGTTACTCCACCCACCGCACCCCCACCCCCGGCAGCAGACCCAGCCCCGCCGCCTTGGTCAGGAACGCGGCCACCGCCTCCCGGGCCCGGTCGTCCACCTCGAAGCGCAGCAGTTCGCCGATGTACTTGCGCGCCAGGTCCCCCGGCCAGCCCCGCCGGGCGGCCTCGGCCGTGATCACGCTGTCCAGGCGCATGCGGTTGCGGCGGCGCTGGCGGTCGATCAGGTCGGCCGCGGCCCGCACGGCCGGGTCGTCCGCCCGGTCGGTCCGGCACATCCACACCGCGTACACGAACGGCAGGCCCGTCATGGCGTGCCACGCTTCCCCCAGGTCGATCTGGTAGGGATACCGCACCGCCGGGGGCGAGTCGGTCACCACCTTGTCGCCGATCAGCAGCATGGTCTCCGGCCAGGCGTCGGCGTCGTCGCCCGAGCCGAGTTTCTCCCGCGCATGGAAGTCCCGCACCTCGGGCCGCACGCCGTGCCGCTCGGCCAGCACCACCTGGGCCAGCACCACCGAGGTGTGCGAGTCGGTGTCCGCGTGGAGCGTGGTGATCTGCTCCGGCGGCACCGTGGAGAACACCCGCACCGTCAGCGTCGGACCGTCGCACCCGATCATGCCGCAGGGCAGCAGGCTGATCACGGGATTTCCCGCAGCATCCACCCCGGCCCGGGCGTAGTCGGCCAGCGACACCAGCCCGATGTCGGCCTGCCCCCGGGTCACCATGTCGGCCAGGCGCGACGGCACGGCCGTCACCAGCTCGGCCTGCCGCCAAGCCTGGATGCCCTCGGTCATGGGCACCGTGTTGAGGTACGAGACCGCCGCGATCCGAAGGCGGCCGGCCGGGGCGTCCGTCGGCGGGGTGTTCGGGGCAGGGTGCATCGGGGAGGTCTCCGGTGGAAACGTGGGGTGGCGGGGGGCTGTCGGTTGTCCGCAAGTGGCAATCTGGGGGCAGTTTGCGGAATTGCTCGGACGAACCGGGTGATTTGGTGGCCGCAGTGTGATTTATCCGTACATTCAAGGCAGCCAATGGCCCGCACGCGGGCCGGTCGGCATCGGGCTTGCCCGGTGGCGACGTCCGGTCCCCGGGCCGGGATGGTGATCTGGAGCGGGCCCGCCTGTCAGGTGGGACTGAGGAGGAGCGAGACCCCGGGCACGACCCGTGGTTCCACAGCCGAGGCCTCAACCAGACACCTACCCACCCGGCGTCGGGCTGCGAGTACAGCCCGGCGTCGATTGGCAGGAGAGCCGACCTGAACCTGGGTCGGCTCTTCTCATTTTTGCGGTCCGGCCGAGAAGGCCTTACCACAAAGCCGCCCGCCAATCCGGGATCCACCCGGACTGGTTCGCCCGGGACCGCCCGGCCGATGTATCCCCCATGCACACCGCGCCCGTCATCCTCATCGGCGGCGGCGGGCACGCCGGGGTCGTGCTCGACGCCTGCCGGGCCGCCGGGATCCCGGTCCTCGGCGTGGCCGACGACACCCCGGCCTGCCCCGTCGCCCGCTCCGGCGACGGCGTGGCCTGGCTGGGCCGACCCGGCGCCACGGACCTGCCCCCGGGCGCCGGCCTGATCCTGGCGGTGGGGGACCTGTCCGCCCGACGCCGCCTGCTCGCCTCCCTCGACCCCGCCCGCGTCGCCCCGCCCGTGGTCCACCCCGCGGCCGTCATCGGCTCCGAGGTCGTCCTGGGCGACGGCGGCGTGGTCATGCCCGGCGCGATCGTCAACCGCGGGGCCTTCGTGGGCGATCACGCGATCATCAACACCCGGGCCGTGGTCGAGCACGACTGCGTGCTGGGGGTCAACGTCCACCTGGCGCCGGGTTCGGTCCTGGGCGGCTCGGTCCGCGTGGGCGACGACACGCTGATCGGCATCCACGCCAGCGTCCTGCCCGGCGTGCGCATCGGGCGCGGCTGCACGGTGGGCGCGGGGGCCGTGGTGATTGCCGACGTGCCCGACGGCGCGACCGTGGTCGGCGTGCCCGCGCGTCCGGTCGGCGCGGCCGTCTGAAGATCCGTCATCACACCAATGAAAAACCCCGCGCCGGGCGCGGGGCTTGAGGTTGCATCGCGGATCGGCCTTACGGGCAGCCGGTGTTGAACACGCCCAGATAGGCCGACAGGTCGAAGAAGTTGAGCGTGCCGAACGGCGCGGCCAGGTCCGCGGCCGGATCCCCGGCGTTGAACAGGCCGAGGTAGGTCGAGAGGTCAAAGAAGTTGAGCGTGCCGAACGGCGCGGCCAGATCGGCGGCCGAGCAGCCCGGGTTGTCCGGCGGCAGGCGGTTGGTGCCCAC
>CAYNRF010000230.1:0-4852 GCA_964399525.1 uncultured Phycisphaeraceae bacterium | reverse complement strand
CATCTCGTACGCCGCCAGCGCCGCGTAGAGCTTGACGGTGCTGGCCGGATAGAAGTACCGGCCGTGTTCGCCTTGATAGGCCATGTGCAGGACGGTTCCGTCCGGATCCGAACTGATCCCCGAGATCAGCGCCAGCCCCCATGATCCGTCCTCCCGGACACCGGGGCGGAACACGGACAGGTTGCTTTCCGCTGCGTCCACGGCTTTCGACACTTCGGTCGCGACCGCGTAGGGGTCCGCTGGTGCTCGTCCATCCTGCGCCAACGCCACACTCCCCATTGCACTCGCCCCGATCGCCACCGCCGCCCGCATCGCTCGCTTCATTCCTCCAGCGTACCCGCTCCCGGCGAACGCGGCGGGAACCACCCACGCCGACACACGCACCACCCCCGCAAGCCCCGCGCAGGACGCCCACCCCGCCCCTCATGAGGGGGCGGGGTTGGTGGCCTCGCGGGACGGGGGGCGGACCGCCGCAGCGGGGTCAGCATCCACCTCCTTGCTCGGGTCGAATCCACCCCGTGGAGGTTCTCATGCACACCCTCGTCCTTGCCGTCGCCATGTCCGCCCTCACCGCATCCGAACCCGGAGCCGTTGAGCCCGCGTCCGCAGCTCCTCAGACCAGCGTTCAGGCTGCCGCCCATGCCGCCCCCGAGGGCGCGACCACCATGGAGTCGGGCGCCTGGGTGCTCCGCGTCGCGGGCGAGCCCGAGGCCGAGCTGACCGAGCGCGAAGGGCCCGAGGGCCCGCTCTACCGGGCCGGGCGCGTCGCCACCGACACCAAGCTGCCCGTGGGCTATCCCGCCCCCACGCCACCCGGGGCCATCGAGCTCAAGCACTACCCCACCATCCGCCGGGCCGAGTTCACCAGCGAGCAGGCGTCGGGGCTGATGGGCCAGCGGGGCTTCTGGCCGCTGTTCCAGCACATCAGCCGCAACGACATCGCCATGACCGCCCCGGTCGAGATGGAGTACGCCGACACCGACCAGGACGACCGGGCCGACCAGTGGACCATGGCCTTCCTCTACCACGTGCCCGAGAACGGGCCGACCGGCCGCGACGGCGACGACCAGCGCGTGGTCATCATCGACACGCAGCCCAAGACCTTCCTGTCCCTGGGGGTCCGCGGCACGCAGGGCTGGACCGGCGTGCTCCGGCTCGCCGAGCGGCTCGACGCGTGGCTGGCCGAGAACCCCGCGTGGCGCCGCACGGGCATGCCGCGCACGCTGGGCTATAACGGGCCCAACGTCCGCGCGGCCGACCAGTGGTGGGAAGTGCAGATCCCCGTCGAGCGGGTCACGCCCCACACGGAGGCAGCGTCCGCCCCCTGATCCGGATCGCCACGCCGGATCACTCGGGGCTTGGCAGGTCGCGCAGGAAGCCGACGAGACGCTCGAGCGTGGGGCTCTGCGCATCGCGGACGTACGCCCCGGCCACGCCGCACGCGGCGGCCAGCGAATCGAGCAGGCCCAGGCCCGCGCACCGCGCGAAGCTGAACCCGCCGCCGAAGTGGTCGCCCGCGCCCGTCGAGATCCGCGGCTTGCGCGTGTAGGGACCGGTGAACCAGCCGATCTCGCCCGACTCGTCGGCCGCGCCCGCCCCGGTGTGCTGGTGGATGACCACGCACTCGAGGCCCAGACGCCGGCGGATGCGCTCGGCGGCCTCGGGCACCATCTCGGTGAGGCTGCGGTTGTGCTCGTCGTCGTAGGCCTCCACGCCCATCACCTTGGCGATGCGTCCCGACTCGGCCAGGTTCAGGCCGAGCGTCACCGGGATGCGCGGCTGCAGGCTCGACAGCAGGCCCATGGCCCCGCGGATGTCCTCGTCCGTGCGCTTGGCCGGGTCCGACAGGTCGATGAACATGCGCCGGTGCGGGTTCCTGGTCAGGTTCGGCAGCACCTCGTCGCGCAGCCCGGCCCAGATGCCCTCCACCCCGCCCGAGAGCGTCCAGTTGACCACGGAGACCAGCTGGGCCTGCTCGTACATCGCGATCAGGTTCTCCAGCCCGACGATCTCCTTGATGCGGTTCCAGGTGGCCGCCTGCACGGGCTCGGTCTTGCCGAACATGATCTTGCCGTCCTCGAACTCCAGCGCGTCGGTCCGCCCGGGCGAGCAGATAGGGATTACCGTATCGCACCGGTCGGCGAAGGGCTGGAACACCGGATCGAGCGTCTGGTGGGCGTCCGCCTGGCCGACCGCGCCGATGTAGGTCACCTTGGAACCCAGGCGGGCCATGGCGCTGGAGAACAGCGGGCCGTTGCCGCCGAAGCGGACGTCCTGGACCACCATCTCGATGTTGGCGCTGCGACCGGCCGCGGCCCCGCAGCGGGCGGCGAACTCGGGGATGGTCTTGATGCGCTGGAAGTCGTCGCGCTTCATCGAGCGCCGCTTGTCGACCACGTGGATGATCGAGTCGACGAACCCGTCGAACCCCACCACCGACCGCAGGGCCGCCAGGCGGTCGGGCGTCAGAGAGGCCAGGGCCTCGGCGGCGGACAGGGCGATGGCGTTGCGGGGCCGGGTGGTCTTGGTCATGGCCGTCAATGATCCCACCCCGAACCCGCCCGGCCACCCCGGACGAGCCGGGAAGCGAAAGTACTTCCAACCCCTGTGCCTTCCCGGACCAGCCCCCCGTCCTGTCCCACCACCCACGCCGCCGGAGAACCACCATGGCCGAACTGGTCCTCGCCACGCAGAACCCCGGCAAGATCGCCGAACTCCGCGACCTGCTGGCCCCCGTCGGCCTGGCCGTGCTCGGGCTGGACGACCTGGGCCTGGGCGACCTGCCCGAGCCCGAGGAGACCGGCCGGACCTTCGAGGCCAACGCCACCATCAAGGCGCTGGCCTACGCCCGGATCAGCGGCCGCCTGTGCCTGGCCGACGACTCGGGCCTGGAAGTCGACGCCCTGGGCGGCCGCCCGGGCGTGATCTCCAGCCACTTCGCCTTCGACGGCCGGACGGACGGAGCCGCGGCTGCGATGTCACGGGAGGAACGCGACGCGGCGAACAACGCCCGGTTGCTCCGGGAGCTGGAGGGGGTGCCGGCGGAGGAACGGACAGCACGGTTCGTGTGTGTGATGGTCCTCGCGAGGGCGGGGGCGGGGGCGGGGGTTGAAGCGGTGACCCGAGGAAGCTTCGAAGGCCGCATCGGCCTGCCGGGGGAGGTGCCGCGGGGGACGGGGGGGTTCGGGTATGACCCGCTCTTTCTGGCCGGGCCGGACCACCTGCGGACCGGGGCGGAGCTGGACAAGGCCGAGAAAAACCGTCTCTCCCACCGGGGCGCGGCGGTGCGGGCCATGACGGAGCACATCCGTCGGCTGCTGCCCGATCCCTGATCCCAGAGCGCGGTTCCCCGATCCCATTTTCAGAGATTCCTGAAACATTCCGACACTTCCCGGCTATCATTTCAATGCCATGACCACCCTGACCGCCGCCCCATCGCCGAGCCTGTCCGCGCCCGCCCGCGCCCCCGGGGCCGATCCGCGCCTCGAGCCCATCCGCGCCAAGGTGCTGGCCGGCAAGCGGCTGAGCCTCGATGAGGGCGCGGTGCTCTATGACACGCACGACATCTGGGGCGTGATCGCCCTGGCCGACCTCGTCCGCCGGCGCATGCACGGCAACGCCGCCTACTACAACATCAACAAGCACCTGAACTACTCCAACGTCTGCGCCCTGTCCTGCAAGTTCTGCGAGTTCTATCGCAAGAAGGGCGACGACGGGGCCTACACGCGCGATCTCGAGTACATCCAGAACGAGGCCCGCAAGGCCGTGGAGCTGGGCGCCACCGAAATGCACATCGTCGGCGGGCTCAACCCCTACCTGCCGTTCGAGTACTACACCGACATGCTCCGCGCGATCCACGCGGTCGCGCCGGGCCTGCACCTCAAGGCCTTCACGGCCGTGGAACTGGTGCACCTGGCCCGCATCGCCAAGGTCTACAAGCGTGACGACCCGCAGTCGGGCGTGCGCTGGGTGCTGCAGCGCCTGATGGAGGCCGGGCTGGGCTCGCTGCCCGGCGGCGGGGCCGAAGTCTTCGACGACCGCATCCAGAAGGAAGCCTGGAAAACCAAGATCGGCGCGGACGAGTGGCTGGATGTCCACCTCGTCGCCCACGAACTGGGGCTCAACTCCAACTGCACCATGCTCTACGGCCACATCGACGGCCGGCGCGAACGACTCAACCACCTTGAGATCCTGCGCCGCAGCCAGGACAAGGCGCTGGCGCGGCTGGGATACACCGGCGATCCCGAAGGATTCGTGGCCGCGGGCATCCCGCAGACCGAGGTGATCACCGACCCGGTGATCACGCTGTCGGGAGAGGGGGCGGTGCTGCCGACGCCATCCATGTCGGCCCGCGGCGGCTACTACCAGACCATCATCCCCCTGCCCTTCTTCCCCGACGGCTCCGAACTCGAGCACCTGCCCGGCCCCACCGGTCTGGAAAACCTGCGCACCATCGCCGTGGCCCGCCTGATGCTCGACAACTTCCCGCACGTCAAGGCGTTCTGGATCATGCAGACCCTGCCCATGGCCCAGCTCATGCTCGAAGCCGGCGCCGACGACATCGACGGCACCGTCGTCTGGTACGACATCACCAAGGTCGGCGGCTCGTCCACGCACCAGGAGAAGTCCGTCACCGACCTCAAGCGAGCCATTCGCGAAGCGGGCTTCGAACCGATCGAGCGGGACACGCTGTACCGGCGGGTTGTGCGGGATGGGAAGGACTGGCGGGCGGAGTAACGAGGGTCATCGGCTGCCTTTCCGACTGACCACCCTTCCGGTTGAAGTCTTCGCCCCTCTTCCCACAGGCTCCGGGATCATCAGGCTTCGCACAATCTTCATCCGCCCTTGACAC
>CAYNRF010000229.1:0-4861 GCA_964399525.1 uncultured Phycisphaeraceae bacterium | reverse complement strand
CCGATACTTCCAACACCATGCCCACCACCGCCGCCGCCACCCGCACCGCTCCCGTCCGCCCCCAGCCCATCCTCGACGCCTTCGCCCAGCGCGTCGCCGAGCCCGCCCGCCACGGCGTCGCCCCCGGCACCGTCATGCTCAACGGCGCGTCCTACGGATGCGTCCCCGACGTCGTCCGCGACGCCCAGCGCGAACTCAACCGCCGCATCGAACTCGACCCCGTCCGCTTCTACAAGTTCGACCTCGAGCGCTACGCCGACGACGCCCGCCAGGCCCTCGCCCGCCTCGTCAACTGCGACGCCGCCGACCTCGCCCTGGTGCCCAACGGCACCGTCGCCATGTCCTCGGTCATCCTCAACCTCGACCTCGAGCCCGGCGACGAGGTCGTCGTCACCAGCCACGAATACCAGGCCACCATCAACGAACTGGCCCGCGTGGTCGCCCGCGCCGGCGCCCGCATCGTGGTCGCCAAAGTCCCCTTCCCCCGCATCACCCCCGACGCCGCCGTGGACGCCATCGAGCAGGCTCTGACCCCGCGCACCCGCCTGGTCATCTGCTCCCACATCGCCAGCGCCACCAGCATCCGCTTCCCGGTCGAGCGCATCGTCCCCCTGATCAAGAATCGCGGCATCGACATCCTCATCGACGGGGCCCACACCCCCGGACACATCGCCATCGACCTCCACGCCCTCCGCCCTACCTACTACGCCGCCAGTTGCCACAAGTGGCTGGCCGCCAGCAAGGGCACCGGCTTCCTCTATGTGGACCCCGAGCGCCAGAAGCTCATCAAGCCCGTCGCCCTCTCCTGCCGCACCCACCTCAGCCGCCCCGAGCGCAAGGCCTTCCTCTGCGACTTCGACTACGTCGGCACCGAGGACTGCACCGGCAACCTGGTCCTGCCCGTCGCCATCGCGCACCTGAGCGCCCAGCACCCCGCCGGCCTCCCCGGCCTGCAGCAGCGCAACCACGACATCGCCTTCGCCGGCGCCAGACTCATCGCCGACGCCGCCGGCCTCGAACAGCCCGTGCCCGAATCGATGGTCCCCTCGATGGTCTCGCTCTGCCTGCCCGTCCCCGCCACCGGCATCCCCAAGGGCCGCATGTTCGACGACGCCCTCTGGGACGCCCTCGTCCTCGATCACCACATCCAGGCCCCGTGCTGGTCGCTGGCCGGCGTCCACCCCCGCCTGATGCGCGTCAGCTGCCAGTGGCACAACTCGATGGCCGACTTCGACAAACTCGCCGCCGTCCTGCCCAGCCTGCTCTAGTTCAGGTCACGCCCACGATGAGTCTTCGAATCGTGGGATTCTGGTGGGGCCGACTTTCAGTCGGCCTCTTCGTTCATTTCTTCCCAAAGTGCTCCACCCGACACACCCCCCCATCACACCCGTCTCCCACTTCCCCCACTCCTCCCCGCCCAAACCACTTCAACCGATTCCGCGCCACCCAGTCATACAACCGCCCGAACACCCCGCCCACCACCGGCCACCCCAGCACCGCCGACACCGGCCCCAACCCCACCGCCCGCAACGCATCGCGCACCGCACCCGGCCCGGCCGTCACACGACCATCCGCGTGCACCGCGTGCATCGCACCTTCCAAGGCCTCCGGCGCAATCCCCGCCGCCGCGGCCTCCGAAAAGTCCGCCCGAAAATCCACCACCCGCACCCGCCCGCGCCCCCGATCCATCTTCACCAGCGTCCGCGCCGTCCCCTCGCACAGCGAGCAACGCCCGTCGAAGAACACCGTGATTGCGCCGCCGTTAGCCACGCCGCAATCATACCGCCACGCCCGACGCGCCCTTGCCTTCCTGCATCTTCCGATCCACGCTCCACGCCCCCGCGCCCTTCCACACCACCACTGCCGCCGCCAGCATCACCACGATCGGCAGCGCCACCGGAGGCTCGTCCGTCCAGTCGTGCACCAGATGCGTGTACACCGCCGCGCTCATCGTGCCGATCGCGATCACGCCGCCGACCCGCGCCAGCCCGCCCGAAAGCAGCATCAGCCCCGCCAGCAGCCCGAACACCGGCGCCACCACCGCGTTCAGCCCCGGCAGCGGGATGCCCGCGCCTTCCAGGATCGGACGCAGCGGAGCCGCCCCCGTCAGGTGCATCAGGTTCAGCCCCACCAGCGGCAGTCCCGCCAGCACGCGGGGAACGATCATCGCCTTGAGAGGCCCGGTCCGGATCAGTGTGTGCATGTCCATGACGGCAGCGAACGCCCGCCGCCGCGGGAACTATTCCACCAAAATCACCACACCCGCGCTGCCACCGCCGGCAGAAACATCCGCGCCAGCAGCGTCGCCACCGCCACCTTGATCACCGTCCCCGGAAGAAACACCACGAACCCGCCGAACACCGCGTCCCACAGCGTGATCGGCGCCGCCTGCGGATCCAGGTTCCGCACCGCGTACAGCCACGGCACGCCGCACGCGAACACCACCGCGTGCACCGCCAGACCCGCCACCACCACCGCCCCCCACCCGCGCAGCGAACCGTCCCGCCGCCGGATCACCGCGTGCGCCACCGTCTGGCACAGCACGAACCCCACCAGATAGCCCCCCGTCTGCCCAAAGATCGTCACCCACCCCGCCTCGCCCTGCGCGAACAGCGGCACACCCACCACCCCCGCCACCACATACAGCCCCATGCTCGCCGCCCCCAGCCGCGGCCCCAGCGCCCGCGCGCACAGCAGCACCATCAGCGTCTGCAACGTCTGCGGCACGCCGAACGGCGGCAACGGCACCGCCACGAACGCCCCAAGCGCCGTCAACAACGCAAACCCCGGCACCATCACTCCACGCCACCACGCCCGCGTGACCGCGTCATCCACCCCCCGCCCCGAAATCACACCATCGATCCACGCCATGCCCAAGCGTATGACCCCCCCATGGGGCCGACTTGCAGTCAGCCATCCTGATCTCCAAGGAGGAGTTTGCCACTTGGGACTTGGGACGAGCCAATAGCCACTAGCCACTAGCCACTAGCCACTAGCCACTAGCCACTAGCCAATTGCTATTGACTGAAGCCTTATGCCTCATGTCTGATGGCTGATGGCTGATCGCTTGTCACAAGTGGCCAATGGCTAATGGCTAGTGGCTGTTCGCCAATCCCACACTACCTCACCACCCGCAACGGCGGCTTCACCGGCCGCGTGATCACCAGCGGCTCCGGCGCCGGCTCTTCCAGCGCCTCCACCCACGCCGCCGGGCCCTTGCCCGGCACCGCCCGCGCCGCCGCGTCGATGTCCACCGTGCCCAGCGCATCCGACGGCGCCTCGAACGGCCCGCCGCGGATCACCGCGCCCGGGTCCACGATCAGCACGCGGCAGCGCGCCCCGCCCCGCAGCTCCGCCTTGGCCCCCACCCGGATCGTCCCGCCCGAGATCAGCATCGCGTGCACCCGGCCGAGGATCGTGATGTCCCCCGACGCCACGATCAGGCTTGAGCGCACCGTCGAGCCTTCCGGCACCAGGACCGTCCCCGCGGTCTGCACCGAGCCGCCCCAGTGCCCCTTGTCCAGCACGGCGTCCGGCAGCCGCACCGCGCCGCCACAGCCGGGGCACACGGTCGACTCCGCGAACGCCGACGCCTCGAACGACTTGCCGCACCGATAGCAGCGCACCACCCGGGTCGCGTGCGCCGGCAGACGCGGGGCGGCCCGTTCCAGCAGCGACGGACGGAATCGACGCAGTCGGAACAGCATGAAAAAGGCCGAATCGGCGGCGAAGCCAGACCCGGCCGGGTGGGTAGGACCGTTTGAGTTCGGTTTACGCCGCGCCGGCGTTGCTGCGCGCCCACGGCGGGGTCAGATCGATCGACGGGTTCGGCTTGGCCTCGGTCTGCACCGCCTGCGCCGGGCGGGCCTGGGATCCGGCCTGACCGGCCTGGCCGGGCTGACCCTTGGCCAGTTCCATCGCGTGCGGCCCCACCTGGCAGTGACCCACCAGGCTCGCGCCCTCGGCCACCACCAGCGTGCCCGCGATCAGGTCGCCCTGCACCTGCGCGTTGGCCGTCAGCGTCAGCCGGTCCCGCGCCGTCAGCGGCCCGCACACCCGGCCGTCGACGATGATCCGCTCGGCCTCCACCGCGGCGTTGCACACCGCGCCGGCGCCGATCTGCACCTCACCCTGCGCGGTGATCTTGCCCTCGAACGAGCCGAGGATCCGCGCCGACTTCTCGAAGAACATCTCGCCCTTGATCTTGGTGTCCGGACCGATGACGGTCATCTCGGGCAGGTTGGGCTGGTGCAACTCAGACATGGTGATTCCTTCCGTCCGACGGGCGGACCGCGCGGGGACATCCGAACCCGGACGACCCGTGAACATCTCGTCTCGCACGGCTCCGCCGCGATCCGCGCCATCCCTGGCAGACGATTCCATCGACCACCCGCCCCGCGTCCCTGCACTTCCGTTTATCCGGTTTGGCGAAATTCTTCCGATTGTGCGGGGTCGACTTGCAGTCGGCCTTTCGGGCTGCCCGTGCGGGCCACCCCCCCCAACCACCCCCCCAACCACCCCCCGCCCCGCGGCCGTCCCCGGGCCGATCTCCTGCCCCTCCCCCACACCCTCCCCCATCACCAACTCCTCCCCCGGGTCAGTCCGCCTCCCCCTCCGCCTTCTTCTCGCCCTTGCGCTTCAGCAGCCCGAACTGCACCGCCATCCCCACCACCGCCGCCACCCCCCACACCACCGCCCACACCAGCGGCGGCTGGTTGAGCACCTCCGGCGGCGGCTCGACCCCCGCCCGCAGCAGCGCCACCCCCGTCGACAGCCACCGCGCCGATCCCGCCAGGCTGTTCACCCGCGCGCCCGCCGCCACGACCAGCACCGCATCCCCCTCGGCCCGGTCGCCGAGGGC
>CAYNRF010000228.1:0-4888 GCA_964399525.1 uncultured Phycisphaeraceae bacterium | reverse complement strand
CTCGAGGTGGAAGTCACCCTCCGCGGCATCGAATAAATCCAATCCCCTCAAACACTTACATCCCACCGCCCGCCCTCCTATCCTTCTCGCGTATGACCCAGACCTTCGAACTGACCCTCCCGGACCTGGCCGAGATCCGCGCCAGCGACACCCAGACCCTGGTCGCCCGCCTCCGCATCGGCGTCGAACACCTCGACCCGCGCGTGTTCGAGTTGAGCGACGAACAGCTGGACACCGCCTGGCTGCCCGACGCCGGCTGCGGCCGCTGGCCGATCCGGGTGCTGCTCGGCCATCTGGCCGACGCGGAGATCGTCAACGCCCACCGCATCCGCCGCGCCTTCGGCGAGGACCGGCCCACGCTCGCCGTCTGGGACGAGAACGCCTTCATCGACTCGGGCCTCTACGGCTGCACCGCCGCCACCGACTTCCGCCCCCCCATCGGCGGAGATATCGCCGCCATCCACACCACGCGCTCCTGGATGGTCGCCATGCTCTTCCAGCTGGAGGACCGCCACTGGCAGCGCCAGGCCCTGCACCCCGAGCGGGGCCCGATCTCCATCCGCGACATCGCCGACTACAACTGCTTCCACCTCGAACACCACGCCGCGTATCTCAACGCCAAGGTCTTCAAGCTCCTCGGCCCCGCCCCGGAGCCGCAGGCGTGCTCACCCTCCGGCTGCGCCCGTCCCGGGTGCGTCTGCGTCCAGACCGACGACTGACGCGAAACGCCAGGCCCCGCGTCCCAGCCCAGCATTGGTCCACCCCGAGGCGCCCGACCGTTGCACGACATCTTCGACCAACGCCGCTACCTCATCCCCTTCCGCTCGGGCCTGCTGCCGCAGATTTTCTGCGACACGCTCGTGCTGGGGGCGGGCGTGGCCGGCACGCGGGCGGCGATCGCCGCGGCCGAGGGCGGCGACGTCATCATCTGCTCCAAGTCCCGCCTGAGCAAAACCAACACCGCCTGGGCCCAGGGCGGCGTCGCCGCCGTGCTCCGCGACGATGACTCGGTCGAATCCCACATCCAGGACACCCTGACCGCCGGCGCGGGCCTGTGCGATCCCGCCGCCGTCGATCTCGTCTGCCGCCGCGGCCCCGAACGCGTGCGCGAGCTCATCGCCTGGGGCATGCAGCTCGACCGCGACGCCCGCGGCGAACTCGCCGTCGGCCTCGAAGGCGGCCACGCCGCCCCGCGCATCTACCACGCCGGCGGGGACTCCACCGGCGCCGAGCTGCAGCGCACCATGACCGAGGCCGTCGCACGCCACGAGCGCATCCGCCTCTTCGAGGGCTGCTTCGCGATCGACCTGATCACGGCCAGCGAGGAGCCGGGCGCCCCCTGCCTGGGCGCCATCACGCACCACCCGCGCTACGGCCTCCAGATGATCTGGGCCCGCACCACCATCCTCGCCTCCGGCGGCGCGGGCCAGCTCTTCCGCGAGACCTCCAACCCGCCGCCGGCCACCGCCGACGGCATGGCCATGGCCGCCCGCGCCGGCGCCACCCTCGCCGACATGGCCTTCGTCCAGTTCCACCCCACCACGCTCTATCTGCCCGGCGCCCCCCGCGCCCTGATCTCTGAAGCCGTCCGCGGAGAAGGGGCCCATCTGCTCGACGAACAGGGGCGACGCTTCATGCTCGGCCAGCACGAACTGGCGGACCTGGCCCCCCGCGATGTCGTCTCCCAGGCCATCATCCGCCAGATCGCCGCCCAGGGCGGCCGCCATGTCTATCTCGACTGCCGCCACCTCGACGGCTTCGCCCGACGCTTCCCGGCCATCCACGCCACCCTGGCCCGCTTCTCCCTCGACCCCGCCGCCGATCTGATCCCCGTCCATCCCGCCGCCCACTACACCATCGGCGGCGTGCGCACCGACCTCGACGCCCGCACCGACGTCCCCAACCTCTACGCCGTCGGCGAGGTGGCCTGCTCGGGTCTCAACGGCGCCAACCGCCTGGCCAGCAACTCGCTGCTCGAGGGCCTGGTCATGGGCGCCATCGCCGGGCAGCGGGCCGCGGCCCGCAGCACCGCCACGCCGCCCGCGCCCATTCCCATCGTCTCGGACATCCGCCCCTCCACCGCCGCCGAGCTCGACCTCGAGGACGTCCGCTCCAGCCTCCGCAGCGCCATGTGGAAAAACGTCGGCGTCGTCCGCGACGGCACCCGCCTCGCCGACGCCACCGAGATGTTCGACTTCTGGGGGCGCTACACCCTCGACAAGATCTTCGACACACCCGACGGCTGGGAAGTCCAGAACATGCTCCTCGTCGGCGCCATCATCGCCAAGGCCGCCCTCTGGCGCGAGGAATCCCGCGGCACGCACCTCCGGTCCGACCGGCCCGGCCAGCACGACGCCTTCCGCCTGCACGACCGCTGGCAACGGGGCCGGTCCGCGCCCACCACCGAGCCCCTCGCCGGGACCACGTGCGAACCGCCGCCCATCGCGGCCGTATCGGATCGCCGATGATCCTCCCCCCGCGCCCCCCCCCCCCCCCCGCCCCCCCCCCCCCCCCCCCCGCCGCCCGAGCGCCCCGCCCGCGCCGGTCCGGCGGCCCGACGCAGAACACAGCCCGCGGCAGGACCGCCCTCATCGCCCTGATCGCACTCGCCGCCCTGAGCGCACCGGGCTGCCGGGAGGAACGCATCGTCTCCCGCAAGGGCATGCTCTCGGGCCTGCCCGGCGCCCAGACCGGCGGCATCCCCGACGTCCGCAACATCACCCAGGCCGACGTCCTGCGCACCCCCGAGTCGGGCATCCGCCAGACGCTGCCCGACGGGACCGTGGTCCTGCACGCCAAGTCGGTCCAGCAGCTGATGACCCACATCGTCAACACCATGCAGAACGACGAGGAGGGCCTGTTCACGCAGCAGGTCCTCTCCCAGATGACCCGCAACGAGTTCATCGTCCGCGGCTACGAGCCCAGGGAGGCCTACAAGGAGCTCGTCCGCCGGCAGCGCGACGTCTTCCGCCTCTTCAACGCCATGCCCTTCGGCGAGCGCACCCCGGGCGTCTACATGGAATCGATCGGGCGCAACGAGTTCCGCCTGCGCCTGCCCCGGTCCAGCTGGGGTGACCTGCAGTGGACCGGCATGGACGTCGTGTTCGAGAACGGCAACTACCGGCTCCGCTGGTTCACCGACCGATCCATCTGAGCCGATCCATCTGAGCCGATCCGTCTGAGCCGATCCGTCCACCCCCCTGCCCCCCGGATTTCCCGCCCCCGGCCCGCCGACCGACGGCCCCCCACGCCGGACAACACCGCCACCCCGTCGCCGTGCTGATACACTCTCGCACGATGCCCGATCCCGCCCCGCTCAACGAGGCCCACCTCGCCCTCCGCGTGGTCACCATGCCCCGCGAGACGAACCCCTACGGCACCATCTTCGGCGGCGTCGTTCTTTCCTACATCGACCAGGCCGGCTTCGTCGAGGCCCGCCGCCACGGCGACTTCGACTGGGTCACCGCCTCGATCCAGCGCGTCGATTTCCGCGCTCCCGTCGGCGTCGGCGACATCGTCAGCCTCCACACCCACACCACCCGCCTCGGACGCACCTCCCTCGATGTCGCCGTCGAGGTCTACGCCGAACGCTGCCGCACCTTCGAACGCGTCCATGTCACCAGCGCCACCCTCACCATGGTCGCCCTGCGCGACGGCCTCCCCACCCCCTTCCAGACGCAAGGAAACTGATCCATGGGACTCAAGGACCTGTTCAACAAGAAGAAGGACGCCGCCGTTGCCGAGACGCCGCTCGCGGCGACCAGCCACGCCGAGATCGTCGACGCCGGCGGCGTCGCCGTCGCCACCGTCCTGTGCGAGCGTTACTCCGAGCACGAATCCAAGCCCATCGAGCACGACCTCCTCGAGGCCGCCGCCCGCTGCGCCCACCGGCTCATCGTCGACATGTCCAAGGTCGCCATGCTCGCCTCGGCCGGCATCGGCTCGCTCATCAGCCTCCACCAGGCCTGCGCCAAGGCCGGCGGCAAGATGGTGATCTGCGCCATCGACCCCCAGATCGAGCAGATGCTCAAGCTCACCCGCATGGACCGCATGCTGGTGATCGTCCCCACCCGCGAGCAGGCCGTCGAAACCATCCGATGACCGCTCCCCTCCCCGCCCGCCTGCTCGTCCTCCTCTCCGGCTCCGGACGCACCCTCGAAAACCTCCTCGCCCGCATCGACTCCGGCGACCTCCCCGCCGCCGTCGCCCGCGTCATCGCCAGCAAGGAATGCCGCGGCGCCGACATCGCCCGCGCCCGCTCCATCCCCACCGACATCATCCCCGGCGCCATCCCGCCCGACACCCTCGACGCCCTCGTCACGCAGGACCGCATCGACTGGGTCGTCCTCGCCGGCTACCTCAAACTCGTCCCCATCACCCCCGCCACCCGCGGCCGCATCGTCAACATCCACCCCGCCCTGCTCCCCGCCTTCGGCGGCCCCGGCATGCACGGCATGAAGGTCCACACCGCCGCCGTCGAGGCCTTCCGCCGCGGCGAGATCACCGAATCCGGCTGCACCGTCCACCTGGCCGACGACACCTACGACACCGGCCCCATCATCCTCCAGCGCCGCTGCCCCATCACCGAGGACGACACCCCCGAAACCCTGGCCGCCAGAGTCTTCCAGCTCGAACTCGACGCCTACCCCGCCGCCCTCCAACAACTCATCACAGGCAGTTCACGCCCACGATGAGTCCTCGAATCGTGGGGTTCTTCTTCGCGCCCACCCCGCGATCCCCCACCCCAAGGAGGCCCCCATGCCCCTCCCCATCTTCCTTCTCTGCCTCCTCCGCACCCAACCCACCCACCCCCAAACCCCCAACCCCGCCTCACCCCCCCAGCCACGCCCCCGCACCCCCCGCCAGCGCGCCGGCCAGCACCGACAGC
>CAYNRF010000227.1:0-5002 GCA_964399525.1 uncultured Phycisphaeraceae bacterium | reverse complement strand
GTTGGGCGTGTTCGATCATCTCCAGACACGCCGCCGCGGGGCGGCCGGCGGCGACCAGCGCCGCGATGTGCCGCTGGGTCAGAAGCACGGGCGGCCGATCCAGCGTCGCGGCGGCCCGACCGAACGCGTCGGCGGCCCGTGCCGGCTGGCCGAGCATGATCCAGGAGTTGCCCGCCCGGAAACCCAGCTCGGCCCGACCCGCCCGCAGGCGCACCATCTCGGGCGGCTCGCCCGCCCGGGCCGGGGCGGCGTCGAGTCCGGCCAGCGTGGCCTCCAGCACCGTCGCGCCGGCGAGCAGATCACCGCGTTCCAGCAGGCCGGTTCCGAGCATCGACCCGGCGATCAGCCGCTCGGGCGATGCCGACCCGTCCCCGGCCAACGTCCAGGCGGCGGCGGCCCAGCGGACCACGCCGTCCTGGTCCGAGCGTGACGCCGCGTCCGAGGCCAGCGTCAGCATCACGCGGGGTTCGGTCGTCCCCAGCTCGGCCGCCATCGTCAGCGCGTCGGCGGCGCCGAAGCGATCGCCCAGCGCGGAGCGGGCCTCGCCGAGTTCCTGCCACAGCCGGGCCGATCCGGGGTCCAGACGGGTCGCCTCTTCCAGCAGCAGTTCGGCCACCTCGGGCTCTCCGTTGAGGCGTGCTGCGCGGGCCCGCGCGTACGCCTTTTCGGCACGCTCGGCCTGCTCCGGGCTGGGGCGCTCGATCTCGGACGCGGGGGGCTCGATGCGCAGGTCCTCGAGCAGCTCGCCCGCCGGGATCGTGGCCCGGCGAAACTCGGCCGAGCCCGTGGGCAAAGCCGCGGGCAGCGAGGGATCCACCATCCGCGCGATGCCGGTTGGGTCGATGCCGGCGACCGGCACGCCAACCGCCTCGATCTCGGCCAGGGCGGCGAGCCGGCGGCTCGGCTCTTCGATGGAGGCCGCGGCCCTCACGGACGGCGGGGCCTCGTCCCGGGGCGAGGAGGTGCAGGAGATCAGCGGCCAGGCGAGGCCGCACGCGCCGAGCAGAAGCAGCGGACGTGGGCTCATGATTCGTTTCCGTCGCTGAGGTCATCCGCGGAGCGGTCGGCGTGCGCGTCCCCGGACGTGCGAGCAGCCGCGGCGCGGCGGCCGCCGGACCTGCGCGCCGGCAGATCGCCGGCCTCGGCCTCGAGCAGCGCGTACACCCTGGGTGCGTCCGCGGCCCTGACCGCCCGCTCCATGCGGGATCCCAGCTCGGTCCCGGCGGCGTCGGCCGCGGTGATCAGACCGGCGGCCGCGAGCACCCGGCCGATGCGCGAATCGACGGGGAAGGCGTGCCCGCCCAGGGTGACGAGCACCATGCGGGCCGCGACGAACTGGGGCAGGCCCGGCAGGGCGTCGAGATACTGGCGGGCCTCCCGTTTGGACATCCCGGCCAGGTGCGTCAGGGTGAGCCCGTGCTCGCGCAGGAACACCGCGTTGAGCGCGGTCAGCATCCGGTCGGCGCGTTCGGTGCGTTCCGGACAGCCGCGGGGCAGCATGGCGCCGACCTCCTCGACCGAGCAGACGCGCAGCTCGTTGAAGTCGACGACCTCGGTCCGGATCGCCTCCATGCAGCGGGCGGCCAGCTCGTGCGAGGCTTCCCAGAGCAGGAGCGAATAGACAAGCTGGTATATGAGCGGATCGGCGCCGAGGGGCATGCGGTCCAGCGACGGATCGGACGCCGGCGGCGTCCCCCGGCGGGCCTCGATGGAGGCCGCCAGGTGCAGGATCGGTTCGGCCAGGGCTTCGGCGTTCACGGCCGCGCCTCCTCGCCGGGCTCGGCCCGATCCCCAGCCCGATCCCCGGCCGGATCGCCCGCCTGATCCGCCCTCCCGGGGTCGGGCTCCGGGCCGCTCTGCCCTCGTTCCATGCGGTCCTTGGCCAGCAGGGCGATCACCTCGAGCTGGGCCTTGAGGCCCTCGTCGTAGACGAACTCGAGGGCGGGCATCTCCTTGAGATGGATGCCCTCCATCACGTCGCGACGGACCTTGCTGGTCGCGGCGCGGAGCCCGTGCATCGTCAGCTGGGCGTGCTCCTGCGGCATGACCGAGATGAACGCTCTGGCCCGCTTGAGGTCGGCGGAGAGCTCCACGCGGGTGACGGTCACGAGCCCGCGGACGCGCGGATCCGAGAGGCCCCTGGCCATCCGGGCCTGCAGCGAGCGGAGCAGCAGGGACTCGAGCTGGAGTTTTCGTCGTTCGGCGGTCAATCCTCGTCCTCGCTGCCCGGTCGGTCCGGGCTGTGTTCCTGATCTTCCGATGCGTGCGCGAGCATCTCGGCGGCCAGGTCCGCCTCGGCCGCCTCGGTGAAGGCGCCCACGGCCAGTTCTCCGGTCCAGCCGCGGAGCATCTCGCGCTGGCAGGCCACCAGCGTGGCCTCCTCGTGGTGGGCCAGCTTGCTCTGGACGGTGTCCAGGGTGGCGCCCACCTGCGCGGCCGAACTGCCCGCCGCGGCGATGCCGAGGACGAGCGTGTTGTGGATCTCCTGGGCCTCGACCTCGGCCACGGAGACCTGGTGCTCGCGGTGGAGCCGGTCCTTGAGGGACCGGGCCACGCGACGCTTGTCCTTGAGGGACCGCGCCCAATCGATCCGCAGCTCGGCCTGGAGCACGCCGACGATCATGGCCCCGTCACCTCACACCATCGCCGACGCATCAGAGCGTGCGCTTGACCTCGACCTGCTTGTAGCACTCGATGACGTCGCCTTCCTTGATGTCGTCGTACCCGGCGATCTTCATGCCGCACTCGGTGCCGGCCCGCACTTCCTTGGCGTCGTCCTTGACACGCTTGAGCTGCTCGAGGCGGCGGTTGTTCTCCACCACCACGCCGTCGCGGGTGACGCGGACCAGCGCGTCGCGCTGGACGACGCCGTCCGTGACGTAGCAGCCGGCGATCATGCCGACGCGCGTGACCTTGAACACCTTGCGGACCTCGGCGTGGCCCAGGACTTCCTGACGCATCTCCGGGGCCAGCAGGCCCTCGGCCGCCTTCTTCAGGTCGTCGACGATGTCGTAGATGACCTGGTAGTTGCGGATCTCCACGCCCTTGGTCTCCGCCAGGGCCCTGCCCTTGGCGTTGGCGATGACGTTGAAGCCGATGATCAGGCCGCGCGAGGCGTTGGCCAGCAGGATGTCCGACTCGGTGATGCCGCCGACGGCGGCGTGGATGACGCGGACCTTGACCTCGGTGGACTCCAGGCCGACCTTCTCGATCTCGTTGCGGAGCACGTCGACCGAGCCCTGGACGTCGGCCTTGAGGACCACCAGGATCTCCTTGACCGAGGCCTCGGCCATCTGGCTGAACATGCGGTCGAGCGTGGGCGCGGGCTGGGCGAGCTGCTCGTGCCGCTCACGCTCACGCCGCTGCTCGGCGGCCTTCTCGGCCTCCTTGAGGGAAGAGACGCAGTAGAACTTGTCGCCGGCGTCGGGCAGCTCGTTGATGCCCGAGATCTGCACGGGCATCGGCGGGTAGGCCTCCTTGAGCTTGGCGCCGCGGTCGTCGGTGATGTCGCGCACCCGGCCGAACGCCCGGCCCAGGACGATGAAGTCCCCGACCTTGAGCTTGCCGTCCTGCACCAGAATGTTGGCGACGTTGCCGCGTCCCTCCTCGGGCCGGGCCTCGATGACGGAACCGCGGGCCGGGCCGTCGAAATCGGCCCTGAGTTCGAGCACCTGGCTCTGCAGGTCGAGGATCTCGAGCAGCTCCTGGATGCCCGTGCCCTTGAGGGCGCTGACCCGGACGACCTCGGTGTCGCCGCCCCACTCGGTGGGGTTGAGCCCCTGCTCGGCGAGCTGGCCGAGGATCTTGGTGATGTTGTTCTCGGTCGCCTCGGGCTTGTCGATCTTGTTGAGCGCCACGATGATCGGGACGCCCGCCGCCTTGGCGTGGCTGATCGACTCCTTGGTCTGGGGCATCACGCCGTCGTCGGCCGCGACCACCAGCACCACCACGTCGGTCACCTGGGCGCCGCGGGCGCGCATGGCGGTGAAGGCCTCGTGGCCCGGCGTGTCGATGAAGACCACCTGCTTCTCGTCCGAGCCGATCTTGACCGGCACGCGGAACGCGCTGGTGGCCTGCGTGATGCCGCCGGCCTCGCCCGCGGCCACGTTGGCGTTGCGGATCTTGTCCAGCAGGCTGGTCTTGCCGTGGTCGACGTGGCCGAGAATGGTCACCACCGCGCCGCGGGGACGCTCGTCCCGGCGCTCGCGGTCGACGAACTGCGCGGCCACGGCCTGCTCGGCCGTCTTCGCCTCGGCGACCTCGAGCTCGATGTTCCAGTCGATCATGATCTCCTGGGCCTTGTCGACCTCGATGCCCGAGTTGATGGTGGCCATCACGCCCTGCATGAAGAGCTTCTTGACGATGTCCGCGGCCTTGACGCCGGTCGCCGCCGACAGGTCCTTGATGGTGAACGGGGCCGCGATCTGCACCTTGCCGCCCACCGCCGCCGGGGTGGCCGCTTGGACGCCCTTGACGCCGCTGCGCAGCTGTTGACGGCGCTGCTTGAGGTAGCCGCCCGACCGCTGCAGGCGCGCCTCGCGCTCGGCCAGGTCCGCCTCGGACCAGCCGGCGCCCTCGCCCGGGCCCTCGTTGTCACGCTTGCGGTCGCTGCCACGGCGGCGGGCGTTGGCCCCGCTGCCGGCGCCCGGACCGCCCGCGCCACGCGCGGGCCTGCCTTCGAAGGGCATCTCGCCCGGCATCACCGGTCCGCGCGGGCCCGGGCCACCCGGCCCGCCCGGCCCGCCGGGCCGCGGCCCGCGGGGACGCGGGGGCTCCATCCGCTCGGGCGCTTCGACGCGCACCACCTTGGGACCGGAGAGCTTGATCTTCTCTTTGTGCGCCAGCTGCGGACCCGCCGGGGACACCACCTGCGGACGCTGCGGCACGTTCATGACCGGCGGGCGGTCCGGGGCGCGCGGGGGCGGCGGGGGCGGGGGACGGACGGGCGTGCGGGACGGACCGGCGTCGTCCCGGCCGGGACGGCGGGGCGGCTGGGCCGCGG
>CAYNRF010000226.1:0-5009 GCA_964399525.1 uncultured Phycisphaeraceae bacterium | reverse complement strand
GTCCGACACCCCCTGCAGAAAGGCCCGGGACCGCTCCGCCGCGTCGCGGATCCGCTCCCGGTTTTCCTCCGTGTTGAGGTCGTCGAGCAGGCCCGCGGCCGCGGAATCCTCCGCGACCGACCGGTTGAGCAGCTCGAGCGCCTGATCCGTCTGCTCGCGGGCCCGCTCGGCGAAGTCGCCGGACAGGGCGTCGAACCCCGCCCCGGACTCGGCCGCCGCGGCGTCGGGCACGGGCCCGTCGCCCGGGTTCGTGGGGCTGACGTGCAGGAACACCAGCGCCGCCATCGCCCCCACCACCGCCATCGACCCCGCGGCGGTGATCATCACCACCACCCGCAGCATCGCCACCGCCACCAGCGCGCCCACCACGCCACCAACGATCAGCCCCGTGAACCCCGGCGTGAGCGTCACCGAACCCGCCGAGAACGCCGGCATCCCGGTCAGCGGCATGATCACCGCCCCGGTGAAGCTCCCCACCGCCGCCCCCAGCGCCAGAAACACGGCCCGGACGATCTTCACCCCCGCCAGCCACAGCGCCAGCCCGGCCACCAGCCCGATCACGAGCGAGATCATGCCGCCCTCGGGCAGCGTCTGGGCCATGGTGAAGGTCGTCGCGAGCATGGTCTGGGTCGGTTCCACTGGGGCCTGATTGGGAGTCCGGCCCGGGCGTTTCGACCCCGCCCGGCCCCGCAACACTATCGGCCCCGCCCGCCCCACGCGCCGCACACCACCCACCGTCGTAGAGAAAGGATTCCGCCGTGCCCTCAGCCCGGCCCCGCGGCCGGGCGATAATCCTTCCGATGGCCAAGAAACCCACGCGCACCCGGAAGCCCGCCCCCGCCGCCAAGGCCGACGCCCAACCGGCCAAGCCGGCCGCCAAACCGGTCCCCAAGAGGCCACCCACCCCGCGCACCCACGCCCAGGCTCGCGCCATCGCCCAGGCCGAGCACATGGCCGCCGAAGCCGCGGCCAAGCAGAAGGCCGTCGAGTCCCCCGCCGACTCCGCCGAACTGGCCGAGCTGCGCTGCAAGATCGACCGCATCGACAAGAAGCTCGTCGCCCTGCTCAACGAGCGGGCCGGGCTGGTCGTCGAGGTCGGCAAGAAGAAGCGCGGCTCGGGCGCACCCATCTACGCCCCCCACCGCGAGGCCGAGGTCCTCGCCCGCGTGCTGGCGGCCAACGAGGGGCCCCTGCCCGACCGCACCATCGAGGGCGTGTACCGGGAACTGATGTCCGGCTCGTTCGCGCTCGAGCAGCCGCTGCGCATCGGCTACCTCGGGCCCCCCGGCTCGTACTCGCACCAGGCCTCGGTCAAGCAGTTCGGCTCCAGCGTCGAGTACGAGGACCTGCGCCAGATCGCCGGCGTGTTCACCGAGATCCGGCGCGGGCACGTCAACTACGGGCTGGTCCCGATTGAAAACTCCATCGGCGGGGGCATCACCGAGACCCTCGACGCCTTCCGCGAGCACGCCGGCAAGGTGTTCGTCTACGCCGAGGTGCAGATCAACGTCCACCACGCCCTGCTGTCCGACTGCGCGCCCAGCCAGGTGCGCCGGATTTATTCCAAGCCCGAGGCCATCGCCCAGTGCCGCGGCTGGCTGGCCACGCAGTATCCCCACGCCGACCTGCTCCCCGACGCGAGCACCAGCAAGGCCGTGATGACCGCGCTGGAGGAGAACCGCAAGGCGCGGGAGATCGGCGCCGAGCCCGGCACCGCCGCCATCGCCAGCGAACTGGCCGGCGAGATCTACGGCCTGCCCGTTCTCTTCGAAAAAATCGAGGACAATCCCGAGAACATCACGCGCTTCTACGTCATCTCCCGCCAGCAGGCGCGACGGTCCGGCGACGACAAGACCTCGGTCATGTTCACCACCGAGGACAAGCCCGGCGCGCTGGTCGAGGTCCTGGGCGCGTTCCACTCCTCGGGCATCAACCTGAGCCACATCGACAAGCGCCCCAGCGGCCGGGAGAACTGGGCGTATACCTTCTTCGTCGACGCCGTGGGCCATCAGGAAGACGACGCGATGCGCACCGCGCTGTCCCGCGCCCGGGCGCACTGCAAGGAACTGCAGGTGCTCGGGAGTTACCCCCGGTCGCGCCGGATTCTGTGATTCGAGGGCAGATCCGGGTCCGCGGATCGATGATCGTCGGTTGGCGAGCGCGGCCGCTTCCTTGCGGGCGCGGCTTGTCAGGGCTGCGACGACTCCACGGAGAGTCCGCCGGTGATGGTCTTCTGCACGGGGCACTTCTCGGCGATTTCGAGCAGGCGGGCCCGCTGCTCATCGGTCAGATCGCCCTCGAAGACGAACCGTGCGGTGATCCGCTCGGGGCCGGTGCGTCCGTTGGGGCGGTCGTGGACGAGCTCGACGCGCGCCGCGGTCAGCGGCCAGCCCTTGCGGTCGGCGTACATCTTCGCCGTGATGATCTTGCAGGATCCCAGGCCCATGAGCAGCAGCTCGTAGGGGCCCGGGCCGGTGTCCTGCCCGCCGAGTTCGCCCGGCTCGTCCGACCGGACCACGTGGTGGCGCGCCTGGGCGTGCACGGCGTAGGGCTCGGCCCCGATCGACACCGTCACGCGGGCGTCAGCCATCGGTGTTCTCCCCGCGGGGGCGGCGCGTCAGCGCCTCGGCCAGATCGACCACCTGGCCGAGCGTGCGCGCGTGCGCGTCGGCGTCGATGCGCCGGTACAGACCGGGCGCGTCGTCGAAGACGTGCCCGCCCACGATGACGGGGATGCGCGCGGTGCGCGGGTCGGCGCGGATGGCGCTCAGGGTGACGCGGGCGGTCTCGACCTGCGTGGTGAGCATCGCGCCCAGCACGATCAGGTCGGCGCGGAAGTCGCCGGCGGACTCGACGAGGTCCTGGGCGGGCATCTCCGTGCCCAGGTCGATGACGCGCCAGCCGGCGGACTCGAGCAGCAGGCCCGCGATCCGCCCGGCCAGTTCGTGGCGGTTGCCCGGGACCGAGGCGATCACGACGCAGCGACCGTTGGGCGCCGCCAGCGGCAGGCGCTGGCGCACGACGCCCATCAGCAGGGAGGCCGTGGCGGTGCAGAAATGCTCCTCGCCGATGCCCACCTCGCCGAGGTGCCACATGCGCCCGATTTCGCGGGCGGTGGGCACGACGACGTGCAGCAGCACGTCGCGGGGGTGGAGCTGATCGTCCATGGCCTCGACCAGCATGCCGATGGCGGCGCGGCGGTCGCACTCGAGCAGGGCCACCAGGTAGCGGGCGGCCAGCTCGCCGAACGGGCCGGTGATGGTCGGCGGCACGGGCTCGGACCGACGGGCCAGCGCGTGGCGGGCGGCGGCGAGGTAGGGCTCGACCGCGGCCGCACCGCTGGGCGGCAGGCCTTCTTCCAGCGCGGTGCCCAAGGCTTCGACGCTGCCCTTGAGTTCGGCGGGGTCGAGCCCGCGGGACTCGAAGGCGAGCTTGCCCCAGGACAGCGCCGAGCCGAACAGGGCCGGTTCGCCGGCGCGCATGGCGCCGGCCAGTTCCAGCAGCCGGCCGGACAGATGGTCCTGCCAGCCGCGGAAGGCGGGCGTGCCGAAGGCGTGGGCGTTGGGGTGGGCCTCCAGCAGCATCTCGGCGGCGTGCGCGCCCAGCGCCCGGGCGGACGACTCGATGATCTCGGCGTGGAAGGGATCGGGCAGCATGGGCGGAGGCTCTCGGTCCAGACGGGCAAGGGTGGTCACGAAGCGGGTTTCGAGCCCCGCCCGGCGATGGACGCACCCAGCAGCACGCCCGCGGCGCCGAGGATGGGATTGGCGAGATGGACCCAGTCCGGCGAGCGGGCGTTGGTCATCGCCTCGAAGTTGGGCGTGTCGCCGGTCCGGACTGCGGCGTCGCCTGTCGGGGGTTCGGCGGAGATCTGGGCCGCGGCGGTCACGCCGCCGAGCACCAGCACCAGCCCCGCGAGCACCACGGCGGCGGGCGTGCGGTGGGCGCTGACCTTGGCGCATACCACACCGCCCACGATGGCAGCGACCAGCGACACCGGGCCCCAGACGGCCAGCCAGGCGGTGGTGATCTCGTAGGTTCCCGGACGGAAGGTGCGGTCGGGGCCCAGGGCGAGATAGGCGACCGTCAGGCCGGCCATCACGACCAGAGCCATGACGAGGTACCCGAGGATGACGCCGAGGATGGACCGGATCATGGCGGACTCCTTTGCACGGCAGGTGCGTGAACTGCACGCCGCCACTCCAGCGTACCAGATCCGTGACATCCTCCGCGGCGTTTCTGCCGGGCTGGTGAAAGACCCCCGCCTTGCCCGGTCGGCCGCGTCGAACCGGCGTCCGTTCAGGAGAGCCGCGTGTCGGGGCGCGCGGAAGTCCCGGCGTGGACGGACGCGGGCTGATCCTCAAAGTCCCCGTCGTCGGACCCGGCGTGATCGGATTCTGGATCGCCGTAGCGGCGGATGAGTTCCTCCTGGCCCCGGGCGGTGAGCACGCCCGGCTGGGTGACGAGCCAGAAGGACGCGGAGAGCGACCAGATCAACATCGCGAGGGCGCCCAGCACCGCAAGCGACGGCATCGGTAGCAGATTGAAGAAGTTGAGCGCCAGCACGATGATGCCGATCCAGCGGACGGTGTTCATGACCTTCACGGCCAGCGCGAAACGCCAGCGGGCCACCGGGACGATCACGTAGCCGAGGATCGCGGCCAGGACGATCGTGCCGCCCATGACGGCCTGGGCGACCGGGCTGCGGAGGTTGAAGATCACGAACCCGAGGCCGGCCAGCATCAGAACGTTCCAGACCAGCACCCCGTTGCCGGAGTTGAGCCGGTAGTTCGAAAGTCGCTGGCGGGCGGCGTGGATCATGGGGGGCTCCTGCGGGGCGAGCATACCGCGGGCGCGGGGCGGTCGCAGGAGCGGAGCGGTTCGGACGGTGCGGAACGGGTGAAAAAGGGGGCAGGGCGAAGAGCGTTCCGTCAGCGGCTCTTGGGTTTGGGGGGGGGCTTGGTGCCGGGGGGGTAATTGGGTTTGTGGGGGGAGAGGGTTGGGGTGCG
>CAYNRF010000225.1:1399-5017 GCA_964399525.1 uncultured Phycisphaeraceae bacterium | reverse complement strand
CCCCCGCAGCAGGGCTTCCCCCCCCTCGTGCTGGATCGGAATCTCCACCAGCCCCGCCGGCGAAGCGATCCCCGTGACGCGGTCCCCGACCGCGATCCCCGTCCGCACATCCCCGAGATCAATCGCCACAACCCGCACCACAAAAGGTAGGTCGCCACTCGATGGCGACGCTCCCTCCCAGCGTGGGGCCGACATTGAGTCGGCCTCTTCTCCCCGCTTCTGGCCCAATCCCCTCCCCCCATACCCTTCCGCCATGACCACCCACACCTCCCACCACACGATCATCGAGCCCAAGCCGGTCCACACCCCAGCCACCCAGCCCACCGTCCTGCTCAAGCGCCTTGACCCCAACGCCATCCTCCCCCAGGCCCAGACGCACGGCTCCGCGGGCCTCGACCTGGCCGCGTGCCTGCCCCGCCATGAACTCGGCCCCAAGGTCACCATCCTCCCCGGCGACATCATCAAGATCCCCCTCGGCTTCGCCGTCGCCATCCCCGACGGCTACGAGGGCCAGGTCCGCCCCCGCTCCGGCCTGTCCACCAAGCACGGCGTCACCGTGCCCAACGCCCCCGGCACCGTCGACTCCGACTACCGCGGCGAGATGTTCGTCGCCCTGATCAACCTCAGCCGCGAACCCCACACCATCCACCACGCCGACCGCATCGCCCAGCTCGTCATCGCCCCCGTCACCCGCCCCATGCTGGTCGAAGCGGAAGAACTCGACCAGACCGCCCGCGGCACCGGCGGCTTCGGCTCGACCGGACGGTGATCACGGCCGCGCCGTACGATGCGCGGCCAACCGCGTCGTGCGGTTGACGGACCACGCAGACGCCGCCGCGGCCAAGTTCGGGCGTCTGCTAAACTGACCCATGACCCCGATCCCTTGGACCGACGGCGCCCCCATCGACCCCGCCAACGCCGGCCTGGTCACCCTCGCCCACGTCCAGGCCGCCGCCGAGCGTCTCCGCGGCGTCGCCCACCGCACACCGGTAGTGACCTCCCGCACGATCAACGCCATGACCGGCGCCAAGGTCCTCTTCAAGTGCGAGAACCTCCAGCGCGTCGGCGCCTTCAAGTTCCGCGGGGCCTACAACGCGCTCAGCCGGCTCCCCGAAGACGCGCAAGGCGTCATCGCCTTCTCCTCCGGCAACCACGCCCAGGGCGTCGCCCTCGCCGCCGCCCTGCTCGGCGTCCGCGCCGTCATCGTCATGCCCACCAACGCGCCGAAAACCAAACGCGCCGCGACCGAGGCCTACCTCGCCTGCGCCCCCGACGGCTCGCGCGTCGTCGCCTACGACTCCAACGAGCAGCAGCGCGAAGTGATCGGCGCCCGCATCGCCCAGGAAGAGAACCTCACCCTCATCCCGCCCTACGACCACCCCGACGTGATCGCCGGCCAAGGCACCCTCGCGCTCGAGCTGATCGACCAGGCCGTCGAGATCGATCACAGCCCCATCGACCGGCTGTACGTCTGCGTCGGCGGCGGCGGTGTCATTTCGGGTTGCGCCACCGTGTTCAAGGCGCTCGCCCCCGACTGCGAGGTCGTCGGCGTCGAGCCCGCGCTGGGTGACGACGTCACCCGCTCCTTCGCCGACGGTGTTCTGCGCACCGTCGCCAACCCCCAGACCATCGCCGACGGCGCCCGCACCAACTTCGGCGGGCGGATCACGCTGCCCATCATCCTCAGCCGCGTGGACCGCATGGAGACCGTCAGCGACGCCCGCCTGGCCCGGGCCATGTTCATGTGCCTCGAGCGGATGCGGCTGGTGGTCGAGCCGACGGGGGCGCTCGCGCTGGCGGGGCTGCTGCAGGACGCCGAGCGCGATCCGGCGTCGGTCCGGGGCAGGAACATCGCGGTGGTTCTGACCGGGGGGAATCTGGACCTGGATCAGATCCCGTCCCTGCGGGCGGTGGCCGCGGAGTCCTGAAAAAGACCGCCCCGGCGGGAAAACCGGGGCGGGCCATGATGACACCATCATCATGTCGGTGTCCGCCCGGCGGATGCAGCGCCGGGGCGGACGGTTTGGATCACTTGCCCTTGGGCGGGGTCGGCTTGCTCGTGGTGGGCTTGGGGGCCGGCGCCGCGGGCTTGCGGGGGGCGGCGGCGGGGGGCTTGGGGGCGGGGGTGGTGTTGGCCGCGGTGGGCTTGTTCGGCGTGGTCGCCATGGCTGTTGTCCCCGTTGCGACGGGGCTCCGATCGACGATGCCGGTTCCTTGCCCGGGCACACCCCGGGTTGGCCAACCTTTCCCCTATTCAAGGGAGACAGATCGCCCCGGACCGCGCACTCGTCGCGATGAGCGTATCTCACGGCCGTGGGTCGTCAAGCCGGAATGTTCGGTGGATGTGTCGGTTTTCTTTGGGTACGGACCCCGTTTGTTCGGGGTTCGCCGGGCGTTCGTGCCGCCGGGGGCGAGAACCGGGGACCGGCGGATCAGGACCGCAGAACGATCCACAGGGCGTGGATGATGGCGCCCACGCCGAAGGTCAGGATGAGCAGGACCAGGTTGATGATGAAGTGGGTCCCGATGCCTTCCTTCAGGCCGACGGCCAGCGGGGGCAGCAGGATGGCGAGCACGATCATCAGGATCTTGTTTTCGGTGGCGCCGGGCATCGGGTCTCCTTGCGTGGTGGCTGGCTCAGCCTAACAGCCGCGATCCCGGAGGTCCACCGGGCGCGGCTGTCGGCTTGCTGCCGGGATGTCGCCGCCGTCGGCGTTGCTCAGCGGCGGCGGGAGCGGCGGGCGGGCGCGGCGGCCAGGGCGAGCAGGGCGAGGGCGCCGGGGGTGGGGATGGTCTGGATGCGCACGCTGACGTCGTCGAAGGCGACCGTGCGGGTCAGGGTGCCCTGGTTGACCAGGCCGGTGGCGGTGAACTGGATACCGAAGCCGAACTGCATCGCGGGCCCGGCAAAGTCCGGGTGGGCGTCGAGATCGATGCCGGCGCCGGGCAGCAGCTCAGAAAAATCCTCGGCGGTGAAGCCGGAGAAGTTGCGGAACTGATCGGGCTCGGAGGTGTTGAAGCCCCCCCAGGAGTCGGTGCCGGAGAAGCTGGCGAAAAGCCGGTTGTTCTGCAGGATGTACAGGCGGGTGACGACGTACGCATCGGTGTCGTCGGGCGAGGTGAGCAGCGTGCGCATCGAGGCGGCGATGGAGGTGATCGCGCCGTCGGCCGACGGGTCATACACGAAGCCGTCGAGCATCACGGGGGCGTGGATGAAGTTGAAGGCTCCGGCGGGGAGGTTGACCATGTACTGCGTGAGCATGAAGGCGTTGGCGGGGTTGCCGCCGATGAAACGGTCGGTGGTGGTGGTCATGGTCTCGCCGTTGCCGGGCGCCTGGCTCCAGAACGGCGTCAAGGCGGACCACGAGCCGGGGTTGAAGTCGGACTCGTTGAAGATCACGGTGTCGGCGCGGGCGACGCCCGCGGCCAGGGGGAGCAGGATCAGGGCGGGGATGACGGTGGAACGCATGGATGACCTCTCGATTCCGGTTTGATTCGCTCGGGGCACGGCTGCCCCGCGGCACTCCGCGGAAACGGAACGACGGTCACGACACGGCGGAACAGGAAATTTAACGCCGGGGGGGGGGGCGTTGGGGTGGGCGTTGGAGTGGGGAGAGG
>CAYNRF010000225.1:0-1389 GCA_964399525.1 uncultured Phycisphaeraceae bacterium | reverse complement strand
CCGCCCCCCACCCCCCCCACCCCACACTCACCCCCCGGGGGGCGGCGTTGGGGTGGGGAGACTACGGAAGGGGTTGAGTCACTTGGTTTTGAGAGTCTTGGCGACCGCGGTCCGCAGGGCGGTGAAGGCGTCGGTGGGTTGGTCGGGTTGCTCGCGGTTGTCCTGGAGAAGGATGAACGTGGCGGCCTCAGCGTTGGCGATGCGGTAGAGCTCCTGGCGCAAGGTGGCGCCCGCGAAGTGGAGCGTGACGGATCGGCCGTTGAGTTTGGCGATGTCGGCTTCGAGCACGGAGTCGGCCAGGCTGTCTTCGGTGACGGCGTCGCCGTACTCCGCGACGATGTCGTTGAAGAGTTGGGCGAAGGGCATGGGCTGGGCGAACTCGAACACGATCAGGGCGGCGTCCTCCCCGATGTATCGGTGGGCGGTGACATTTTCGTCTTGGCTGATCACACCGCCAAGGAAGATGGCGGGGAAGTCGAATGAAATCTGCCGGCCGCTGAAGCGGGTGACGGTGGGCAGGTCGATGCGGACCTGGCGGGGCTTGCCGTCGATGGTGATCGTGACGGTGCGTCCGTCGTGGAGTTCGTGCGGCTGGCCGTCGATCGTCAGGATGATGGGCGGCGCGTCGGGCGTCGAATCGGCGTGGGTGGGGTTGGCTGGTTGGAGGGCGAGCAGCAGTGCGGTCAGGTGGGTGAGCATGGCGGGAGCCTCGGGGTTGGCGGCCTCAATCAATGGCGGGTCGGTCGAGCGGATCGAGCGACACGGCCCGCCAGATCAGCAGGCCGATGCCGCCCAGCGTCAGCAGCGTGGCGACTCCGGCCGCGATCTGGAGAGGGCGGGCGTAGAGACGCTCGAACATGGCCGGGCCGGGTCCGACGTACAGGACCTGCGGGTGGCCGAACGAGCCGGCGACGGTCAGGGTGGTGCGCCCGTGGTCGGGGCTGGTGAACTGCACGAGGGCGCGGCGGTGGCGTTCGAGGCCGAAGAACTGCATGCGCATCCAGCGGTCGCTGGACGCGGTGGCCAGCGGCGCGCCGGTGTCCGTGTCGGCGGCGGTGATCTGCAGGTCCTGCGGCGGGTCCTCAAGCGGGTTGTTCGCGGTGATGTGGGGGCCGGCGAGTTCGCGCATGACGAGGATGACCTCGCCGGGGTCGAGTTCGAGGGCGACGGTGGCGGGGACGGTGATGCGCTGGCCGCGGAGGGCGAAGGTGCCGCCGAGCTGCATGGTGGCGATGCCGGTGATGAGCAGGAGGACCAGTCCGGCGGCGAGCAGGGCGGAGCCGAGGGCGAAGGAGGGAGGGGTGCGGGGGGGGCGGGGCATGGGGGGAGTGTACTGGAGGGATCAGGGATCAGGGATCATGTATTCGGGGTGAAGAGGTTTGAACGCAG
>CAYNRF010000224.1:0-5061 GCA_964399525.1 uncultured Phycisphaeraceae bacterium | reverse complement strand
CGGCGGCACCGCCGCGGCCGGGCCGATCGTCTCGGCGAACACCACGTCCATGCGATCCCAGGCGAAATCGCGCAGCAGCCTCTCCAGCCGGTGCACCATGGTCTCGAGCCCCGTGCGGTGACGGAAGCGCGCGACGCGGCCCGCCTGCGGCACATGCGGCTGGGTCGGATCCACTTCCCACGGGTGGAAATAGAAGATGCCGGACCGGCGCTCGACCTCGTTCACACGCCTGAGTCCGGTGCGGAACACCGGATAGGGCACCAGGCGGAACCATCCGCCGCCGGCGCAGGGCAGGTTGCGGCCGAAGGCGCGCACCGTGGTCATCGGCAGTTCCGGCACGCCCAGGACGGACGGCAGGTAGGGATCGCGCGGCGCCTCGGCATCGCCGTAGAGGTCGTGCCGGATGGGGAAGAGCGAGGAGGAATAGCCGTAGCCTTCCTCCGCCAGCGCATCATGCGCCCAGGGCGTCAGCTTCGGCCCGATCGAGAAGGTCGGCGCCCGGTAGCCGCGCACGGAGACGCCGCCGGCATCCTCCAGCACGCGCTTGGAACGCCTGATATCGGCGCGGAACGCGGCCTCGCCGATGCGGTGCACGAGCTCATGGCCATGGCCATGGCTGGCGAGCTCGTGCCCGCCGGCGACGATGCGGCGGACCAGCGCAGGATGCCGCTCCGCGACCCAGCCGAGGGTGAAGAAGGTCGCGCGCACGCCGGCGCGGTCGAAGATCGCCAGCACGCGCTCGGTGTTCGCTTCCACGCGCCGGTCGAGCCCTTCCCAGCTGTCGCGGCAGATCGCGCCGGCATAGGCCTGGACCTGGAACCAGTCCTCGACATCCACGCTCATCGCGTTGCGGAGCGGCGGCTGGTTCATCGGCGATTCACCGGCGCGGCCCGGTCAGCTCGGCCAGGAAGTCCATCAGGCGGGTGAAGGCGCGCTCTCGCCGCACCATCGTGCGTTCCAGGCTGTCGATGCGCTTCTCGAGCGCCTCGATCTGCGATTCCATCTCGGGCGTCAGCCGCGGGCCGACCTGCATGTAGCCGCCCTGCACCATCCCTGCGCCGAGGTCGTCCTCGAGTTCCACCGCGGTGGCCTCGATCAGGTCGGCGGAGAGGTGCGGCGCCTGCTCCAGCGCGCCGGCAAGCAGCACGCGCGAGCAGAGCCGGTTGATCCGCCGCGGGATGCCGCTGGTGTAGCGGTGGACGATGTCGAAGGCGCGGTCGTCCCAGGAGGGATTGCCCGTCCAGCCGACGGCGCGCAGGCGGTGCTCGATGTAGGCGCGCGTCTCCTCGCGCGACAATCCGCCAAGATGGAACGAGGCGAGGATGCGCTGGCGCAGCTGGTCGAGGTCGGGGCTGGCGATCAGCCGGCGCAGCTGCGGCTGCCCGAGTAGGATGGTCTGCAGCAGCGCGCGCCCGCCATCGGTGATGTTGGACAGCATGCGCAGTTCCTCGAGGCCCGCGGGCGTCAGCGCCTGCGCCTCGTCGACGATCAGCACATGGCGGCGTTCGCTCGTGCGCAGCGCCGTCATGATGCCGCGCAGCACCGCCGCCTTGTCGCCCTCGGACGGCACGTGGAACGCGTCCGCCACCAGGCGCAGCAGATCATCGCCCGCGACCTGCGTGGTCATGATGCGCGCGACCACGTAGGACGCCGGATCGAGGTCGCCGCAGAAGCGCTCGACCAGCGTCGTCTTGCCCGCGCCGACCTCCCCGGTCACGACGACGAAGCCCTCCCCCTGCGCCAGCCCGTACATCAGGTGGGCGTGCGCGCGGCTGTGGACGGTCGAGGGAAAGAACAGCCGGGCATCCGGCGTCATCAGGAAGGGATGTTCGCGGAAGCCGTAGATGTCGATGTGCATCCGCGATGTTCCCTAGAAGGACTGCCGCAGCGAGACGGTGACCAGGTTCCGCTCGGAGCGGCCGCCGGTCTGGTTCGTCTCGCGGCTGGAGTATTCGTAGCGCAGCGACGCGATGACGCTCGGCGACAGCGCGCGCGACAGGCTTGCGGTGATCGCGTAGTTCTCCCGGTCGCCGCTGGTGTTCGCAGAGTCGCTGAGCCCGTAGCGCGCGGCGGTGCTCAACGACATCCCGGGCTCCAGGGCACGCGTCCAGCCGAGGCTGACGGACCGTGTGGTCTGGCTGAAGGGCTGCGTTCCCTCCGCGACGGCGACGGGATCGCTCTCCTGCCAGGACAGGCCGAGCGAGAGGGTGTCGCGCGTCAGAACATGGCTGAGCGCGAGCGCGGCGCGGCGCTGCAGGAAAACGCCGCTCTGCACGTTCTGCAGCGGGCTGCCGAAGGCCAGCGCCGCCGGCGTGCCGGTGCCGCTGTCCACGAGGTTGCCGAGCGAGTCCACGCGCAGGCTGTTCAGCGCATCGCCTGTCTGCAGCGCGGAGTTCGACAGCCTCTCGGTGTAGTTCGCGAACAGCCGCGTGCGCGCCCCGAGATCGAGACCGCCACGAACGAACCAGGAGGTCTCTCCGTCGAACTGGCCGTATCGCACGGTGAGGAAATTGATCTCGTCCGGCTGGTAGCGGAAGCCGACCGACCAGATCGGATCCTCCACCGTGTAGGGCGTGGCGCCGTTGTAGAAGCTTTCCTGCCAGCCGCCATCCACGAGCGCAGCGAGCTCGCGCGTGATCGCGTAGCGCAGCTGCGCGCCATAGACCCGGTTGTAGGCGCCGTCATAGACGTTGTCGCCGTCGAAGTCGGTGGAGCTCGCGGCCAGCGTCCAGCCGAAGCGGCCGAAGGAATCGCCTGAGTTCAAGGTGCCGTAGAACTGGTGCGAGATGTAGCTCGTCGAGACGAAGAAGGGCTGCGCCTCGCCTTCCTCGAACCCGGCGTTGCCGTCCTGCACCACCTGGCGAAAGGCGTAGCCGACGCGCCCGGTGGCGAAGTTCCCGAAGCGGTGCTGCAGGTACGGCGACACGCGGTAGGACAGGGTCTGGACCCGGTTGTCCGAATCATCGGGGGCGAGGTCGGCGCCGGCGAAGTCGCCGAACACCGACTGCACGTCGCCGAAGGCACTGAACTCGATGAACAGGCGATCCTCGACCAGCGTCCCGAGGCCCTGCGCGTTGAACCTCTGGTCGATGTCGTTCTGGCTCGGGTTCTGCGTGTAATAGCGAAACCGGGGCGCGTAGGTCGCGGCGCCGACAAGCCGCGCGGTGTCGGCCGCCACCGTCACCCGCGGCACCAGCGAGAAGTAGAGGTCGGACTGCCGGTCCGCCGCGCTGTTGCGGACGTTGTCGGTGTATGTGGCGGAGCCGAGCAGGCTGCCGCCGATGCTCCAGGGCTGCGGCGGCGCGCCGGGCGGCGGCCGTCCGCCGGCGATGTCGGGCAGCATCTCGGGCTGCCAGAAATTCGGCGACGCGGCGCGTCCGGGCTCGAGCGGCGTCATGAACGGGCTGAGCGGACGCGAAAGGCCGCCCGCCGATCCGCTGAGATCCTCTCCCCCGAACAGCGCTTGCGCGCTTGCCGGCCCGGCGAAGCAGGCCAGCAGCGCCCCGCCGGCGAGGCAGGCCACAGGGCGGCGCCGCTGGCGCCGGCCCCGGCGCGTCGCGGCGCGATCAGCCACTGTAGTAGCCGTAGTAGTCGTAGGCGCCGAAGGTGTTGCTCGGCACCATCCGCGTGCGGTTGAGCAGAAGCTGCAGGTTCGGGCAGCTCTCCACCATGTCGAGCGCGCCCTCGACCTCGTCGCGCTGCGTGGATTCCGCCCGCACCACCAGCACCACCTGGCCGGCGACAGAGGCAAGTGCGGCCGGCTCACTGGTGTAGAGGCAGGGCGGCGCGTCGAGCACGATGATCCGGTTCGGCAGCGCCGCGGCCAGCCGCCCGACCGCGGTGGCGAGCATCGCGCCGGAAGGCAGGCCGGATTGGCCGGGCGCAGCGGGCCCGTAGGAGACGAAGTGCATCCGCTCGATGCCGGTCGGCTGCAGCAGCGTCTCCGGCCGCTGCATCGGGTCCTGCGCCAGCACTCGCAGCCCCGGCGTCTTGTCCCGGCCGAGCAGGTGGGTGATCGAATGCTGCTGCTTGCTGTCGCCATCCACCAGGACGACCTGCTCGACCGAGCCGATCGCCAGCCGCGCGGCGATGTTGAGCGAGCAGAAGGTCTTGCCTTCACCGGGGCGGGCGCTGGTGACCAGCACCAGGCGCTGGATGCGCCCTTCCCCCGGCTCCGTCGCCTGGACCGTGCGGCGGATCTGGTGCTGCACGATGTTCAGCTCTTCCGTCACGCGGGACCGCGCCGCGGCCCCGCCCGGAACCACGAAGCCGGCCTTCTGCAACGCGTCCATGCTGATCGGTTCGATCTTCGGGGGCGCCGGTCGCGGCGGGGCGACGGTGTCCTCCGCGACGGCCGCCGGCGGCGGCGCGGCGGCCGGCGGGGCAGGCCGCTCGACGGTCACCGTCGTGCCGTCCGCGGCGCGGCTTGTCGCTGGGGGTCTCGGGTCGGCGATGGCGACGCCCTGCATCGCCTCCATCGCGCGTTCGACCAGGTGTCGGCCGGAGGATGGCGTGGTCACGCGACGAACCTCGCAACCAGGTTGGGGATACGGGCGATCAACGCCGGCCCGCCGGCGGTGACCGTGGCATAGGCGAAGAGAAGCAATCCGAAGCCGCAGGCGAAGGCCATCACGGTAAGGCGCTGGCTGCGCGGCGGCTCGGTGGAGGAGATGCTGCCGAGCACGGGCAGGCCAAGCTTCCTGATGTCGTTCAGCGTGTAGAAGCTGCGGTCGAGCAGCACGAACAGGAAGGCGAGGCCGATCCCCGCACCGATGCCCGCCAGCAGCACGCCGCTGCTGAGCAGGAAGCGGTTCGGCCCGATCGGCGTCAGCGGCACCGTCGGCGGATCCACCACCTCCAGCCGCACGCGCTCCGCCTCCGACCGCGCGGCGCCGGCGATCTGCACCGATTCACGCCGCTCCAGCAGCTCCTCGTAGGAACGGCGGAGCACGCTGTAGTCGCGGTCGAGATTGGCGAACTGCGCCTGCAGCTGCGGCACGGTGCGCGACAGCGCCTCGAGCCGCTCGACATTCGTCTGCTCCTGCCGGACCTGCCGCTGCA
>CAYNRF010000223.1:0-5068 GCA_964399525.1 uncultured Phycisphaeraceae bacterium | reverse complement strand
TGGCTGCGGTGGGCCTCGTCGGCGATGACCACGATGTTCCTGCGGTCGGAGAGGCAGGGCATGCGGTCGCCCTTCTCCTCGGGCATGAACTTCTGGATGGTGGTGAAGACGACGCCACCGCTCGCGACCCGCAGCAACTCGCGCAGCTTCGCACGGCTGTCGGCCTGCACGGGCGTCTGCCCGAGCGTGTCCTGGCATCGCAGGAACTGGCCGTGGAGCTGCTGGTCGAGGTCGTTGCGGTCGGTCAGCACGACGACGGTGGGGTTCTCCATCGCGGCCGACCGCGCGATCGCTCCCGCATAGAACAGCATCGAGAAGCTCTTGCCCGAGCCCTGCGTGTGCCACACCACGCCGACCCTGCGGTCGCCCTTCGCCGACGCCGCGCGCATCGTCTGCTCGACCGCCACATTGACCGCGTGGAACTGGTGGTATCCGGCGATGATCTTCGAGGTGCGGCCCTTGTCGGCCGACTCGAAGGTGACGAAGTTCCGGATGAGGCCGAGCGTGTTCCGCCGGTCGAACATCCCGCGGATCAGGACCTCGAGCTGCAGGGTGCCCGGGCGCTCCTCCTTCTCGCCGTCGATCGTGCGCCAGATCTTGAACCACTCCCAGTTGGCCGAGAGCGACCCGGTGCGGGCGCGGAGCCCGTCGGAGATCACGAGGAACTCGTTGAACCTGAAGAGCGACGGGATCTGCTGCTTGTAGGTCTGCAGCTGGTTGAACGCGTCGCGGATCGACGCAGCCTCGCTCGCGGCGTTCTTGAGCTCGAAGACCGCGATCGGCAGGCCGTTCAGGAAGAGGACGATGTCTGGCCGCCGCGCGTGCTGGCCCTCCGACACCGCGAACTGGTTCACGGCCAGCCAGTCGTTCGCATCGGGGTCGTCGAAGTCGGCGAGCCGCAGGCGGTCGCCCGCGGTGGTGCCGTCGGGTCGTCGATACTCGACCTCGACGCCGTTCGCAAGCATCGCGTGGAAGCGCCTGTTCGCCTCGATCAGGTTCGGGCCGTCGACGAGCAGAACCTTACGAGCGGCGTCTTCGAGTGCCTCGGGGTTGGCCGTGGGGTTCAGGCGGCGCAGCGCGTCCCGCAGTCGCGCCTCGAGGACCACGTCGGTATTGGTCGAACGCTCGGGCGCGGTCCCATCCGGCGCGATGTCCGGCCCATAGCAGTATGCGTAGCCGAGGTCCTTGAGCCATCCAAGCGCAGCCTGTTCGACGGTGTCTTCGTTAATGCTCGTCATCGATCGCCCCTTCGCATCACAGGGCCCTCACGATCGGAGCGAAGCAGCGCGCCATCGTCTCTTGGGTTGTACGGAGCCACGCGAATTGATCTGGCCAACGATCGTCATCGGTGAAGTCGGCATCCCGCTGGATGAACACGCGGCACATGCTGCTCTCATCCGAGTTATGCCATGTCAGCGGAAATCCAAGGCTCTGCTCGATCGCCTGTTTGCGACTGAAGAGTTCGGCGAAATTCTCCTTCGACCGCGGGCCCGTGAGCACCAGCTCGGCGCGGATCTCAGGTCGACGGTCACCGCTAATAGAATTGCGCGTGGAGATGACCGACGCAAGATGCACACCGGAGCGACCGATGGCATGGTTTTGCCAGTGCCGGGCCCCTGGCTTCTGGCACCGCAGCGAACTTCCATCGCGGTCCAGATAGTCCTTGAACGCAAGCCAGTAGCGGAGCTGCAGCTGCCGGTGCTCGCTCGCCTCTCCGGTGCCTGCGACCGCTTCACGTACGGTCTTCGACCAGTCGTTTGGCTGGCTTACGACATTGAACTTGGGCGCGACGGGCGAGTCGCCGATCTGCCACAGTTCGATTTCCAAGCCGAAGAGGTTGACCTGGTCGTCGGTCCGCTCATTTAACCAGTCGAGCGCGGCGCGATGCTCCTCTGTGAAGCGCTCCGCGATCCAAACGATTGTCACGGCCTGCAGGCCTGCGGCGTAGGTCAGCAGTTGTCCGAGGTGGGTGTGATCCGTTCTCTCAAGTTGATTCTCGATCAGAACGTTCGTGTCCGTTGCGGTGTCCTTGCAGAGAATGTCCGCTCGGAAGGGACCAACAGACCTTTCTTCCGAAATCAGCTCAAGCTCGATCCCGAGCGTCTCGCCAAGCAGGCGAAGGTTCTCCTCGCGTGCAAGCCACGGCGTGAATCCGCCAGGCTCGGAGGTCCAGATCCTTCGGAGGTCAACGCGGGCGAGCCGTCCAAGTTGGGGTTTGGTCATGTTGAGACTTCCTGCATCGAGCCGAGCGACGGGGGGACGCGCAGTTCGCCGGAGATCAGCTTCGGGAGGAGGGTGTCGCGAAGCGCGGCGAGTGTTCGCGATTCAATTCTTGTCGCGAGGATTCGATCGGTCATCGGTCCGAAGATGGAGTCTGCCACTCTCCGCACCGCGTCGGATGGGACGGCCACTCGCGCTGCCGACAGGTGGCGCCGTTGGATGTGGCCCATGGTGGTCGCCTTGTCAGCCGCAATCTGTCGAAACTCCGGCAGATGCTGGCACACCCACTGGTACAAGCACCAACTCGGGAATCGATCCGAGGTGACCTTGAAGAGGTGCTGGTTCAACGCGGCCGCGCCACCAGTCCAGATAGCGACCTCCAGGGATCCAGACCATGAGAAAATGAGGTCCCCGTCGACCACTCGATATGGAGCAGGAACTTCTGCGGAACATCGATCCGCGCCCGAAGTGTCTGCGCGCTTTAGCTGGGCAATTTTGAGAGCAGGTAGCGTCGCGAATCCATCTTGCGGCGGGTACTTCTGAAGCGCTAAGCCATTTAGGAAATCGGCGACTTCATCAAGCGGTTTGGCACTCCACCCCTCCGGGATCGGCCCGAGCTCGGAGTCGACGAGGCGGCTGGGGAAGAGGTCGGCGATCTCCTTCGGGAGGCCGGGATTGCGGCCCTCCATCTTGGCCCGCACGGGGTCGAAGTCGACGAACCACGACTTGAACAGCGCCCGCGCCATCTCCTCGAGCGTCTGGCACATGCGGCGGTTCAGGCGAATCTTCTCTTCCACGGCGTCAAAGAGTGTGACGAGAGCGCCTCGCGCGGTATCGAGCGGAGGAACCGCGTATGCGAGAAAGTCATCGCGGCTGAGTGCAACCACTGCGCTGCCTGTTGCGCGTGCTGCACAGTACTGCCGATAGTGGGGAGTCCGAAGAAGCCAATAGATGTAGCTGCGGAACGCCGTGCTGCCGGACTTGAAGTCAAGCTTCACCGTGTCCTGTGTCAGGCGCCCGCTGGGCACAGCCGTCGGAACACGCGCGATAGATCCAATCATCTCGCCGTCCTTGGTTGCGCCCTTCAGTGACACGAAAAGATCCCCTGGACCGAGCAGCAACTTCTCGGGGCAATCGCCACCATAGGTCTTGAAGTCGCCTTCGCGAAATCCACCGCCTGGTGTAATCGAACCCAGGCCGAGGAGTGCAGGACCGGGCGATCCGACAAGCACGCCTTTGTAGGTAGTTCCGCGGATCAGCGAAACGAACGTCCCCAGCGATTCACTAGCGCCCATGCTCGAGCGCCTCCAGTGCGGTCGCGATCCGGGCGTCGATCGTTCTCGCCTCGTGCCACTGCTCACGTAGCTCAGTCGCAAGGCGCGAAACGCGCTGTGAGAACTCCTCCTCCGCTTCTGCGATCTCGGCAGCGCCCACATAACGCCCCGGCGTCAGCACGAACCCGTGCCCCGTGATCTCCTCGCGTGTCGCCGACTTGCAGACCCCTGCGACATCCTCGTATTTCCCCGCGCCCTTGTCGCCACGCCACGCGTGATAGGTCGACGCGATCGTCACGATGTCGGTGTCACCGAGCTCGCGGTGCACGCGGTCGACCATCGTGCCGAGGTTGCGGGCGTCGATGAAGAGCGTCTGCTTACGCCGGTCGCGCCGCTTGCCGTCGTTCTTGTTCCGCGCGAGGAACCACAGGCACACGGGAATCTGCGTCGCGTAGAAGAGTTGTCCCGGCAGCGCCACCATGCAGTCGACGAGGTCGGCCTCGACCAGCCGCTGGCGGATCTCGCCTTCGCCCGACTGGTTCGACGACATCGAGCCGTTCGCCAGGACGAAGCCCGCGATGCCGCTCGGCGCGAGGTGGTGCACCATGTGCTGCACCCATGCGAAGTTCGCGTTGCCCGAGGGCGGCACGCCGAACTTCCAGCGCACATCCGACTCGTCGCGCGACCAGTCGCTGATGTTGAACGGCGGGTTCGCGATGATGAAGTCGGCCTTCAGGTCCTTGTGCAGGTCGTTACGGAAGGTGTCCGCCGCCTCGGGGCCGATGTCCGCCTCGATCCCGCGGATCGCGAGGTTCATGATCGCGAGGCGCCGCGTCGTGTAGTTCATCTCCTGCCCGAAGACCGACAGATCGCCGATCTTGCCGCCGTGGCTCTCGACGAACTTCTCGCTCTGGACGAACATGCCGCCCGAGCCGCAGCAGGGGTCGTAGACGCGGCCCTTGTAGGGCGCGAGCATCTCGACGATCGTGCGCACGACGCACGAGGGCGTGTAGAACTCGCCGCCGTTCTTACCTTCGGCGCTGGCGAACCTCGAGAGGAAGTACTCGTAGACCCTGCCGAGGACATCGCGGCCGCGGTGACCCTCGCTACCAAGGCCGATTGATGCGAGCAGGTCTATCAGCTCGCCAAGGCGCTGCTTGTCGATCGCCGGGCGCGCATAGTCCTTGGGCAGCACGCCCTTCAGGCGCGGGTTGTCCTTCTCGATCGCAACCATGGCGTCGTCGATCAGCTTGCCGATCGTGGGCTGCTTGGCCTTCGCCTGCAAGGCAGCCCACCGGGCGGATGGAGGCACCCAGAACACGCCGTGGCTCTGGTACTCGTCCTGGTCCTCGGGGTCGCTGCCCTTGAACTCGCCCTTGCCATCCACGAGCTTCTGGTGCAGCTCCTCGAAGGCATCCGAGATGTACTTCAGGAACAGAAGCCCCAATACGACGTGCTTGTACTCGGCGGCGTCCATGGTGCCGCGGAGCTTGTCGGCGGCTTGCCAGAGCTTGGCCTCGAAGCCAAGGTTTGCGGTATTGGAATCGGCTGCCTGCTTCTTCTTGGCCATGCGA
>CAYNRF010000222.1:0-5070 GCA_964399525.1 uncultured Phycisphaeraceae bacterium | reverse complement strand
CAGGGCCCGAGGGTGATGCCGGCCGCGCCGGGCTCACCCCGCAGCGTCCAGGCCTCGTCGGACTGGAACGCCGAGATCAGGCAGAGCAGCTCGGACGGGAAGCCGTTGAGGCCGGGCAGGCCCACGGAGGCCATCGCGAAGAAGACCATGAACGAGGCCCACACCGGCATGCGCGACGCCAGCCCGCCGACCTGGCGCATGTCCCGCGTGTGGTACCGCTCGTACATGAAGCCGATCATGAGGAACAGCCCGCCGGTCGAGAACCCGTGGCTGAGCATGTAGAGCACCGACCCGGACAGCCCGGTGGCATTGAGCGCCGCCAGGCCCAGCACGCAGAAGCCCAGGTGGCTGACCGAGGAGTAGGCCACCAGCTTCTTGATGTCGTCCTGCACCCAGCAGATCAGGCCCGCGTAGATGATGCCGATGATCGACAGCGTCGCGATCACGGGGGCGTACTCAGTGAACGCTGCCGGCGCCATGGGGATGGCGAAGCGGTAGATGCCGTAGGTGCCCAGCTTGAGCAGCACGCCGGCCAGGATCACCGAGCCGGCCGTGGGCGCCTCGGTGTGCGCCAGCGGCAGCCAGGTGTGCACGGGGAACAGCGGCACCTTGACGGCGAACCCGGCCAGCAGCGCGCCGAGCACCAGCGCCTGCTCGTGCGCGGACATCCGCCCGGCGGCCGCGGTCAGCACGCCGATGTCCAGCGACCACGACCCGTTGAGCTGGGCCGCGAAGTTCACCACGTACACCAGACCCGCCAGCGCGATGATCGAGCCGGTGAACGTATAGAGGAAGAACTTGGTGCTCGCCGCCACGCGGTTCGTCGAACCGAACATGCGGATCAGCACGAACATCGGCAGCAGCGTGAACTCGAAGCAGATGTAGAACAGCAGCAGGTCGCGGCTGGCGAACACCCCCACCATCGCGGCCTGCAGCACCAGCAGCCAGGCGTAGTACAGCCGCCGGTTCTCGGTGATCGCCGTCCTGCTGGCCATCACGCACACCGGCCCGAGCAGGGCGGACAGGGCGATGAGCAGCAGGGCGATCGAGTCGACGCCGATCGACAGCTTCAGGCCAAGCTCGCCGATCCAGGTCCACGAGCCCGCGCCCTGGAACTCCGCGGCCCGGGTGTAATCGAACGTGGCGAGCATGCCCACCGCCGGGGCGAGGCACGCCAGCGAGAAGGCCAGCGCGTCGCGGTAGGCGTTCCTGGCGTTGCCCAGAGCGACCACCAGGGCGCCGACCAGGGGAAGGACGATCAGCAGGACGGTCAGGAACGGGCTCACGCGGCACCCCCCATCCGGGCGACCACGATCAGCACGACGAGCAGCAGCACCACCACCCCGCCGACCATGCCCGCCGCGTAGCCCTGCAGCAGGCCGGACTGCGACGGTCGTATCAGCGATCCCAGCAGCCGCGGCATCAGGCCGAAGAGGTTGACCAGGCCGTCCACGATGAGTTTGTCGAACCAGTGCGAAAGGTGCGAGACGATCACCAGCGGCATGCGGAACACCGCGTGGTAGAACTCGTCGACGTACCACTTGTTCTCGGCCCAGCGCGGGATCGGGCCGAAGAGCCGGGCGACCTTGTCCATGCGGCACTCGGCGGCGGTCTTCCGGCCGGCGAGATGGAACCACCAGGCCAGCGCGATGCCGACGATGCCGATGACGCCGGAGACGTAGTACATCATCTTGTGCGGGTCACCGCCGACGATGGGCATCTCCTGGTATTTGGCGATCTCGCCGCGCGGCCCGTCGCCGGGGGCGGCGATGTAGGTCGCCTCGAACGCGTGCTTGTCGTAGGGCGAGTGGTAGGACGCGGAGGACTCGTAGATCATGGTGCCGGCGTAGTTCTTGGAGTGCGCTTCCTCGCTGCCGCCGACGAAGTACAGCCCGGTGGCCACCACCGAGATCACGGTCAGCACGGCCAGCACCGTGTTGATCGCCCAGCCCGGGGCGTGGGGGTGGAAGTGGTCCGCGTGGTGATCGCCGTGCTGGCCGGCGTCGTGATGGTGCTCCTCGCCGTGCGACGCGCCGTGACCGTGGTCATGGTCGTGCCCATGGCCGTGCGCGTCATCGTGCCCGTGGTCGTGCCCATGGTCATGGTCGTGGGCCTCGTCGCCGGGCTCGAAGTGCACCGGCCCCATGAACACCCGGAAGAACACCCGGAAGGTGTAGTACGCCGTCATGCCGGCCGTGAGCAGCAGGATCCACCCGATCACCGCCGTGCCCGGCGTGACGAAGGTCTCCGCCAGGATCACGTCCTTGCTGAAGTACCCCGCGGTCAGCGGCACGCCCGCCAGGTTGATGCAGCCGACGAACATGCCGACGGTCACGATGCCCCAGCCCTTGACCCGGCGCAGGCCGCTGAGTTTGCGCAGGTCCAGCTGCCCGGCGAAGCCGTGCATCACCGCGCCGCAGCACAGGAACAACAGGGCCTTGAAGAACGCGTGGGTCAGCGTGTGGTACGCCGCGCCGTAGGGCGTCAGCACGCCCAGACCGGCGAACATGAAGCCCAGCTGCGACACCGTCGAATAGGCCATGATCCGCTTGATGTCGAACTGGGCCATGCCGATCGTCGCGGCCAGCAGGGCGGTGATCGCGCCGATCCAGGCCACGATGGGCAGAGCCAGCTCGCTGGCCAGGAACAGGGGGTAGGTGCGGGCGATCAGGTAGACGCCCGCCGTCACCATGGTGGCCGCGTGGATCAGCGCCGACACCGGGGTCGGGCCTTCCATCGCGTCGGGCAGCCACACGTACAGCGGGAACTGGGCCGACTTGCCGAACGCCCCGACCATCAGCAGCAGCGGGATCCACTGGGCGATCGCGGGGATCTGCGCGAACTCGCCGACCTTGGCGGCCTCGACGTAGGCGAGCAGCTTCGGGTCGCTGAACAGCGCCGCGTACTCGACCGTGCCGAAGTGGACGAACGTGAGGTAGATGCCCAGCGCCAGCCCCAGGTCGCCGATGCGGTTGACGATGAACGCCTTCTTGGCCGCGGCCACCGCGCTGGGCTTTTTGTAGAAGTACCCGATCAGCAGGTACGAGCACAGGCCCACGCCCTCCCAGCCCAGGTAGAGCATGATCAGGTTGTCGCCCATGACCAGGCAGGCCATCGAGAAGACGAACAGGCCGAAGGCCGCGAAGAAGCGGCTGTATCCCGTGCCGATGTCGTGCGACATGTACTCGCTGGCGTACAGGGCGATCAGCGTGGCCAGGCCGGTGACGAACAGCATCCAGTAGATGGTCAGCGTGTCGACGTAGAAGGAGAAGTTGGCCACGAACGCCGCGGCCGAATCCCCGTGACCCCAGGACACGTTGATCCAGTCGAAGGCCTTGACGGTGTAGGCCGACTCGAAGCCCAGCGCCATGAAGACGGTGGCCAGGAACGAGGCGGCCAGCAGGCCGACCGTCGTCCAGGCCGGCAGCTTGTTCTTCACCCCCAGCGCCGCGCAGGTCCCGCACAGGGCCGAGGCGAGCAGCGCCAGGAAGGGGATCAGCAGCACCCAGGCCGGGCCCTGCCCGACCTCGAGCGGCGCGTCAGCCTTCGGAGCGGCCGCGAGCACCAGCGGGGTGGCCAGGAAATCGGTGATCACCCGTTCAGCTCCTTCCACGCCTCCGCCGAGAGCGACTCACGACGGCGGAACAGCAGCACCACGAGAGCGAGCGCCATCGCCGCCTCCGCGGCCGCCACGCACAGCACGAAGATCACGAAGGTCTGTCCGTCCTCGCCCAGGTGGTACCGGCCGAAGGCGATCAGCGCCAGCCCGGCCGCCTGGAACATCAGCTCCGTGCAAAGGAACATGATGATCAGGTTGCGCCGGGTGATGAACCCGATCAGCCCGAGGGCGAACATGGCCGCCGACAGGATCAGGTAATGCGCCAGCACGCCGTCGGGCAGGGCGAAGGCGGTCACGGCCGGCTGCACGAGCAGAGCGGAGTCCATCACGCCTCACCCCCCCGCGGGCCCGCCGCGCCCCGGCCCTGGCCGGAGGTCGGCGGCACGCCCAGATGCACGGCCTGAGCCGCCTTGAGCGACTCCTCCAGTTCGACGTGCTTGCGGGCCAGCACCGTGGCGCCGAGCATCGCCATCAGCAGGATGATGCCGGTGATCTCGATGGTCATCGGGTGGTCGTTGAGCAGGTTCCAGCCCAGGCGGTCCAGGTTGGTCGCTTCGAGCTCGTCGGGCCACCGCTCGGGGCTGAGCACCCGCGTTGTCCCGGTCGACTCGTTGATCACCGTGATGGTCCGCGAGGACGCGTCGATCACGCCCGAGCCGCCGTCGCGGAGCACCCGCTCGTCCGGACCGATCAGGTCGGCCTGGCGCAGGGCCGCGTCGACCTTGCGGGGCAGGTTGGCCAGCACCGTGTCGGGATGGAAATCCGCCGGGGCCCGCAGCGAGGCGATGCCGTTGAACAGCATCGTCGAGATCAGCCCCATCAGCACGAAGCCGAGCACCGCCCCCACCACCGGCTCCCGGGCGACCGCGTCCGTCTCGTCGAGCAGGTCCGCGTCGTTGCCCGTCGGCGCCTGCGTGGCGAGCATGATGACGAACAGGTAGGTGATCAGGATGGCGCCCGCGTAGATGATGATCAGGGCGAAGGCCATGAACTCGGCGCCCAGCAGCAGGTAGAGCCCGCACGAGGCGATGATCGTCAGGATGAAGTACAGGGCCGAGTACACCGGCCGCGGGTGCGTGATCATGCGGACCGACGCGCCCAGGGCGATGGCGGCGAACAGATAGAAGAAGACGCCCGGCCCGCCCGCGCCGACGGTCCAGCCGACCCGGGAGCCCAGACTGACCGCCGCAAGCCCCACGGCGCCCGCCAGCAGCACCGCGCCCACGGGCACCAGTCTGGACCCGCGCCGCGGCAGCGCCAACGCCATACCGGCCGCGCCGAGCACGCACACCAGGTACAGCACGATCGGGCTGATGAACTGTTCCAAAGCCTGCCTTCCGGTGCATGAGCCCCGACGCCCGAACAAAGACCTCGGGCATCCCTCCACACACGACGCGGACGCCAGACCGCCGCCGCCGCCAGGAATGGGTGGCACAATAGATCAGATTGAG
>CAYNRF010000221.1:0-5111 GCA_964399525.1 uncultured Phycisphaeraceae bacterium | reverse complement strand
CGATGCGCACGTCGGCGCCGAGCGCGATCTGCAAACCTGCGCCCAACGCGTGGCCGTGCACCGCCGCGATGACCGGCACGGGCGCGAGGCGCCACACGCGACACACGTACTGCGCGACGTGCGTGTCGCCATCGACGACGAGCACCGCCTCACCGACACCGGCAAGCGCATGGCCCGCCTGCCCGTCGACCCCCGCATCGGCCGCATGATCCTCGCCGCCCAGGACGCCCACTGCCTCCACGATGTCCTGGTCATCGCCAGCGCCCTCTCCGTCCAGGACCCCCGCGTCCGCCCCCACGAGAAGCGCGACGCCGCCGACCAGGCCCACGCACGCTTCAAGGTCCAGGGCTCCGACTTCCTCACCCTCCGCGCCATCTGGGACTTCTACCACGAGGAGCACAAGACCACCAGCCGCCGGAAACTCGCCAGGGAATGCGAGAAGCTCTACCTCTCCGCCCGGCGCATCGACGAATGGCGCGAGGTGTTCCGCCAGATCGCCCGCCTCTGCCGCGAGATGGGCTTCGATGTCAGCCCGCGCCACGCCCAGCCCGACGAGGTCCACCAGGCCCTGCTCACCGGCGTGCTGATCAACATCGGACGCAAGGGCGAGCAGCGCGAATACCAGGGCACCCGCAACACCAAGTTCGAGATCGCCCCCGGCTCGGCCTGCACCGACCCCAAACCCAGATGGGTCATGGCCGGCGAGATCGTCCGCACCACCCGTGTGCTCGCCCGCACCGTCGCCGCCGTCAAACCCGAGTGGATCGAGAAGGCCGCCGCCCACCTCATCAAGCGCACCTGGTCCGATCCCCGCTGGGAGGAGACCACCCAGCGCGTCATCGCCGATGAGAAGGTCACCTTCGAGGGCCTCGAGCTCGTCCCCAAACGCGTCGTCCACTACGGCCCCATCGACCCCGTCGAGTCCCGCCGCATCTTCATCCACCACGCGCTGGTCGAAGGCGAACTCGACACCCGCTCCCGCGGCGTGCGCGACAACCGCCGCCTCGAAGCCCGCCTGAACACCCTGGCCGCCAAGGCCCGCCGCGCCGACTTCGTCGCCGAGTCCGAAACCCGCTTCGCCTTCTACGACGCCCGCCTGCCCGCCGACGTGTACTCCTCCAGATCCTTCGAACGCTGGGCCGCCAAGGCCGAGTCGGAGAACCCCGACATCCTGCGCATGCGCGAGGAGGACCTGCTGCTGGCCAAACCGGAGATCGCCCCCGAGGCCTTCCCCGACGAGGCCGAGGTCTTCGGCACCCGTCTGCGCATCCGCTACGCGCTGGCCCCGGGCGAGGCCGAGGACGGCGCGACCGTCCGCGTCACCCCCGAGGAACTCCACCGCCTGACACCCGACCGCGTCGAGTGGCTCGTCCCCGGCTTCCTGCCCGAACGCGTGCGCGGGCTCGTCCGCACCCTGCCCAAGGACGTCCGGCGCCGCTTCGACCTCGACGCGCTGGGCGACCGCGTGGCCGCCCGGCTCCGTCCCGGCGACGGCCCCGTGATCCACCAGGTCGCCCGCCTGGTCGCCGCCGAGGCCGGCGTGTCCATCCGCGCCGACCAGCTCCGCGCCGGCGACCTGCCCGAGCACCTGCGTCCGCGGTTCGAGGTCGTCGACGCCCACGGCAAGCCGCTGGACGCCGGGCGCGATCTGGAGGCCCTGCGGACCAAGTTCGCCGCCGCCGCCCACGCGGCGGTCAAGGCCGTCGCCCGCGACCGCGAGACCGAGGCCGTCACGCCGGAGACCTTCACCGACCTGCCCGAATCGGTCGAGATCCAGCGGAGCGGCGGCGGTGGGGCGGGCAAGAAGGTGGTGGCCTTCCCGGCGCTGGTGCTGGAAGGTTCGTCAGTGGCCGCGCGGATGCGGCCCACGCCGTGGCAGGCCGAGCGGGAGACCCGCGTCGGCATGGCGGCCCTGTTCGGTCAGGTGCTCAAGCGGGAGATCATGGTCCGGGTGCGTCAGTTGCCGGGATTCGAGCGGCTGGCGCTGCACGCGGCGCCGCACGGGCTGTCGGACCGGATCGAGACGATCGTGCTGACGCGGGCGGCGGCGGTGCTGTGCGTGGACGACCGCCCGGCGGTGCGCACACGGGAAGACTTTCGACGCCGGTGCGTGGGCGCGTGGGATCGCGCGGTGCCGGTGACGCAGGACACCATCACGCTGCTGTCGCAGACGCTCGACGGGCTGACGCGGACGAAGGCGCGGCTGGCGGACGGGCTGCCGGACGGCTGGCGGCACGCGGCGGTGGACATCGAGCAGCAGGTGCGGCTGCTCACGCCGGCGGGCTGGGAAACGTCGGTGCCCACGCGGTGGCTGCGGTGCTATCCGCGGTACATTCGGGCGATCGAGGTGCGGCTGGAGCGGATGCGGGCGATCGGTCCGGCGCGGGACCTGCAGCAGACGCGGCTGGTGTACGCGTGGCTGGAGAAACTGGTGGACCTGGCCAGGGGCGGCGTGGAGCAGTCGGCGTCGGCGGACGCGTTCGAGGAGCTGCGCTGGATGGTGGAGGAGTACCGGGTCGCGTGCTTTGCGCAGGAGCTGGGGACCGCCGTCAAGGTGTCCGAGCGACGGCTCACCGAGGCGTACGAGGCGGTGTGCGAGCGGCGGGTCGCGGGGGCCTGAGCGGGGGGACAAAAAAGTGCAAAAAGGGTGACGGCGGGCGCCGCCGCAAGGGCTACACCCGCCGTCGGGGGGGGGCTGGTTGTCGGACCTTCCTGATTCGGCCATCCGCGGGGAGACGCGTTAATCTTCCGCGATGGATTTCAGGGCCGCGAGGACCTCGGAAACCGGGGCCCGCTTGGTGTAATCCGCGTGCGTCCAAGCATAGCGGATCGTCGCGTCCGTGTCGACCACATAGGTCGCCGGAATGGGCAACTGCCACAAATTGGAGCCGTTGTACCCACCCACGTCGAGCTTGTAGCGGGTGCGATAGGTTTCCTCGGTGGCGGGATCGATGGTGAACATCAGGGCGAGCCGGTCGGCGAGTGTGTTGTCTTTGTCGACCAGAAGTTCGTAGGACACCCCGGTTTTTTCACGCAGGTCGGCGGCATGCTCGGGTTGCTGAGGTGAAACAGCCCAGACTGTCGCGCCGAGACGGTTGATTTCCGGAACGGATTCTTCAATGGTGTCCAGCGCCTTGATGCAGTAGGGGCACCAGGTGCCGCGGTAGAAGGTGATCACGACCGGGCCGCTGGCCAGACGCTGGGCGAGGCTGACCGGCTCGCCTTTCTCGTTGTGCAGCGTGAAGTTGGGGAAGGTTTCGCCAACCTTGAGCGGGCGTTCCAGTTTCGGGGCGGCGACGGGCGGGTCCTGGGGTTGCGGGTGGGCAGTTTCCGGGGACGGCGCGGCGCCCGGTGCCGCGGACGGCGCGTTGGGATCCGCGGCGTGGATGAGCATGGACAGGGTGGCGACGAGGAGGGGTTGGATCATCCCGGTGCAAAGTGTGTTGTGCGCGGCGTTATTCCACGCGCGGACCGACGGATTGGTTCGAGGTGTTCAGCCCTTGCCCCCGCGGCCTCCGGACTGTTCGCCGCGTGCGAGCACGGCGGATGAGCCGGAGGAGAGGTGCGGTGCGGCGGCGCGTCCGCCGGTCTGTTCGGTTTCTGCAACGGCGCAGGGGGGTGGCGTCATGGCCTTGCCGCCGCGTCGGCCGCCGGACTGTTCGCCGGCTTCGGCGGGGGTGGCGGTCACGATGAGCACGCCGGCGACGAGGAGCAGGAGTGGGAGGCGGATGGAGGCGCCGAGGGCGTCGGCGGCGTGGCGGCGGGCGCGGGAACGCATCTGCTGCACGGTGTTTTCCTTGATGAGTCCGGCGTCGACCTGGTTGATGAGTCGGTCGTCCTCGCGGCGGGTGGCGCCCAGGGCGAGGGCGGCGCGGCGGCGGTCGGCCTTGTCCTGCATGGAGGCGGCGAGTTTCTGGCGGACGGTGTCGGGCAGGGCGGCGCGGACCTTGGCCAGCGCGTCGTCGATCTGTTCGCGGTGCTCGATCTCGGCGTCGGCGCGGCGGGTCACGGAGAGATGCTCGACGCGGGCGAGTTCGCTGGGCGCTTCGCGTTCCATCTGGCGCCAGTGCTTGCGGGCCAGGGCCATGTAGGACCAGCGTGCGAGGGTGGGGGCGTGGTTGACGAGGCGTTCGATGGCCAGGTCGGGCGAGGGGTTGTCGTGGAAGGTGGGGAAGGCCTGCTTCTCGAGCATGCGCCAGACGCGGGTGTGGACCCACGAGGCCATGTCGCCGGGCTCCATGGTGTTCTCGGCGTGGAGGCGGGAGACCTGGCGGCAGGCACGCTCGACGGCGGGGCGGACCTCGCGGTCGTAGCGCTGCCAGAACCGGTCGTGGTCGTGGGCGTTCACGGGGCGCCTCCGTTCTGCCGGCGGCCGAGCGATTCCCAGGCGGCGAAGAGTTCCTCGAGGGCGGGCAGGCGGGAGCGCATCGAGCGGGTGCCCGGATCGAAGGCGAGGTAGGCGGAGAGTTCAGAACCTTGCGTGAGCAGGGCGGGGGTCTGGAGCATGGCGCGGAAAATGGCGTCGGCGGCGTCGGTGTGGCCGGCGCGGAAGAGGGCATGGGCGCCGGTGATCAGGACGGGGACGGACTGGGGGTTGGCGTCGATGGCTTCGAGGAAGTAGCCGACGGCGAGCTCGACGTCGCCGAGGCGCAGGCAGCGGTCGGCGAGGTTCCCGAGGGAGATCTCCCGGCGGCGCGGGGTGTCGGCGTATTTGAGGGCGATGAGTTCGGTTTTGACGGCGTCCTCAACGCGGCCCATGGCGGAGAGGGCGAGGGCGCGCTGGTTGGGTCGGGACCAGGCGGGGTTGGGGTGGTCGTCGCCGTCCGTCTGGTCGTACCTGGCCAGCAGTTCGAAGAGGGCGTCGGTGAAGGCCCGGGCGGTCTGGTGGTCGCCCTGCTCGCGCGCCTCGTGGAGGGCGTTGCAGGCGTCCATGATGGCGGCCTCGATGGGGGAGAGCTCGCCGGGGTTGGAGGCGGTCACGATGGTGGCCTTGGGAAGCCCGGCGGGGGGATGGTTGGTGTGGGTGGGTTCGGGTTGCATGGTCCGTTCCTCGTAAGCCCGGCCCGGCCCGGTGCGGGCGGGGTGGTTGGGCTCGTGGTTGTACCGCTTGA
>CAYNRF010000220.1:0-5144 GCA_964399525.1 uncultured Phycisphaeraceae bacterium | reverse complement strand
GGGACGCCGGTCAGACGCTGGCGGCCCTGCGCGTCAACAGCCGGGATGCCGCGGCGACCCTGGCGCAGGACAGCGTGCTGCGGGAACGCATCATCGACGAGGGTGTCCGCCTGGGGCACGATGCTGCGCGGGTCCGGGCGGTGCTGGCCAAGTGGGAGAACGACGCGTCGAACGATCCCTGCCGGGGGCAACTGACGATGCGCGTCCGCGCGGGGAACGGGCTCGTGCAGCAGTCCTGCCCGGAACCGAGCTACCACCACGGCCTGCAGACCGACTCGCCCGATTGGGCCATGATGGTCGGGATCGAGATGTCGTTGCTGGGAGCGGCCCCGGATTCGTGGCACGCGCAGGCCGCGGTCGGCCTGGACGCCGCGCTGCCCGGGTGGACGCTCGACCGGGTCGGCGCGACCTGGGGCGTGTCGCGGTCGCGTCCGGTCCGTCGCGCCGGGCGATGGACATCACCGTGACATACGATGGGTCGTTCCATTCCTCCGGAGAGACCCGCCATGACCGATCCCGCCGCCCCAGCCGTCCCGACCCAGACCCCGGCCGAAAGCAAGCCGGCGGGCAAACCGGAAATCACCTTCGATGACTTCGCCAAGGTCGATCTGCGGGTCGCGCGGGTGATCAAGGCGGAGCCGCACCCCAACGCCGACAAGCTGCTCAAGCTCCAGCTCGACGACGGATCCGGCACGCCCAGGCAGATCTGCGCCGGCATCCGCGCCCAGTACACGCCCGAGGAGCTGGTCGGCAAGCTGATCGTGATCGTGGCGAATCTCGCCCCCCGCCAGCTCCGGGGCGAGGAATCCCGCGGCATGCTGCTGGCCGCGTCGGACGCCGAAAAAGGCTCGGCCGTCCGCTCGGTGGTCGTCATTTCGCCCAGCGCCGACATCACGCCCGGGGCGGTCGTGTCCTGAAGCCGGTCCTCTTCCACGGGTCCCCAGACGCGTGGGAACGAACGCCGCTCAGGGCCGGTCGGGGCGGCGATCCGCCGGCCCGCGTGCCGGGCGGGCCCACCGCTGGGTGATGACGGACTCGAACACCTTTTCGATCTCGGCGTCCCGACCGGCGCGCTCCTGCTTGATCTGCTCGTGCAGTTCGGAGATGCGGGCCGCCAGGCGTTCGAGCTCGTGCTCTCGCATCTTCATCCTCGCGTCGAACCGAGCGGCGATGGCGTCGCGCAGAGCGGATTCTGCCGCGGCGCGGGCCTCGGGATTGCTATCGGCAGGCAACGACCGCAGGTGCTGGGTGGCGTCGACGACGGCCAGCCCGGTCCGCATCTCCTCGAGCTTGAGCCGTCCAAAGCCCGGATTACGCTCCATCTCCATGGCGACTTCGCGGAGCTGCGGGATCATGCGATCAAACAGGGTGGCGCCCATCACGCTGTCCTGGCGTTCGATGGCGGCCAGCTGCTCGTGAACGCTGGGGAGCTGGTCGCGCAGAAAGCCGCGCAGGCGTGCCCGCGCCTCGGGAGAGATCTCCGGCGGGCGATCATCGGGCCCGACCGCCCCCGCGCCGCGCCCGCGAGGGCCCGCCTCCTCCATCCCGGGGCCCCGCGTCGCCGGGCCGCCGGGCCCGTTCTCGTCGGTCCCGGGCGACCGCGAGCGCAGCGAGCGGATGACCTCGGCCGGAGACTCCCCCGCGTCCAGGCGGGCGAGCGCTTCGCGGTGGCGTTCGAGCATGGTCTCGGTTCGGGCGATGGTCCGTTCCAGCCTGGTCCGCAGCAGCGCCGGATCGTCCGATCGGGCCGACCCGTCCCGCTGACGCGCGGGCTGTTCCGGCGCGGACTCGTCGGGCTGGGCCATGCCGGCGCCGGCAAGAACCAGAGCGACACCGGCGGTTCCGATCAACGCGGCTCGTTTCTTCACAGTGCACCTCCGATCCCGCCCGAGAGCCCGGCGTCCCACCAGCCCGGGTCGGCCAGATCCGATCCGATCCACGACGCGTCAGATTCGGTGCTCAGCGCGTCCGCCCAGAGCTCGATCGACGCGACCGCGTCCCCGAAGCCGTCCGAGGGCTCCGAGGCCAGCGCGAGCAGTCCTTCGATCCGATTCTCGACCAGAGCGGTGCTCACCAGCGCGGCCTGACCGTTCCCCGGCCCGGCGGCGGGCCCGGACAGCGTCAGCAACACCGCGCCGGCGGTCGCGAACAGCGCCACGCCGGCGGCCATCCGCAGCGTCCCGATCCGCCACCGCCGGGGCTCGGCGGGGACAAAGGCGACCGGATCGGGGGCGAACACGCGTCCCACGCCGGCCATGACGCGATCTTCCAGACCGGGGGACGCCCGCTCCCGGTCCGCCCGCCCCAGGGCGTCCAGCCGGGAGCTCAACGCGTCCATGATCGGGTCCGGGACTTCGTGGTTGGGTGACGCATCGTTCATGACAAGTCCTCCGATCCGCGGTCCTGCTCCATCACGGCGCGGAGCTTTCGAAGTGCGCGGTGGTGCCGGGCGAGCACGGTCCCCACGGGTTCGCCCAGCAGTTCCGCGATCTCCTTGAATCCCATCCGGCCGTGGTGCCGCAGTTCGACCACTTCCCGGTCGGCCTCTCCGAGCGTGTCCAGGGCACGTCGCAGGGCGGCCGTTTCGTCCGTATCCGGTCCGACGCGTCCGTCCGCGCCGGACAGCATCCCGTCCATGACGCCCGGTTCCAGCATCCCGGCCTGCCGCTTCATCCGGCGTGCGGTGTCGCGGACGCGGTTCATGGTGACTCGGAACAACCAGGGCTCGAACCGCCCCTGTTCGTCGTACTGCCGGTCTTTCAGTTTGGTCGCGATGGTGACGAACACGGACTGGGTGATCTCCTCGGCCAGGTCGGGCCGACGCAGACGGGACTGGGCCAGGGCGAACACGCGCCCGGCGTAGAGGCGGACCAGTTCTTCCCAGGCACGCTCATCACCGAGCGAAGCCCGGGACACCAGCGATGCGAGCGCATCGCCGGCCTCGGCCCCCGCGCCGGGGCAGTCTGCTTCGCCGCGGGTGGTCAACGCCGCCTCCATCTGCCTGTGCAACGCGGTCGCCGGGAATCCATTGCAGCAACATCGGCCGTTCAGGGGGATCCGCCCGTACACTCCCCACACCGGCCCAAGCCTCGGACGAACCCCGGGGCCGGTCCGGCCGTAGCACCCCCAGCCGCCCAAGGGACCCCGCTTGATCGAACCGGACCAACCCTCCGACGAAGCCGTGTTTGAACGGTTCCTCGATGGCGACACCGCGGCCTATCGGACGCTGATCGAGCGGTACCACGACGATCTCCTGCGTTTCCTGACCCGGCTGGTCGGCGACCGGGCCGCCGCCGAAGACCTGTTCCAGGAAACCTTTCTTCAGATCCACCAGTCGGCCCACACCTTCGATACCTCCCGCCGTTTTCGCCCGTGGTTGTTCACAATTGCCGCGAACAAGGGGCGGGACCATCTGCGTAAGCGGATGAGACAGCGGACCGTCGAACTCTCGGCCCCGATCGGCGGCTCCGACGGCTCCACCTCGTTCGTGGATCTCCTGGAGGTCGATGTGCCCAGCCCGGACGCCGCGATGGATGCCTCCGAACAGGACCGCCTGGTGCAGACGGCCCTCTCGCGGCTCCAGCCGGCACTGCGCGAGGTGCTGCTGCTGGCCTATTTCCAGCGGCTGAGCTATCAGCAGATCGCCGAGGACCTGGGGATCCCGTTGGGGACCGTGAAATCGCGGATGCACGCCGCGGTCGCCGCCTTCGCCCGTTCCTGGCAGGCTGTGACGCGCGAAAATCCCGGCAGGGCCGGATGACACAGCCGCGCAGGACCAAAGAATCGCCCGCACCCGCGGGTCGGAGCCCGGACCATGAGTGACCTGGACCAAACCTCCTCCCTCCGGCCGGATCTTCCCGGCCTGAATCCGGCAGATGCCCAAGCCCTGGATGCCCTGATCGATTCCGGCTGGCGCGCCAACGCCGCCGATGCTCGTTCGAGTCGCATCGAGGCCCTGATCTCCCTGCTTGGAACACCCGTCCCGGGCGAATCCGAGCGGGCAGCGCGGGTGAGCGTGATCGACCTCAAGGCCCGCCGGGCCGCACTCGCCGCGGCCGAGCAGGGGGATCTTTCCGATGCCCTGATCGATGCACTGCAGGCGGATGACGCCGCGGCGTTGGACCATTGGATGGAGGGGCCGGGCATCGTTCCTCCGGCCCTCCAGCCGCGGGTTGATCGGCACGAAGCCCTGGCTTCGCTGGCGTCTCTGGGAGGTTCACCGAGTGCGTCGGCCGATCGCCAGAGGCTGATCGACCGCACGTTCCAGGCCGTCCAGGACGCCGACCGTGCCCAGGCCCGGGCGGTGCGGTTCGAGGATCACGCCGATGCCGGTCCGCCGCGGTTCCGTTTGTCGGACCTGATCTCGGTCGCGGCGACCCTGCTGATCCTCGCGTCCGTGGCGATCCCGGCCTTCAACGGCGCCGCCCGCTACCGCGAGCAGTCGCTGTCCATGGCCAACATGCAGACCGCCGCCCGCGCCTTCGGCACCTATGCCGGGGCGAACGCCGACATGCTCCCGATGGCCAGTGCGGGGTTCGGGGGATCGTGGATGGATGTGGGCAACCCCAACCGGTCGAACTCGGCCAACCTTTACACCCTGCCCCGTGAGGGCTACCTCCGGCTCGATGACCTGGCCTCGCCTTCCAATCCGAATGCTCCACGTGGAACGCCCGAGCCCGGCGCGATGGACTGGAAGTCGATGGAGGAAATCTCCTACTCCTACCGCATCATGTCCAACGGCGGGCTGCGGCTGCATCTGTCCGTTCCCACCACCACCCGGGTGGTGGTCATGGCCGACCGCTCGCCAGTGACACTGCGGGTCGCCCGCGGCGAGATGGTCTTTCCTGAGGAAAACACCCCGAACAATCAAGGCCGGGGCCAGCACGTGCTCCGCTTGGACGGGTCGAGCCTGTGGTCCAAGTCCCCCGTGATCGACGGCGACAACATCTGGCTGCCGCGGCAGATCGAGGAGATCATCCGCGAGGTGCGCTCCCGGATGGGGGTCATCCAGGGGAACGAAATGCCCGCGTCAGAGACGGACGCTTTCGTCGGGCCCTGAGTCGGTTTCAGGCTTGTCAGGGTCGGGAACGCGGGCTACCCTTCCGACCCGCCCCGTCGCGGATCCTTTGAGCCAACGAACCGGA
>CAYNRF010000219.1:0-5179 GCA_964399525.1 uncultured Phycisphaeraceae bacterium | reverse complement strand
CAACAGCAGCAGCGAATCAGAGCTGAACCGATCTGAACAGCCGAATTTCCGCAGCGTGCTAGGCTCGCCGTGGGCGGGTGAGGCCGCCCGCCCGAGGCAGCAGGCGCTTACGGCCGCGGGCGCCCTCCCCTTCCCCCGCGGGGACTTGGCCAGGACCGCTAACAGTAGCGCCGCGGAGCCGTGGCCTTGTATCCCTTGAGAGAACCGCCGTAACTTCTCTCAAGGGAGAGGGCGCATGGCAGAACCGCGCGTCATAGAATTGGCCATCCCAGCCGCAGGCCGCATCACATCGGAAGATGCTGCCGAGGGCATCCGAGCGGTGTTCCGCCTGTTCGAGCTCTGGGGCCTCACGACCGAACAGGGCCGCGTGCTGCTCGGTCAACCAAGCCCGGCGACATTCTACCGCTGGAAGGCTGGCGACATCCGCACCGTGCCGCACGACTGTGCTTGGCGCGTCGGCGACCTGCTCGGCATCCACAAGGCGCTGAGGTATCTCTTTGCCAAACCGACGCGGGCTCAGGCGTGGATCAGGAAGCCGAAACGGCTTTCGGCGGTCAGTCAGCCATGGAGCGGATGCTCGCCGGCGCACCAGCCGACATCACCGCCATCCGGGCCTATCTCGACGCCGAGCGCTCGGGCTGGTGAACACGACGGAGACCGACGCCCTACCGCCCGTCTCCCGGCTGGACTGGGCGACGGCACATCGGATCATCGCCACCATCTGCCCGCCCGTACGGTTGTTCGAGGACCTCGCCGCTGACCCAGCGGACTGGGACCTGCTGAACCGCCTTGAGATGAAGACCAATCCGCGCGTGCGCGACCAGGTTGGGGAACTCTCCCTGGTGCCGCCGTCACGGCGAGTGGCCGGCGCTACGGCGAACTTCGTCATGGCACCGTTCTGCCACGTATCGACCGACCGGCCCGGGCGGTTCCACGACGGCACCTTCGGCGCCTTCTACGCAGGCGATTGCTTCGAGGTGGCGCTGACGGAGACCATCCATCATGCGGAGGCGTTCTTCCGCCGCACTGCGGAACCGGCAACGGAGACCCAGCGGCGCGAGCTGGTCTGCGGCATTGCCGGCCGGATGCACGAGCTGCGCGACGGTGGGTTCGCGCGCTTCCTCGCGCCGGACGACTACACGGCGCCGCAGGCGCTGGCGCGCAGGCTTCGGGCGGCGGACGCGGATGGGGTGGTCTACCAGAGCGTCCGCTGGCCAGAAGGTGAGGCAGTCGCGGCCCTGTGGCCGAACGTCGTGCGGCTGCCCGTCCGGCAGACGCTCCACCTGCTCTATCGCTGGAGTGGCGAGGTGGTGACGCATTACCTAGTCTATGGCGAGGAGAGCTGGCGCGCGGTGCCCGGGCAAGCCTAACCTGGTGGTGGCTCAGGCCGGCCGCTGGCCGGCATTCTCCACCTCCTCGACGAGATCGCCGATCCGATCCGCAAGGGCTTGCACGACCTCCTCGCTGACGGAGGTCGCGAAGCGGAACACCCACTGGCCACCATTGCGTGTGAGCGTGCCGACGCGCCTGCCTCGATGCACGACGTGCCGCCGCTCCGGAAGTGCCGCCCGGACGCCGGAGCGGTCCCCTGCCCTGCCTTCCGCTGCGCGCACCAGCACCTCGACCTGCTCGTCGGGATCGGGTGCGCCACCCCGGCCTTCGGCGGCGCGCGCATGCGCGTCGATCGCATCGACGATCCGCCGCAACACTCGCGCGTCTGTCTCCACCGCCTCCATCACTCGCCGGGCACGCAGAACGGAAAGGCGGCGCGGCTCGCGCAAACGACCCACGATCTCATCCGGAAAGCGCGCTAGACGCAGGTACAGGCTCAGCGTGGACGGATCCAGGCCGAACTGGGCCGCGACGTCCTTCGCCGGCATCTCGAGCTTCGCCCGCACCGCGGCGAACCACCGTGCCCGCTCAAGCGCGGAGATGTCCTCGCGCCGCTCGTTTTCAGAGAACTGCACCCGGAGCATCCCAGGGTCGTCCAGGCCGCGAACTCGCGCGAGCACCGGGCGCTCAAGTCGCCGACAAGCTTCGAGGCGTCGGCGCCCCGCGGCGACCTCGAAGCCGTAGCCGTCCATCGCCGGCCTGACGGTGATTGCGTCGTTCTGCCCGTTCTCTCGGATGTCGGCGAGCAGCTCCTCGAACTCGGGCCCGGAGAAGGCCCCGGGCAGTCGGTCGCGAGGGAGTTCGTCGCGGATCTGCGCGGGGTCGAGAAAGACAAACTCTTCCACCGCCTCACCAGCCCGGGTCGCCGCGGCCCTGGCCTGGTCGAGCGCGCGCTCGAGGTCGGTGTTGCGGCCCGCCGCCTGGGCCAACTCGGCTTCCAGGCGCGATACGCGCTCACGCAGGCTCTCCGCGAGCGCGCCCAGCGCGACCGCCGGCTTGTGGAGCCCCGCGGCGGCAGGTGCGCGGGCTTCCGGCGTCGCGCCCGCCCCGTCCGCGTCTTTGCCCGTGGTCGGCAGCCCCCGCGAGGCGCTCGCCGCATGGTCCTTCACCGCCTGCGCGAGGGCGCCGAACTTGGATCGCTGTGTCATCTCACGCCTCCCCCGCGACCGTGGTCAGCGTCGAAGCCCGGGTCAGCTCGTGCTCGATCGCCCGGTTCACCGCGTTGGCGCTCGCCAGCACGCGGTTGTAAGCGGTGCGGTCTGTCGTAGGCTCGTACTCGTACAGCGTCTCTTTGCCGAACCCCGCTGTCCCCATCACGCGGGAGTGCAGGAAGGGGCTCGGCAGGACCGCGTCCCCGAACCGCTCTCGCAGCAACTCGAGCAATGCCTCCTGGCTGCGATCCGTCGGATCGAACGCGCTGACCAGGATCTTACAGAAGGCCAAGTCTAGCCCCTTGCCGAATGCCGCCTGGAAGTCGGCCACATACCCGGCAAGGTGCCCAAAGAACTCGCCGGTCGAGGCCAGATCGGTCATGGTCGCGCGCGTAGGAACGACAATGCCGCTAGCCGCGTGCAGCGCGGCCGTCATCAGCATGTTCACGTCTGGTCGGGTGTCGACCACTGCCAAGTCGAACTGCCCCGCGACGGCGGCAAGAAAGGCCTCGAACTCCTCGAAGTAAAGAACAGCCTCCGGCTTTCCCGAGGCCGCCCTGCGGGAGAGGCTCTCTTCTGCCTCCGCCAGCACCGCCCCTGCCGGCACCAGGTCGATGGTCGGCCAGTATGTGCGCTGGCACAGCGTAGCCGCCGGCACCAGCGCACCAGCGTCGCGCCCATTCGTCCACGCCGCGAAGCTGTTGTCCCGCGTCACCTCCGTTGCCGGATCGAGCCCGAACTGGGCCGTTGCACTGCCCTGGCTATCGAGGTCCACCAGCAGCACGCGGTAGCCGGCGAGCGCCATATACTGCGCGAAGTGGACGCTGCTGGTGGTCTTCGCCGACCCGCCCTTGAAATTGGTGAAAATGACGGCTGGCAATCGCCGCACGCGACCAATACTACCCCCCAGATGGGGCTTGCCCGTAAGCACGATGCGGGCACGCTGAAGGTCCTCAAAGGTGAAGCGCCCCGGCGCGGGCCGATCGGGGGTCCCAATAGCGGCACGTAGCATTTTTTGGGAAACCCCAAGCAGCGCGGCAACCTCCGGCGCGGAGAAGGTGCGCAACCGCTTGCGTTTGTCGGGTGCATTCTCCACCTCTATGGCCGCGCGCTGGGTCGAACGCAGCACCCCCGCGATCTGGCAAAAAGTATCGATCATGCGCATCGGCTGCCCCCCATGTGACCGCTCTTGCCTTCGAGGTGTTTGGCAGGCGTCGCGGCCGAACGGAAGACATTGCACGACCCAACCGCGCTAGTCTCTGACAGCCGTGACATGGATGCATCCATGTCGGCCTGCCGCATGGCTCCTTGCCTCGATGCGCGCCTTTGGTGAGCAAAGGCGGCAATCCGGCTGCGTCAGCCCCGCGCACCACCAACCCTCCTCCCGTGACGCGCTCCCTCGCTAACAAGAGAGGGGAGGTTGGCAGGCGGCATCGCGCAGTCATTTGGCCGTCCATGCCGCCGTCAAGCAGACCCAAGCGGCGGCTGCAACCCGCTCATCTTCATCTCTCGGCTATGCAAGAATCAAAATGAGCCCTGGTCGGCCAACTGGCGCTTGGATGCATCCATGTCGACGCGCCGGGCCTGTAGGAGCGTTGTGCAAGCGCGCACAGCATGCGAGGGGGGGGCGGAGTGCGCGCTTGGCTCCGCGCAGACGCCGCGCAATTTCGGCCTGCTTCGTTATGGTCTTGCTGCGCCGCGCTTCGTAGAGAGGAGCAGAAAATTGCGAAAGCAGAGGAATTTTCCTTGTCAGGTGGGTCGATCTTCGCGCGCGGGATAGTCGCGCCACGGTCTTTTCCGCCTCGCCGCCGATCCGCGCTTGGCAGGCCCAGTGGCTGCGGCATGGTCGCCCGTGAGCGACTAGGCTGTGTGAGAACGCAATTGCCTGTGTCGGGCCGTTCCTCAGGCGCAGGTCGCAGAGAGGACGCCCTGATCGCGATCGCCCGCTGCCGGTTGTGGGCCAGCACCTGCAGGGTCATACGGCTGACAACGCGTTTGAGGCTCTTGGTGAGATAGTGGGTGGCTCCCATCCAGAGGTCCCGCCACGGGGCCGAGCGCCCGGCGCTCCACGTCGGTCAGCAATGCGCATCGCCTCATGGTGTGCTCCGGTCCCGGAATCGTCCATGATGATCGTGGACGCAATGGATTTGGGAGACGTAGTCTGTGGACGGGTTCGGGCGGGGTGGCGCGCCGGCCGTCCCGGAACCGGACGGTTCGGGGACACCATGGGCGATGTCCTGGGCTACGCACGGGTCTCCACCGGCGACCGGGATATCGCGGGGCAGGAGCTGCGGCTGCGCCAGGCCGGCGTCATCCGGGTGTTCACTGACGTGCGCTCGGGCCGCTCGATGGAGAGGCCCGGCCTCGACGCCTTGCTCGACTACGCGCGGCGACACTCTGGCCATCGTGCGGCTGGACCGGCTCAGTCGCTCACTCGCCGAGCTGCTGGCGACGGCCGCCATGCTGAAGGAGCGCGGCGTCGCGCTGCTCAGCCTCGAGGAGAAGATCGACACTTCGTTGGCCGCGGCCGAGCTGGTGCTCCACGTGTTCGACGCCATCGCGCACTTCGAGCGGCGGCTCATCGCCCACCGCGGCCGCAAGGCAGGTCGGCCTCGGGCGCTCGACCGTCTATCGAG
>CAYNRF010000218.1:0-5237 GCA_964399525.1 uncultured Phycisphaeraceae bacterium | reverse complement strand
GGCCAGGCCGGCCACGCCGAGCAGCACGATCGAAGCGGTCCGGATCATTATTATCTCTCCTAGAATGTCTGCGGCGGCGCCGCGGGGGATGGGGGGGGGGGGGGTGGAGGGGATGGGATCGGGGGGTGAACCGGGTGATGGGAACGAGGTCAGGGCGCCGTGTTGAACTCGTTGAGGAAGATCGAGATGTCAAAGAAGTTCAGGGCGCAGTCCGTGTTCATGTCCGCCGCCGGGTTGCCGGCGTTGAAGTCGTTCAGGAACGCGGAGATGTCGAAAAAGTTGCGGATGCCGTCCGCGTTGTAATCGCCGGCGTTGCCGACACGGACCTGGATCTCGAGGTGGGGGACGAGGCCGAAGATCTGGGCGATCGGGTTTTCGCGGGTGTACCAGACGGGGTAGGTCACATCGCCCGACCCGCCGTCCGGCCCGCCGTCGGCGGGGTGGAGGCACGCGATCGCGAACCGCAGCTCGCCCGCGCTGAGGCTCTGCGTCAGATACGCCCGCACGCCGGGATCGCACAGATTGACCTCAAACACGAACTCCGTGTCCGCCGGGACCGGATCGCCCGGGGTCACCGTGTCCGTCCGCCCAATCGCGGCCGGCGTCAGGTCGATCTCGGCCTTGAGGTGGTTGGAGGCGTCGCTCGCCGATCCATTCGCGTCGAACGTGGCTATGAACGCCGTGCGTGCTTCCTGCGCGGGCGGGACGGTCGGGTTGAACCCGAACGGGCTGGTCTCGCCCCAGTTCGCCAGGCTGTAGCCCTCCCGGTATCCCAGCCCCCACATGGTCACCGGCCGCCCGGGGTCCGAGTCCGGCACCAAGCCGGGGTACGCACCCACCTGGTTCTGGTAGGTGTTCTGGTTGTCGTAGGTGGGGTCGAAGAGGAACTGCCCGTCGTTCGAAACGACGGCGTACACCTTCGCCGAGATCACGCGGTACGCCGACGGGGCCTGTCCGGCGGGCACATCGGCGTCGGTCCGGAACCCGACGATGAACTGGGCGTCGTAGTCGTCGAAACCCTCCAGGCGCGGGGCCCCGAAGGTGGACGCGGACAGTCGGGTGCCGGGCGTGCCGTTGAACGGGTACATCCAGCGGTCGAGGGTGGCGTCGGTCGTCGCGCTGAAGACCTGGGCATGGGCGGCGGGGCCGGTGGCGCCGAACAAGGGGATCAGCAGCAGCGGCGTCGCGCGACGGGTCATGGCATCTCTCCTGGCAGCGGTGCGGCAGATTTTGCGCTGCTCCGCGGGAAGTTGTCCGATTTCGCAGGACCCCGGCTTGTCCGGCCGGAGTTGTAACGGCGTAGTATTGCGACTGAGTCTCAACCGCGTCAAGTGGACATTCAAGACTTTTCCGTCAAGAATGCCGCCGATTCTGATCCACGACCACGAAAATGCCGAATCAGACCACGGTGTCCTCAATGATCACACCCGCCCGACAGACCAGCCGACCCGCCGCCCGGCCCACGACCCGCCCGGGCTTTACGCTGATCGAACTGCTGGTCGTCATCGCGATCGTCGCGACCCTGATCGGCATCCTGCTGCCCGCTCTGGGCAGCGCCCGGACCTCCGCCAGGGCGACGAAGGAACTGGCCGCGGCCCGGCAGGTGATGCTGGCCTACACCATGTACGCCGACGACAACCGGGGCAGGCTGCTCGTCGGCTTCATCCCCGATTCGCTGTGGCCGGAGTTTGTCGCCAACGGGGCGCGTCCCCGCAACCCCTCCGGCGTGCTGATCCCCAAGCTGCCCGCGCAGCGTTACCCCTGGCGGCTGGCGCCGTACTTCGATTTCAACCTGGAAGATCTGTACCAGGACAAGCGGGTGCTCGAAGCGCTCGCCGCCGCGCCGGGCGTGAACTCGCCCGAGGCCGCGACGGGACACACGGCGATGGAGTACGTCGTGTCGCTCTACCCGAGCTTCGGCGTCAACGCCTATTTCATGGGCGGCGGGATGCCCGGAGACACGATCCCGTTCAGCGCGACGGGTCGCCGGCTTTTCGGCGACTTCCATCTGTCCCGCATCGATCAGGCCCGCAGCCCCTCCGGCCTGACCGTGTTTGCCTCGGCCCGCTCGCTCGCCGAGCCGTCCATCCTGCCCGGCTACGGCACGATCGAGGGCTCGTTCGTCATCAAGCCGCCCTATCTGTACTCGACGGCCGGCCGCCAGTGGGAAGACTCGTACGCCGCCTCGACGAGCAGCCCCGACAGCAACTCCGGGCGCGTGTCGCTGCGGTACGGGAGCAAGGGCATCTCGGCCATGCTCGACGGGCACGCCGAGATGCTCGGGTGGGACGACTTCAACGACATGCGCCGCTGGGCCGATCAGGCCAACGCCCCGGACTGGCGGATCCAGGCCCGCATGCCCTGAGCTTGGCGGATGGGGCGGGGTCGAAGCGGCGTTTGCGGTGTCATTTGGCGAGCCCAGGAGCCCGCTTCCTCCGGGCGTGGCCGGTTGAGATCCGGTGATTGTGCCGGGTGTGGCTCCTACCCTGACCAGCCATGGCGAACGCTCCGGACACCAAGCCCATCGACCTCATCGACGAACTCACCTGGCGCGGGCTGCTGCACCAGTGCACGGACGAGGTCGGGCTGCGCAAGCACCTTTCCGAGCCGGACACCGCCCCCCGCAAGATCTACGCCGGGTTTGATCCCACCGCCCCCTCGCTGACCATCGGCAACCTGGTGCCCATCATGCTGCTGGGCCACGTCAAGCGGGCCGGGCACATCCCGGTCGTCCTCATGGGCGGCGGCACCGGGCTGATCGGCGATCCCTCGGGCAAGTCGGCCGAGCGGACGCTGATGACGCGGGAGACCGTTGAGACACACATCAACGCGCAGCGTCCCATCTTCGACCGCGTGTTGGGCGGCGAGAAGGTGTCGGGAGCGCACACGCACACCATCGTCAACAACGCCGACTGGCTGTGCTCGATCTCCTACATCGACGCATTGCGCGACATCGGGAAGTTCTTCTCGGTGAACATGATGATGCAGAAGGAGTCGGTCAAGGCCCGCCTGGAGAACCGCGAGCAGGGGATTTCGTACACCGAGTTCTCGTACATGATCCTGCAGGCGTACGACTTCCTCTATCTGAACTGGGGAGGAGATCCGTTCAACAAGATGCATGATTCCGTCGGTGGATTCGTTCCGCCGGTCAACCAAATGAACCGCGTGACTGTTCAGATGGGCGGCAGCGATCAGTTCGGAAACATTGTGGCCGGAACGGATCTCATCAGGCGTATTCAGCATCTTCACGACATCGATACAGCTTCTGTGAAGCAGGGCAAGGGTCGCGGCGAGGTCGTGACTTACAAGTCTGATGAGGATCGAGTCGCATTCGGCCTCACCGCCCCCCTCGTCACCAAGGCCGACGGCGGGAAGTTCGGCAAGACCGAGTCCGGCGCGATCTGGCTGACGGCCGACCGCACCAGCCCCTACGCCTACTACCAGTTCTGGCTCAACGCCTCCGACGCCGACGCGGCCAACTGGATCAAGGTCTTCACCTTCCTCAACAAGCCCACCATCGATGCCCTGCTCGAACGCCACGCCGCCAACCCGGGCGCCCGCGAACTGCAGCGCACGCTGGCGCAGGAGGCGACCACCATCCTGCACGGGCAGCACGCCATGGAGGGCGCCGAGGCCGCGGCCAAAGCTCTGTTCTCCGGCGACATCGCCCACCTCGACCGCCAGACCCTGCTCGACGCGCTGGCCGATGTGCCCTCGTCCAACGCCGACCGGGCGGACCTGAGGGGCGACGGGGTGGATCCGGTGGACCTGCTCGTCTCGACCAGACTGGCCCAGAGCAAGCGGGAGGCGCGGGAGTTCATCGCCAACGGCTCGGTGGCCGTCAACGGGGCGAAACTCGGCGAGGGCGTCCGCCTGACCGACTCCCACCTGCTCCACGGCTCGCTGATGGCCCTCCGGCGGGGCAAGAAGAACTGGCACCTGATCCGGTGGTCCTGACCCGGACCGGCCGGAAGTCGTAAGTTCCTGAGTACCAGGGGCTTCCATCCGGGCCGGTTTTCTGTCATACTGCTGTCGTCCGAATCCCGCGGCCGTTCGCCGCCAGTGGGGGCGGCGCACTCCGCGAACAACGCAACGGAGGCGACGCCATGGGTACCGTCCAAGACATCCTGTCCCGCAAGCCGCAGACGCTGCACCAGGTGGCCACCACCGCCACGGTGCTCGACGCAGCCCAAATCATGAACGACCACAAGATCGGGTCGGTCATCGTCATGAACGAGTTGGGAGGGGGAGGGGGGCGGATGGTCGGCATCCTGACCGAGCGGGACATCCTGACCCGCGTGGTCGCCCGCCAGGCCGACCCGGCCGCGACGCGCGTGTCGGACGTGATGACCCGCGAGGTGCTCACCTGCCGCCCGACCACCCGGCTCAACGAAGCCAGGCTCGTCATGCGCGAGCGGCGCATCCGCCACCTGCCCGTGCTCAGCGGCGAACGGGTGATCGGCATGGTCTCGATCGGCGACCTCAACCACGCCGAGCACGACATCCTGATCGAGACCATCCAGACGATGGAGGCCTACATCGCGGGCGGTTCGGCGAGTCTGATCTGAGCGCGGGGCCGCATCACCCGTGCTGGATCAGGCGGCGGATGGTGTCGGGCGACTCGCTCTGGCCCGTGCGGCAGCTCAGCAGCGCGGCGTGGGCCATCGAGAGCACGGCCGGATAGTCGATCGGCGCGTGCGACGGGCCGACCCCCGAGCACAGGTTGCCGAGCTGCGCGATCAGCGCCGCCTCGCCCGGATCGGGCCCTCCGGCGTCGGCGGGCTCGGGCGGGATCGAGGTTCGGTCGACCTCGCCGCCGGGGTGCCGCCAGGTCAGGCGTTCGGGCGTCAGCGACACCACGCCCTCGGCCCCGAGGATGCGAAGGTCAAAGGCCGTCGCGGCGGTCTGGTCGGAAAGGTGGGCTGTGGCGGCCCGCCCGTCGGAGAACCGCAGGTGGATGGTCATGTCGCCCTCGAGGTGGCGCAGCGACTCGCCGGGGAGCTGGTGCACGCCGCGGCCCTTGGCGGGGGCGACGTAGCACGCGTCGATGGTCTCCGGCACACCCATCAGCGTGCGGACGAAGTCCATCGCGTCGAACAGGCGCGCCCCGAGCGGGGCGATGGCGGCCGGCCCGAACAGGCGCAGCGAGCACGTCCTCGGCACGCCGAAGGTCTCCAACGCGGCGTGCAGCTCGTCGGCCGTCCGCGTCCGCCGCGTCCGCGGCACGAACCGCACCA
>CAYNRF010000217.1:0-5345 GCA_964399525.1 uncultured Phycisphaeraceae bacterium | reverse complement strand
CACGATGCGCAACCGTTTCCACCCGGAAGCGCGGGCGATCGGCGCCGGAGACTGAACGAATCAACCACGCGCCGCGGCACACCGTGCCGGGGCCGCTGCGGAAGGAGCGTGCGAATGAGTTTGCAGAAGCATCTGGCGGCCGGCGTCCTCGGCGCCTTCGCGTGCGCCGCCCACGCCCAGTCGCTGCACGACACCGACTACCTGCTCCGCATCTCGTCCGATCGGCTCGAGACCGGCTCGGTCGGCGCGGGCGGGCAGCCGGTCTACCCGGTGCGCGTCAAGAGCGGGGTGCTGGGGGCCGAGGGCATCCCCAACTTCACCAACGATCCCGGCGTCGACGCCCAGCCCGGCGTGCTGGTGCCCGGCATGCTCGTGGGCTTCGACATCGTCGCGGCGGTCCGGGCCTGGGATCCGGCCGACGGCTTCGCCGCCATCAGCGCCGACCGCATGACCGTGCGCAAGAGCGGCATCAATACCCAGTCGCCGGTGACCGATCAGACGGTCCCGGGCATCGTCTTCGGCCAGGCCGACCTGGACGGCGGGGCCCGTTTCCACCACCACGTGTCGTTCATCCTCAACCCCGCGCAGGGGGGCACGCCGTCGGGGCTGTGGCTGTTCACCTGGGAGCTGTGGACCGACGCGCCCGGCGTCGAGCGCACCGAGCCTCTGTACATCGTGTTCGCGCAGGGCGCGGGCGTGGCGCAGATCGACGAAGCCGTGGCGTGGGTGGAGGACAACCTGCTGTCCGAGCCGTGCGTGCCCGACCTCAACGACGACGGCATCCTGAACTTCTTCGACGTGTCGGCCTTCATCGGCCTGTTCAACGCCCAGGACCCGCGTGCGGACCTGGCGGCCCCGTCCGGGGTGTGGAACTTCTTTGACGTGAGCGCGTTCATCGGGGCCTACAACGCCGGCTGCCCGTGAGCGCGGGCTCGAAACCATCTTTCCCGAGGAGCAGAGATATGAAGACGGTCATTCCCGCGGTTGTGCTGAGTGTGTTCGCCGGAGCCGCCGTCGCCGGGGGCGGCGATTTCGGCCTGGTGATCGTGGACGGTCGCGTGGTCACCGGCGTGGGCGACCACGACGATCAGACCATCTCCGAGCTGGGCGAGCGCGTGTTCGCGGCGGACATGTCCCTGGCCGGACCCAACTGGTTCGCCGACGAGCCGGGCATCTTCATCCAGGCCAACTCCATGCCCGACGGGGTGGGCATCGGCTTTGTCGTCGAGGCGGCGCTGCGTCGCTGGGACGGCATCGGCGCCGTCGACTTCTCGTCCGTGCCGGCGCAGACCATGTCGATCGAGTTCGGACCGCAGAGCGTGAGCACCGCGCTGAGCGACGGCGACGTGTTCGGCTTCCCGATCGCCTATGACGCGAACACGCCCGGCGGCTTCGACGAGCACTGGGACTTCCTGCTCGACGCGTCCGCCGGGACGGGCATCTACCTGCTCCAGCTCCGCTTCACGGTTGACGGGTTCCAGGACTCCGAGTCGGTGTGGACGGTCTTCAACGCGGGCCTGGACGAGGCCGCGCACGACGCCGCCATCGACTACGTCGAGAACGTCATCGTGCCCGCACCCGGCGCCTTGGCTGTCCTCGGGCTCGGCGGCCTCGTCGCCGCCCGGCGTCGTCGCTGAGCGACCACCGGAGAGAGAGAGCTCCGATCGGCCCGGCGGGGAGGGATGCCCCGCCGGGCCTTTTCACAGCCCGGGCCCGCTCAACGCCGGGCCCGTCTACCGTTGCGGATGGACCTGACGAACTACAACCCCGACCGCCCCATCTGGACGCCCCCGGGCGGGCCGCCGCAGACGGACCGGATCCCCGCGGCCGTCTTCGAGGCGATGGGCGAGGAGAACATCGTCGCGTTCACGCGGGCGTTCTATCGGCGGCTGGCGGGCTCGTCGATCGCCCCCCTGTTCCCCCGCGGCGAGCGGAACCTGATGGCCGCCGCCGACAAGTCGGCCGCGCTGAACATCTTCCTGATGGGCGGCCCGCACCGCTACCAGCAGCAGTACGGCCCGCCCCGCCTCCGCATGCGCCACATGCCGTTCGTGATCGACGAGGCCGGACGGCTGGAGTGGATGCGCTGCTTCCGCGAAACGCTGGCCGAGGCGCCGGAGCAGTTCGGCATGCCCGCCGAGCACGTCCCGGCGGTCGAGTCGTTCTACGATGCGTTCTCGGGATGGATGGTGAACACGAAGGCGGGGGAGCAGGCATGAGGCATCAGGCATCAGGCACCAGGGGAAGATCGATGGCGGGGCATGCGCGGAAAGGGATGACGTTGGCGGTGTGCGTGTTGCTCGGCGGCTGCGCCGTGCAGCGGGGTTCGTGGGTGGCCGCCGATGAGCGGCCGAAGGTCGAGCAGACCATCGACGCCTGGCACGACGCGGCCGCCCGCGGCGACTTCCACGCCTACTTCTCCCGCATGACCCGCGACGCCGTGTTCCTGGGCACCGACGCCACCGAACGCTGGACCCGCCCCGAGTTCGAGGCCTTCGCCCGCCCCTACTTCGACGGCGTCGAGGCCTGGACCTACCGCCCGCGCGACCGCCACCTCATGTTCAGCCCCGACGGCCGCACCGGCTGGTTCGACGAACTGCTCGACCACGACCGCTACGGCGAGCTCCGCGGCACCGGCGTCCTCCGGCGCGACGAACGCGGCGCCTGGCGCATCGCGCACTACTCGCTGACGTTCACGATCCCGAATGATGCCGCGGCGGAGGTGGTGGGGGTGGTGGGGGGGGTGGGGGAAGAGACGAAGCGACGGAGCGACGAAGCGACGGAGTGAAGATGTTCGATCGCGGCCAGCGCATGAAAAAGGCTGCCCCTCGACAGCCTTCATCCGTCCGGTTGTCTTCTCCCCCCTGATGCCCAGTGCCTGATGCCTGATGCCTTCCTCTACACCATCACCTCGTCCAGAATCTCCAGATCTTCCGCCCCCAGCGTGGCCCGCAGGTCGGCCAGCACGGTGTCGAACGAGGCGATCAGGCGGCGGGTGGATTCGATGGCGTTGTCCATGGACGACTTGCCGGTGACCTGCTTGACCAGGTCGGTCCGCCGGATCTCGGCCAGGTTCTTTTCCGAGCAGCGTTTGGCCGCCAGCAGGGTCTCGAGCAGGGCCCGCGCTTCGTCGCGCCGCTGAACAGTGTCGATCCAGACCCGGTGCGTCTGCATGGTGCTCAATGAAGGCCTCCGTTCCCCACGGTCGGGTGCTCCGACCCGACTTACTTCGGAATCCGAGACCTTGATTGTCGCTTGGGATTCACGCGAATCAAACACACATCGTCCCAAAACACCCAGAACAGGGGGATAAAATGGCGGCAAGTTCGGCCTGACTCGGGATTTGTCCACCAGATCCGGGGCGTTGCCCGGTGTCCGGCCGAGACCGCAACGCACGCCGAGAGGCACGGGGCATCGGGGCCGATCAGCGGTCCTGTTGCCCCAGCCCCCCGTGCAGCGCCTTCAGCTCCTCCGCCCGCTCCCGCGGCATGACCAGCGTCGCCCGGCCCGTCCGCACCACCACCAGCCCCTCGCAGCCGACCAGCGCCACCAGATGCTCGCGGTCCGCCCCGCCCTCGCCGATCACGATGTTGTTCCGCGATTCGTGCACCGCCAGGCGCACCCCGGCCGCCCGGTTGCCCGCGGCGTCCGCCCCGATCGTCTCCCCATAACTCGGCCACGAACCCACATCCAGCCACCGGACCGGCATGGCCACGCCCACGATCGAGACGTCCGCGTCGCCCGAGGCGGGCTCCATCACGCCGTAGTCCACGCTGGTCTTCTTCAGCGTCGGGTACACCGCGTCGAGCACGGCCTGCTGCTCCGGCGTGCCCCAGGCCCGTGCGATGCGGCGGATGCCGTCCCTGTTCTCGGGCAGGTACTTCTCGTACAGGGACAGGAACTGCCCTGCGTGGAACACGAACATCCCGCTGTTCCACAGAAACTTCCCGCTGGCCAGATACGCCTCCGCCTTCTCCAGCGGCGGCTTCTCCACGAACCGCTGCACCCCGAACGCCCCCTCGGTTCCCACCGGCCCGCCCTGCTCGATGTAGCCGTAGCCCGTGGCCGGGTGCGTGGGCGTGATGCCGAAGGTCACCAGCCGCGTCGGGTCCTCCTCGACCAGGCGGAAGCCCAGGTCCATCGCCCCGTTGAACACCTCCACGGGCGTGATCATCTGGTCGGCCGTCAGCACGGCGAACACCGCCGACGGGTCCTCCTTGGCGAACACGGCCGCCGCGAACGCCACCGCGTTGACCGTGTCCCGCGGCGTCGGCTCCCCCAGGATCCGCCCGTCCGCCATCCCCGGCACGCCTTCGAGGATCTGCTGGCGGTACCGCTCCCCCGTGCAGATGTACGCCCGCTCGGCCGGCACCAGCCCCGCCATCCGCTCCGCCGCGATCTGCAGCAGGGACACCACGGACCCGTCCTCCCGGTGGATGAACCGGATCAACTGCTTGGGCTGCCCGTCCCGACTCATCGGCCAGAGCCGCGTGCCGGACCCGCCGGCCATGATCATGGCGTATCGCATGGGGGAGTGTAGAAGAAGAGACGGAGAGACGCAGAGACGGAGAGACGAAGTGAGGAAACGGGGTGGCGTGAAAAGACGGGGGGCGGAACCGCTGGGTTTGGCCGCACTTCGTCTCTGCGTCTCTCCGTCTCTTCGTCTCTACACTCTTCCCCATGCTCACCCGCCTCACCGGCACCCTGGAGTCCATCGACGACGCCCTGACCATCACCGTCGGCCCGCTGGCCCTGCGGGTCGAGGCCCCGCGCTACCTGCTCGACCGGTTGACCGAAGCGGGGGCCGTCAACCAGACCATCACCCTCCACACCCGCCTCGACCTGGAGAGCCACAACCAGGGCACCAGCTTCAGCCCCCGCCTGGTCGCCTTCGCCACGCCGGACGAGCGCGAGTTCTTCGACCTGTTCACCTCCGTCAAGGGCCTGGGCACCCGCCGCGCCCTGCGTGCGCTGGCCAAGGAGCCCTCCCACATCGCCGCGGCCATCGTCGCCAAGGACGCCCGCAGCCTCCAGCAGCTGCCCGAGATCGGCAAGCGTCTGGCCGAGACCGTGATCGCCGAACTCAGCGGGAAGGTCGACCGCTTCGCCAGCGAGCTGGCGATGCAGGACCTGGGCCTGCCCCCCCGCGCCGCCATCATCGAACCCCGCCGCCCCAGCCTGCCCCCGGCCGCCGAGGAAGCCCTGGCCGCCCTCATGGCCCTGGGCGACGCCCGCCCCGACGCCGAGCGCAAGGTCCAGCTCGCCCTCTCCAAAGCCGGCCCCGACGCCGACGCCAGTCAGCTCGTCAGCGCCGTCTTCGGCTCCTGACCCGTGGGGCCGACTTC
>CAYNRF010000216.1:0-5497 GCA_964399525.1 uncultured Phycisphaeraceae bacterium | reverse complement strand
CAACAAGATGGCGGCTACCAACCGGTATAATCCCAGCCGCGGCAACCCGACGGTGGAGGCCGAGGTGGTGCTGGACAGCGGCGCCCGCGGTCGCGCCATGGTCCCTTCCGGCGCCTCCACCGGCGCGCATGAGGCGATGGAACTGCGGGACGGCGACAAGGCCCGCTACGGCGGCAAGGGCGTGCTCAAGGCCTGCGGCAATGTGGAGGGCGAGATCTTCGACGCGATCGGGGGGATGGACCCGACCGAGCAGGTGAAGATCGACGAGACGATGCTCGAGTTGGACGGCACGCCCAACAAGTCCCGGCTCGGCGCGAATGCGATCCTCGCGGTCTCCCTGGCGACCGCGAAGGCCGCTGCGGCGGAACTCGGGCAGCCGCTCTACCGCTATGTCGGCGGCGTCTTCGCGCGCACCCTGCCGGTGCCGATGATGAACATCATCAATGGCGGCAAGCACGCGGACAACCCGATCGACATCCAGGAATTCATGGTCATGCCGGTCGCCGCCGGCACCATGGCCGATGCGGTGCGCATCGGCTCGGAGATCTTCGCCCAGCTCAAGCGCGCGCTGCACGACGCCGGGCACAACACCAATGTCGGCGACGAGGGCGGCTTCGCCCCCAACATCGGCAGCGCCGAGGAAGCGCTCGGCTTCATCGCCAAGGCCTGCGAGAAGGCCGGCCACCGCATGGGCGAGGATATCGTCCTCGCGCTCGACTGCGCCGCGACCGAGTTCTTCCACGACGGCGTCTACAAGCTGGAAGGCGAGGGCAAGTCGCTCGATTCGGGCGGCATGGCGGACTACCTCGCGGCGCTTTGCGCGAAATATCCGATCGTCTCGATCGAGGACGGCATGAGCGAGGATGACTGGGCCGGCTGGAAGCTGCTGACGGAGAAGCTGGGCGCCAAGGTCAACCTCGTGGGCGACGACCTGTTCGTGACCAACACCGAGCGCCTGCGGCGGGGAATCGAGACCGGCACCGCCAATGCCATCCTGGTGAAGGTCAACCAGATCGGCACGCTGACGGAGACGCTGGAGGCGGTCGAGACCGCCCATCGCGCCGGCTACCGCGCCGTGATGTCCCACCGCTCCGGGGAGACCGAGGACGCGACGATCGCCGACCTCGCCGTTGCGACCAATTGCGGGCAGATCAAGACCGGCTCGCTCAGCCGCTCCGACCGGACGGCGAAATACAACCAGCTGATCCGCATCGAGCAGGAGCTTGGCCCGGCAGCGCGCTATGGCGGCCGCTTGGCGGTGCGTCGCTGACTCCGTCCGCCGCGCTCGTTTGACGGGCGGATCATCGGCCAACTAGGCTTCGCGCGCACGCAACGCCGCCCGGAGCCCGCCATGCAGATCGCCACGCGCCAGCAGGGTAAGGTCCTGGTGATCGACCTGGCCGGACGGCTCGATTCCCGCACGGCCGGCGATGTCGGCGACCGGATGGATGCGATCGGCACCGGCGCCGACCACCAGGTCGTGCTCAACCTTGCCGGGCTGGAGTTCGTCAGCAGCGCCGGACTGCGCGTGATCCTGCGCCTTGCGCGGTTGCTGCAGTCGCATGGCGGGGAATTGCAGATCAGCGATGCGCAGCCCCTTGTCGCGGAGGTGCTCAAGACCACCGGCTTCGACAGCCTGCTGCGCATGCATCCGACCGAGGCAGACGCCATCGCTGCCTTTCCGGCGTGATGCACGCGGTGTAGAGGCGGAACAACGTGTCGAATCCGCGGTTTCCGCTGGACACTTCGCGCGCCGTCTGATTCTGTGAGGCTGGCGCCGCGCGGGTGAGGGGACCTGGCGGTGGCGCGCGAGCTGGGGGGCTCGACAGGTGGTGGACGACGAATTGGCTGCCGAGCGCCTGGGGGCGCTTGCCGGAATCGGCCGATGGCTTCGCTCGGCCATGCTGCCCGTGCTGTTCCTGGCCTGCTGCGGCTACTTCGCCTGGCACGCCGTGAACGGCGAGCGCGGCCTGGTGGCGATGGAGCAGCGCAGCCAGCAGATCGCCGATGCCACGGCGGAGCGCACGCGCGTGCTGGCCGAACTCGCCGCCATGGAGCGTCGGGTTCACGGGCTTCGCGGCGAGCGCCTGGATCGCGACCAGCTCGACGAACGGGCGCGCCAGTTGCTGAACATGGTCGGACAGCACGAAATCGTCGTGCCCTATGGAGCCGAGCGGCGACTTTTCTAGCGCTGGCTTTCCCCCGCTTCGGCAGCCTCCACGCGCCGCGTATCGGCGCGCGATGCGCTCACAAGGGCCGCTGCGCCTCCACCAGCCGGCCGAAATGGCGCATGATGTGCCGGCAACAAGCCGGAGAACATCGCAATGGACGCCAGCAGCCTCGCCATCCTCGGGGCGATCCTGCTTCTTCTGGTGGCCTCGGCGGTGTTCTCCGGCACGGAAACGGCCTTCACCGCCGCCAGCCGGGCCTTCGTCACGCGGCGGGCCAGGGAAGGTGACAAGCGGGCCATCGTGCTCTCGGGCCTGGGGCAGCAAAAGGACCGGGTCGTCGCAGCGATTCTCGTCGGCAACAATCTTGTCAATACGACCGCGACCGCCCTCGCCTCGGCACTGCTGATCGCCTGGTTTGGCGAAGGCGGTGTCGCCTACGCCTCGCTGGCCATGACGGCGCTGCTGGTCGTGTTCTCGGAAGTCTTGCCGAAGACAGTCGCACTGCGGTCCCCGGACGCCACGGCATTGCGCGTCGTTCCTCTCCTGTCCTGGGTGATGCGCCTCCTCGGCCCGGTGGCGCGGGTGGTGAACGTCCTGGTCCGCGGCACGCTGCTGCTGGTCGGCGTGCGCCCGCCGGCGGCCGAGCGTCCCGGCATCACCGAAGATGAGTTGCTCGGCGCGATCGAACTGCATGGCCTCGGCCAGCACGGCGAAGCGGATCTTGCGGCGCGGCAGGAACGGCTGATGCTGCGCGGCGTGCTTGCGCTCGATGACATGGTCGTGCGCGACGTGATGACGCACCGCTCGCGTGTCATTGCGCTGGACGCCGATGCGCCGCCCGCCAAACTGCTGGATCAGATCCTGGCGACGCCGCATGGGCGCCTGCCCCTATGGCGGCGCGGCGGCGAGGACCTGCTCGGGGTGGTGCATGCGCGGGACGCGCTCAGGGCCCTGCACGCGGCGGGCGGCGATCCGGCGCAGATGGACCTGGCGGCGGTTGCCGCCCCGGTTCCGGTGGTGATCGAAGGAAGGCCGCTGCGCGAGCAGTTGCAGGAATTCCGCCGCAACCCCGTGCGGATGGCCGTGGTCGTGGACGAATACGGCTCCCTGAAGGGGATTGTCACGCTTGAGGACATCGTCGAGGTCGTCGTGGGGCCTATCGCCGAGCGTGGCGAAGCGATCCTGGCGGATCTGGCCGGCGACGGGGCCGTGGAGGTGCGCGGGGATGTGCGAGTGCGGGACCTCAACCGGGAACTGGGCTGGGATCTCCCCGAGGACGAGGCTGCGACGATCGGCGGACTGGTCGCGGCCCGCCAGCGCGGCGTGCCGGCCATCGGTGCGGACCTGCTGATCGGCGGTTACGTCGTGCGGGTCCTCGAAAGACGCGGCCTGCGACTCGACCGACTTGCCGTTCGGCCGGCCGCCTGATGCCCGGATCGGCGTTCTCCTGGCCGGCTGGGCGCGCAGCGCATCGCCTGCAGGCGCGTCAACCATTTTGTGGTTAATGCGCCTATTGCATTGCACAATCAAGGCTTTTGCCCCATCGCGAACTTGCACCGACCGGCCGGGACGCGTAGATGCGCCGCGCCGAGCTCGCCAAGGAGGAAAAACGGCATGGCCGAAGCTGCCACCCGCAAGGCACGGGGCAAGGGCGCCAAGGATCCCGCGATGAGCCGGGACCAGCTCATGCGCGCCTATCGCGACATGCTTCTGATCCGCCGCTTCGAGGAGAAGGCGGGCCAGCTCTACGGCATGGGCCTGATCGGTGGCTTCTGCCACCTCTATATCGGCCAGGAAGCGGTCGTCGTCGGCCTGACCATGTGCTGCAAGCCGGGCGACCAAGTGATCACCTCCTACCGCGACCACGGACACATGCTGGCCACCGGCATGGAAGCCCGCGGCGTCATGGCGGAGCTGACCGGACGCATCGGCGGCTATTCCAAGGGCAAGGGCGGCTCGATGCACATGTTCAGCCGCGAGAAGGGGTTCTTCGGCGGGCACGGCATCGTCGGCGCGCAGGTCTCGCTCGGCAACGGCCTCGGCTTCGCCAACTGGTACCGCGGCAACGACAACGTCTCGATGACCTATTTCGGCGAGGGCGCCTCGAACCAGGGCCAGGTGTACGAAAGCCTGAACCTCGCGGCGCTGTTCAAGCTGCCGGTCATCTTCGTGATCGAGAACAACAAGTATGGCATGGGCACCTCGGTGGACCGCGCCAGCGCGTCGAAGGACCTGTCGAAGAACGGCGCGCCCTGGGGGATCCCGGGCGAGCAGGTGAACGGCATGGACGTGATCGCGGTGAAGGAGGCCGGCGAGCGCGCCGTGGCGCATTGCCGCGCCGGCAACGGGCCGTATCTGCTGGAGATGAAGACCTACCGCTACCGCGGCCATTCGATGTCCGACCCGGCGAAGTACCGCACCCGGGAGGAAGTGCAGAAGATGCGCGAGCAGAACGACAGCATCGAGACGGCGCGGAAGCTGCTGCTGGATGCCTACGGGGTTCCCGAGGCCGAGCTGAAGGTGATCGACGACGAGGTGAAGGCCATCGTGCAGGACAGCGCGGAGTTCGCCCAGACCTCGCCCGAGCCGGACGAGAGCGAACTCTACACCGACGTGCTGATCGAGGCGCGCTGACCATGACGCAGATCCTCATGCCGGCCCTCTCTCCGACCATGACGGAGGGCAAGCTTGCCCGCTGGCTCAAGAAGGAGGGCGACAGCGTCAAGGCAGGCGACGTGATCGCCGAGATCGAGACCGACAAGGCCACGATGGAGGTGGAGGCGGTGGACGAGGGCAAGCTCACGCGGATCCTGGTTCCCGAAGGCACGGACGCCGTGGCGGTGAACACCCCGATCGCCGAGCTCAACGGCGGCACTGCTCCTGCGGCCACGCCGCGCGAGCCGGCCGCCCCCCTGCCGAAGGCCGAGGACCGCGCCGCCATCGCCGCGACCGGCACGGCGAAGCAGGAAGGTGCCGCCAGCATCCCTGCGCAGGCCGCCGCCGCCGCGCCCGAGAAGGACTGGGGCCCGACGAAGCCGATCACCGTGCGCGAGGCGCTGCGCGACGCCATGGCAGCGGAGATGCGCGCCGACAAGGACGTGTTCCTGATGGGCGAGGAAGTCGCCCAGTATCAAGGCGCCTACAAGATCAGCCAGGGCCTGCTGGAGGAGTTCGGCCCGAAGCGCGTGATCGACATGCCGATCACCGAGCACGGCTTCACCGGCATGGCGGTGGGCGCGGCCTTCACCGGCCTCAGGCCGATCGTGGAGTTCATGACGTTCAACTTCTCGATGCAGGCACTCGACCAGATCATCAATTCGGCGGCC
>CAYNRF010000215.1:0-5549 GCA_964399525.1 uncultured Phycisphaeraceae bacterium | reverse complement strand
CCCCGCCCGCCCCGCCCGCCCCACCCACCTCGCACGCCCCCTGCCCCCCGCCCCCCCGAGTCCGCCCGTGTCCCGCCCCCGCCCCCGGATCATCCAGCGAGCCGAGCCGCGACGCGACGATCCCCGCGCCCGGTTCCTCATCGAGCTGGCCCGCGCGTTGGGCACGTACGGCGTGGCCGCCCACCGGCTGGAAGAGGCGATCCGGATGGTCGGAGAAGCGCTTGGGCTGCGGACGCAGACGTTCTCCACGCCGACGTCCGTGTTCATCTCCGTCGAGATCGGCGAGAAGCGCGAGACGATGCTGGCCCGTGTTGATCCGCGCGGGCCGGACCTGTCCAAGATCGTCGCGCTGGATGAGACGCTCCGCCGTGTGGCCGAGCACCGCATCAACCCGGCCAAGGGCACCCGCATCGTCAAGCGGATCGTGTTCCGCAGGCACCTCTACCCGTCCTGGCTGCACATCCTCGCCTTCGCGGTCGCGGCCACCGGCGTGGCCCGATTCTTCGGCGGGGGCTGGAGCGAGCTGGCCGCCGCCGCGATGACGGGGCTGGGGGTCGGTTCGCTGGCCCATCTGGCGGCGCGCAAGCGGCACGCGGCCCGCCTGCTCGAGTTCGCCGCCGGCGCTTCGGCCGCGGTGCTCGCGTCGCTCTCCACGCTGGTGGTCGGGCCCGCTTCGGTGCAGCTGGTGACCATCGCCGGGCTGGTGGTGCTGATGCCGGGGATGACCATCACCACCGCCATGGCCGAGCTGGCCACACGCAACCTGGTGTCCGGCACCGCGCGGATGGTGGGGGCCATCACGATCCTGCTCTCGATCGGCTTCGGGGTGGCGGTGGGGCGGCGTGTGGCCGGCCACCTGCCCGGGGGGCTTGATGCGCTGCCGATCACCCCCGGCGTGTGGTCCGAGATCCTGGCCGCGCTGATCGCGCCGCTCGGTTTCGTGGTGTTGCTCAACGCGCGGGTGCGCGATGCTCTGGTCATGGTGCCCGCCGGTGTCGGCTCGTTCGTGCTGGCGCGGTGGTTGACCGCCGAGATCGGCGCGGATCTGGGGGTGTGCGCCACCTCGGCGATGATCGGCATCGCCGGGAATCTCTACCAGCGGCGTTTCGACCGTCCGGCCTCGACGGTGATCTTTCCCGGACTGCTCATGCTGGTCCCCGGGACGCTGGGATACCGCAGTTTCGAGTTCTTCCTGATCGAGGACACGGTCACGGGAACCCAGACCGCCTTCCGCGTGCTGATCACCGCCCTGGCTCTGGTCGCGGGGTTGCTGCTGTCGAACGTGGCGGCCCCGCCGCGCCGGGCGCTCTGAGCCGCGTGTTGCGGCGCCGCCCCATCGCGACGCCCGTGCCCCGGATCAGCCTCCGAAGGTCGGATCGATGCTCAGCCCCGATGATCCTCCGGGCCTGAACACGATCCCGATGCTGGTCTCGTCGCGGATCTTGTCGTAGTTGAAGCTGATGCCCAGCGTGCCGACCTGGAACCGTCGCTGCAGCAGCGCGGTGAAATCCTGGAAGTCGTTGAGATCGAAGTTGTACGTCACGCCGGTGTTGATCGAGTACTTCTCGGTGAGCCGATACCGGGCGGTCATCGCCCCGTAGGTCGCGTCCAGCGGCTCGATGCGTCGCATCTCGAAGCTGGTCTGGAAGCCGGGGCGGTGCTCGATCAGCAGCCCGCCCGAACTGCGGGCGAAGTGGTCCTCGTCCAGGTCGTAGACGGTCTCTCCCGCGACGGCGAAGACCTCGGTGGGACGCCAGATCATGCTCGCGCCCAGGTACTCGCCCGGGTTGCTCAGTTCCGGGCGGGCGCTGTACCAGCGGGGGATGGAGCTGCGGCCGGCCTCGTTGTCCGACCATACGTACTCGGTCCGCAGCTTGAGCACGTCGGTGTCGCGCCACCGGCCCACGCCGCCGCGCTTGGTCTGCCAGGTCTGGTCCACGGCGGCCCGGAGCATGCCGCCGGCCGCGATGTTCTCCACGTCGTCGTCGTAGACCGGCAGGTCCTCGCGATCGATGTTGGTCTCCGCGCCCCACACGGTCAGCGACGGCTCGACGATGTGGCGGACGCGGTGGATGTCCAGCAGGCGCGACTCGGCGTCGTCGTCGATCTTCTGGAGCACGGTGGAGAAGGTGACGCCGCCCGCGCCCCACAGGCGCGTCTCGTCGGACTCGTCCGGGCTGAAGTCCTCGAAATCGTCGTCGTAGGCCGTCAGGCGTCCGACCACGAACGGCGTGACGCGCAGCGCGCCGAACGACAGCGTGGCGACGAGTTCGTGGCGGGTGTCCAGACGCGTCACGGAGTCCTCGTTCAGCCCGGCCGCCCGCAGCACGTCGCCGACCGACTCGCCCGGCAGCGTGCCGAACGCGTCGTCGGCCAGCGAGTTGGTCGTGAACCCGTACTCCTCGGCCGCGACGTCGCTGAATCGCATGCGCAGCGAACCGGCCCGGGCCTCGTAGGTGTAGGCCAGCACGCCCGGGAAGGTCTCGTCGAACACGTCCTGCATCCCCGAGACGAAGCGGGCCTCGGGCAGCCGCTCGACCCGGTAGCCCGGCGTCTGGAGGAGGTGCTCGGCCGCGATGAAATCGCCCTGCGCCGCCGAGACCTCGAGGGCGAAGTTGGTCTGCTCGCCGCCCCGCTCGAGGATCAGCCGGTTGCGGAAGTCCTCGGTCCGCTTGCCGAGGTCCTCGAAGAAGGCGGGCACGAAGGCCTCGTCGGAGATGTAGCTCAGCTCGGTGACGAGCGTCCAGTTCTCGCGGAAGCGCCACAGATCCTGCCCGACGAAGATGCCGCGGGTCTCGCCGTCCCGGTCGATGCGGGTACCCGTCGCGAGCCGGTCGCGTCCGGTGTCGTCGGGCAGCAGGTAGGCGAAGATGCCGCCGCGGTGGGCGTCGCGGTCCCAGTCGCCGTCCAGGCCGATCGCCGGGCCGCGGTCGAAGTAGTAATCGAGCAGCAGCCCGACGTCCACGCCGGGCCAGTCCCTGCCGAGCAGGGAGGCGAGGTTCCATTCGGTCTCGATGGCCGTGCCGTTGCGCCCCGAGTCGGAGATACGCACCTGGCGCAGCGGGAAGGCGTCCGGATCGCCCGCGAAACCGGGCAGCCAGAGCACGGGCACGCCCAGCGCGTTGAGCGTCACGCCCCGGGCTTTGACCTTCACGCGCTGGTCCCGCAGCGGGTCGCCCTCGGCGGCCGTCGCGTCGCCGGGCCGGGCCTGGTCCTCGAGGCGGACCTCGAGATCGCGGATGCCGATGAAGAAATCCGGCTCGAAGAACGGGCTGTTGGCCAGCCGCGCCCGCTCGGCGCTGAAGACGCGGTCGGATTCCTGGCGGACCGCCTGGGCACGCACGTACACGGGCATGCCCGTCCGCTCGTCCGTGGTCCAGAAGACAGCGTCGAGCATGAGGGCCCGCCCGCGCTCCACGTCGAGATAGGCCCGCGGCGAACGGACGGTCCACCGCTCATCGCCGCCCATGACGCCGCCTTCTAGGTAGATGCCCTCGACCTGACCGGCATCCAGCCGGGCCAGCGTGCGATCGAGCGGGCCCGGCTTGAGGAAGATCACCGCCCGCTCGGCCTTCATCTCGAGCGAGCGGCCGGTGGCCGGCTCCTGGTACTGCACCACGACCCCGCCGGTGGCGGTGATCGTCGTCGCCTCGCCGGCGGCCGCGTCGCCGCCATCGCCCTCGATGACGATGCGATCGCCCACGAACAGGGAGAACACGCCGCTGGGCCGGAACACGGGTTGCGGACCCGGCGGGCCCTCCTCGCGGACGACCGGGGCGGTTTCGCCCGGACGGACGGTCTCGCCCGGTCGCGGCGCGACCCCGTCGCGGACGATGGCGGGCGTTCCCTCGGGCGTCTCGCCGAGGACGCGGGCCGCGAAGATGACGCGGGCCTGCTCGTGGAACTCCGCGGCCGTCGGCGACGGGCCCCGTCGGGCGGCGGGGGGGCCGTCGAACCGTGCGTCGACGCGGACGCGCAGCGGGGTGGCCGTCCGCACGACGCCGCGGACCGGGAGGGTCTCCGCCCGGATGTCGATCGCGCCAGCATCGGCCCGCACACCCCGGAAGACGCCGAAGACCTGATACTCGCCGTCGCCAAGAGGCTCGAGCCACAGCGACGCGGCCTGGGCGTGGAACTCGTCGCCCCCGAGCACCACGCGCACGTCGGTCTCCAGCACCACGCGGTGGGTCGTGCCCTCGCGCCAGAGCCACCCGGCCCGCCCGGCCAGGTCGATGATGCCTTCGGCCGCCTGGATCGGGAACCGCACGCCGCCGAAGGCGTCGGGCTCGCCCGGGCGGGCCCACGCCGGAGCGGCCAGACCCGCCGTCGCCACCAGACAGACGGCCACGAGGGAACAGATGGCGGGCGCGGGTCGTGTCAAGGTCGCATCCTGCGGCGGGGGTGACAGTGAGGGCGATGAGGAGCGAGGGCGGGGCGGGGGGTCGGGGGTGGGGGCCATCGGGGCGGCCCGTCCCGACGTCCTAGAAGGTACGCGACCCGGAGCGTCCGCACAACCACCCACACCCATCCACCTTCCTATCCTCCGCGATGCCTACGACCTCCCAGTCCCGCAAATCGATCGCGCAGATGGTTCCCTCGGAACGCTTCGAGGGGGCGTTCTCGATCACCAACGCCCAGCTCGGCACCACCGTCAAGGGAAAACCCTACCTCCGCTGCCTGCTCGGCGACCGCTCCGGCTCGGCCCCGGCGCGGATGTGGTCGATCGAGGAGGCGATGTTCTCGCGTCTGGCCGGCGACGGCTTCGTCTGGGCGGAGGGCGAGACGCAGGCGTATCAGGGGGAGCTGCAGTTCATCATCCACCGCATCGATCCCATCGAGCCGACCCCCGAGCAGCTCCGCGAGCTGATCCCCGCCTCCAAGCGAGATCCCGCCGAGATGTTCGCCGAGGTCGTCGCGCTGCTCGGCACGCTCCGGCATCCGGCCATGCAGGCCCTGGCCTCGACCTATCTGGCCGACGAGTTCCTGATGGACGCCTTCCGGACCTGCCCCGCGGCCTCCAAGCTGCACCACGCCTACCTCGGCGGTCTGCTCGAGCACACGCTGACGCTGATGCAGATCGCCGACCGCGTCTGCCCGCTCTACCCCCGCGTGAACCGGGACATCGTCCTGCTCGGCCTGTTCCTGCACGATCTGGGCAAGACCCGCGAGCTCGTGTACGACCGGGCGTTCGGCTACACCGACCGGGGCGAGCTGATCGGGCACCTGGTCGAGGGCGCGATCATGCTGCACGACAAGGCCCAGCAGATGATGCGCGAGACCGGCCAGCGCCTCCCGGCCGGGGTGCTCACGGTCCTCCAGCACATCATCATCAGCCACCACGAGAAGCCCGAGTTCGGCGCGTGCAAGGTGCCGTCGTCGCCCGAGGCGGTCCTGGTCTCTCTGATCGACAATCTGGACGCCAAGACCGTGCTGACCCTCGACGCGGCCCGCCCGGACCAGGCCGCGGCCGACCTGGGCGGCAACTTCACCGAGCGGAACTGGGCGATCGGAACCAAGATCTACAAGCCCGATCCGCTGGCGGAATAACT
>CAYNRF010000214.1:0-5554 GCA_964399525.1 uncultured Phycisphaeraceae bacterium | reverse complement strand
AGAGGACCACCCGCAGCCGATGCGCGTCGGCCGGGATGCTCGCGGGCACGTCGCCCACGAAGACCGCGCGCAGGCCCAGGCCGGCGCGGTCGGCGGCTTCGGCGGCGTGGTCGATCAGCCCGCGGCACATCGGCTCGAGGCAGACCGGCTCGGGGACGCGGGCGACACCCTGCTCGTCGAGGCCCGAGACGTCCAGAATGGTCGTGACCAGTTCGAGCAGCTGCCGGCCGCTGCGCTGGATGGTCCGGACCGCTTCCCGCAACTCGGCCGCCGGCCGGTTCTCGTCCAGGTCGGCTTCGATCAGGTCGGCGAAGCCGAGAATGGCGGTCATGGGCGTGCGGATCTCGTGATGCAGGCTGTCCACCAGCGAGCGGTCGGTCGTGGCATGGCGGGGGCTAGTGGTGTTCTCGGTCGTCATGTCCGATCTCCGGGAGAGGTCGCGGTGGAACGCAGGACCGGGGCCGTGATTCGGACCTTGGAAGCAGCCGACCGCGCGGTCCCATGGATATCGGCCGTGCGGGAACGCGGATTGACCGGAATCGGAAAAACAACCGGGTCCCATGATGGGACCCGGCTGAAGCTCGGTGGGGCTGGCTGGGGCATCACCGACACTCGGCCCGGTGGTGCCGGACCATGGTCGGTCGATGGTGCTTACGGGCAGCCGGCGTTGAACAGTCCGATATAGGTCGACAGGTCGAAGAAGTTGATGGTGCCGAACGGCGCCGCGAGATCGGCCCGCGGGTCGCCCGCGTTGAACAGGGCGATGTAGGCGGCGATGTCGAAGAAGTTCAGCACGCCGAAGGGGGCGGCCAGATCGGGGACACAGACGTCGGCCGACACCGCCGCGGGCCAGAAGCCGCCCTCGACCGCGAACGTCCCGCCCGCGAGGGTGGGACCGGCGTCCGGCTGTCCGATGGTTCCGGACAGCGTGAACGCGCCCCCGGCGGCGTTGCTGATCCCGCCGCCGTCAATGGTCCACGCCCGGATCTCGTACGGACCTCCGGACTGGGCCAGAGCGGCCGGCGCCGCGGCGGCGAGCGACAGGACGATCAAGGAACAGCGGATGGTTCGCATGGCAGTTTCTCCCGCAGGCATCGTACCACGAAGTTGGTCCCGGGCACAAGTGAATTCGGTCCGATCACTCGCGGCCTTGCGTGCGTCGGCGCATCGCCTCGAGCTCGGCGCGGATCCGTGCCTGCTCGCCCCGGAGTTCGTTGAGGGCCCGGCGTTGCTCGGCCAGCTGCTCGATCAGGATGTCCTCCCGGCTGAGGGGATATCCGACCCCGAAACCGGGCTCATCGCCGAGCATGTTGGGCGTGACATCGCCGTAGCTTGTGGGAACAAAGAACAGGGTCAGGTTGGCGTTCGAGATGGTCGGCGTGCCGAAGCCGGTGGAACTGGCGTTGAAATAGAAGGTGTACTGGCCGGCCGCGCCGACGTCGAAGACGCCGTGGGAGGTGCCCGGAACGTTGTACGTGCCGAAGGTAAGCGCGCTGGGAGGCATGCCGACCGCGGTCAGGGTGGGGAAGGGCAGCGTGTTGGACACGTCGGACACCGCCATCCGCAGCAGCCCGGTGGTGTTGCTGGTGCGAACGACGCCGACGCTGCCGGTGGCGATGGCCACGACGTAGCCGGGGCCGGGAACCGTGATGCTGCGGGAGGTGACCGTCGACACGTTCGATCCGATCGAGACCGCCTGGTTGCGGAAGACGCTGGCGATGCCCATCTCCGAGAAGACCTCTTCGGGGCCCACGGAGTTGGCGGGCAGCACGAGCGCGGCATCGCCCGACTTGGACGTATCAAAGGAGAGGGCTGACTGGGGGCCGGTGATGCTCAGCAGACTGCCCGAGCCGGCGGCGGGCGCCAGGCTGCCGTCGAAGGTCAGCGCACCGCCGTTGCCGGCCAGTTCGAACGTGCTGCCCGAGCCCTGCTGGTCGGGGGCCATGAAGGCGATGGAGTTGCCCAGGTTGTTGCGCAGGCGGAAGCTGCCGCCCAGGCCGCCGAAGTTGAAGATCTGCACCACCGGCTGGGCGGTGCCCTGCTGGAAGAGCGACATCAGCCCGTTCTGGGTGGGCCCGCCGAGCTGGAGCCCGCCGGTGAGGATCATCGGGGTGGAGGTGTCGTTCTGGATCACCCGGCCGTTGGCGAAGGCGTCCTGCAGCGTGGTGCCCGCGCGGTCCGCGTAGATCGCCTGGGGGGTGGGATTGAGCGGCTGACGCGGCGTCAGCGCGGTGAACGGCTCGGCGTTCTTGGACACCGCGATCTCCAGCCACCGCAGCGGGCCGGTGAACACGCCCGGACCGAAGTTCAGATCCTCGAACGAGAAGATCCCCTCATCGGAGGCCGCCATGGTCACCGAGCGGGTCAGGGCCGCGCCGACGGGGTTGCCGCCCTGCACGCTGTCGTACACGGTGAAGCGCAGCTGGTAGTCGCCCACGGGGGTCTGGGTGTTGTCGGTGAACCGGCCCTGGTAGGAGACCGGCTGGGCGGCCGCGGGCAGCGCGAGGCCGGACAGGGCGGCGGCGAGAACGAGCAGCGGGATCGGGCGACGCATGCGGAACTCCTGTGCAGGTCGGGTCGACATCTCGGCCGGGGCCCGGGACCCGCGAAACCGAACGCAGGCACGGGCGGAGAACGGGTCTGGAAACGGGGGGTGTGTGGGGTGGGGTCGGGAGGTGGGTCGGGGGTGGAGGGAAGTCGGAACGGCCGGGTGGAGATTCATACGCGGCCAGGACCGGTGCGGGATCCCCGGGAACGCTTTATTTGCCCACCGGACCGGCGATTTCGGGCTCCGTCAGGGCAGACGCGGGAGGGGGGAGGAGGGGTCCATCCGCTCCGCGAGCAGCCGGAGGTCGTCGGCGTCGATGTCGAAGTCGCCGTCGAGGTCGAAGATCTCCCGCCCGGGGGCGAGGGCGACCCCGGGGCCGGTCATGGCCCGGAACAGGGCCCATGCGTCGCCGCGGCGGAACCGACCGTCGCCGTCGGCGTCGCCCAGGCGCTCGGGCGGGTGGATGGTCCACTGGCGATCGGCCGGCACGTTGGTCAGGCGACGCTCGTCGCCGGTGGCGGGCCACCGCACGACCATTTCATCGATCATCTGGGCGTCGCCCAGGCCGACGTGGACGACGTATTCGTTGGTGGCCTTGTAGTTCGAACCGGCGTGGATCTGCCGGGCCTGCCAGCGTTCGCCGGTCCGCAGATCGAGCTGGGCGCCGACCGCGAAGGTGTTGGCGCCCTGTCCGACGACGCGGAACCGCGCGAACCGTCCGGTCCCCTCGGACCGGTTGAGGTACAGCTTGACGCGGTTGCCCATATGGTCCACAAGCATGTCGAGGCGTCCGTCGCCGTCGACATCCCCCACCGCCAGCGCGTAGCTCTGGCCCGTCAGGGCGACGCCCGCGCTCGGCGCGATCTCGGCCATCGGCCAGGCCGGCGTGCCGTGGTAGAGCTGGTTGGGGCCGACCTGGTTGCAGACGTAGGTGTCCAGGTGCGTGTCGTTGTCGAAATCGGCGAACACCGTGGCCCAGCCGTAGTCGAACGAGCCCATGCCCGCGGCGGCGGTCTGGTCCGTGAAGCCTCCGCCGCCGTCGTTGACCAGCAGCAGGTTGCCGAGCAGGTTGTTGGTCATGTAGACATCGAAGAAGCCGTCGAAGTTGATATCGCCGACGGCGAAGCCCATGCACTCGATGTGGGCCTTGGCGTTGGCCTGCGTTGTCACCTCGGTGAACGTGCCGCCGTCGTTGCGGAACAGGCGGTTCTTCCAGCCGCCGGGCGATCCCTTGTCGGTGCCGACGTAGAGATCGTCGAGTCCGTCCCGGTCGTAGTCGAAGAACACCGCCAGCAGGCTCGGGTCGATGCCGCAGTCCACGCCCAGCGCGGCCGCCATCTCGGTGAACGTGCCGTCCCCGTTGTTGCGCAACAGCTTGTTGGTCGTCCAGTTCTGGAACGTGCCGGTCCGGACCGCGACATAGAGATCCAGCCAGCCGTCGGAGTCGACATCGCTCCAGACCGAGGCCAGGGACGGGGCGACGAACGACACGCCGGCCTGGGCGGTGACATCCGAGAACGTGAAGTTGCCGTTGTTGCGCAGCAGCCGCCCGGGCGTCATCCAGCCGCTGATGAACAGGTCGAGCAGGCCGTCGCCGTTGTAGTCGGCGGCCGAAACCCCGGAGGCCGACGCCATCGGCCCGATGCCCGCGGCGAACGACCGGTTGGCGAACTGGCCGGTCGGCAGCTGCTCGTAGATCCCGACCAGCCCGTTGGCGGCGCCGAGCACCACCGCATCCAGACGCCCGCTGTTGTTCAGATCCACCAGAGCCAGCCCGGCGCCCAGCTGCTCGTGGGGCGAGCCGATGAGATAGTTGAGTCCTTTCTGAAAACCCTGCTCCACGAACGCGGGGCCGGCCGCGCCCTGCGTCAGGACGCCGTTGCCCACCGCCGGGGCGGGTTCGACGTTCCCGGCCGAGGCGGCCGCCGCGGTCCAGCCGGCCAGCACCGCCGCGGTGACCCGCCTGCCCGGCCTCCGGCAGCCCCCGCCCGGTCCGGGGCACGGTCGAGTGCCCGTGGGCCGTGCGCGGATCGACCGCCCAACGGCGTTCGCCACCCCCGCGTCCAGCGACGCTAACCAAGCACGCCAGGTCATCTCCCGCATCTCCCCACGAGATCCGATGCCCGAACGGAGCGATCCGCCGTCCCGCCGGGTCGAGCGCAGTGTACCGGGCCGGGCCGCCCTGACGGAAGCACTTTGTCGAGAAACAGATCGAGGACCGCCGCCTCCGCCGCCCGGTTCCGGCCGTCCGGCGACGCGGGCGACCTCGACATCACGATTGGCTTCGATTCATTTTCCGCAAGTCGCATCGCTCCGCAGCCTTGAAAACCGGCGTGGCCGCCGTGTGCGGTGAGCAAGGGCATGGAACCGTCCCGCGGATCCTTCGAATGGATCGGGGCGGAACGGTCTGCTCGCGGCGCCCGGCCTGGCCCCGAGCAGGCCCGGGCGGCGCAGGCCGGCGTCCGTCGCCACGCGGGTTGAGTCGAGGTCCCGGCTTCTGCCCGGGCGATGTCAACGCCTCCATGAGGTGGCTGCGGTCGTGGTGCGCCATGGGCCGACCGGCAACGTTCGCGGCGATGCCGGGGCCAGTCGGCCGCAACAAAGGGTTCTGCCCCGCGGGGAGGCGAGGGGCCAGGGCCGGGGGACAGTTGTGACGGGTCGGACTTCATCGTCCCCAACCGATCCGTCCGTGCCCGGCCGGGTGAACGCCCGGCCGGGACATTGGGAGGGGCGCTCACCCCGATCGGGGTGGCACTCTGGCCGGACGCGGGATTGCGAGAGCCCGCGTCCGGCTTTTTTCTCTGGCATGGAGCCGCGCGTGTCACCCCTGGACACCGGTTGACGCTGATCGGTGCGCCGGGCGCCGGCGGCGGGATGGACCCGACGGGCGGCCGGGACACCTCGCACCGGGACCGGACCATGCACCCCCAGACCTGCCTCCTCGAACGGGACCCCCCCCCCCCCCCCCCCCCCACCCCCCCCCCCCCCCCCCCCCCCCCCCCCCCC
>CAYNRF010000213.1:0-5632 GCA_964399525.1 uncultured Phycisphaeraceae bacterium | reverse complement strand
TTGGCCGGGCGGCGGCGGCGGTCAGATCAGCCTTTTGCCTTCTGGTAGAGCTTCTGCGCCATCTCCAGGATTTCCTGGGGGTGGTAGTCCGGGATGAAGGCTTCCGGGATCGCCTCCAGCGGCTGCATGGCGCCGCCTTCCGGCGGGCCGTCGCGCACCTCGAGCGGGCCGGAGCCGTCGAGCGCATCGCCCTGCCAGATCTGACGGATCTCGTCGTAGTCGCCGGTCGAAAAGCGATAGAGCCTGCGATGCCAGCCTTCCTCGAGGAAGGGGCGGCTTTCCGGGATCTGCTCCGGCTGCAGGTTCGGGATGGGCAGCATCTTCTTCATGTCCACGCCGGTCAGCTGCTCGAGCGCAAGCGCATAGGCATGCGCGTGCACGCCGCCGCGCGTGAACAGGTAGCCGAGCATCCGGCGCGCCGCCGGGTTGGACGTGGTCTGGTAGGCGCGCAGCTTGGCGGTGCGGGCGCCGTTCTCCAGGAAGAAATTGTGCAGCAGGTCGAGGATCAGGTTGCCCGAGTTGAAGATGTAGTCGCCCCGCCAGGGATTGCCGAGGCTGTCGGCGCAGACCACGCCCGCGCTCGGCCCCGGTGCCACATGCGCCTTCAGCCCGGCGCCGCCATGCGCAAGCAGCTCGGCGAAGGGCGTGGCGCCCTCCATGGTGCTTCCCTTCGCCTCGGCGCCGTTGAGCAGGCCGTTCACCGCGGCGCCGACGAGCTCGATATGGCCGAGCTCCTCCGTCGCGATGTTGGCGATCAGGGCATAGAAGGGCCGGAGCTTGTCGCGCTGGCGGAAGTTGAAGGACTGGAACATGTAGGTGTTGAGGGTGGTCATCTCGCCGAAGCGGCCGCCCATCAGTTCCTGCACCGCCGCCGCGGCGACGGGGTCGGGTTCCTTCGGAAGCGGCATCTCCACCTGAAGCCGGTCGATCCTGAGAAACACGGCAATAGCCTCCTCGCAGTGCCGCCCCGCCTTGCGCGGGGCTGTCGCGATGCTTGGCGGGGCCGCGCCGCTGCCACCAATCACCAAAGCGGGCGTTGAGGATCGAGGAATCCGATGCTGCCGATGGCGCAACGCTCATGATCCTGCCCAGCCCACAGCAACTCCGCTATCTGCTCGCCCTGGCCGCGCACGGGCATTTCGGGCGTGCGGCTGCGGCCTGCGCGGTGACGCAGTCCACGCTGTCGGCCGGCATCATCGCGCTTGAGCGGCAGCTGGATGCCGCGCTTCTCGAGCGGGGTGGCGCCAGGCGGCCGGTCTTCACGCCGTTGGGGCTCGAGCTCGTGGCGCGCGCGCGGACCGCCCTGGCGGCGCTGGAGGCGGTGGCCGAGACCGCCGCGTCTTCGCGCGATCCGCTCTCCGGGCCGCTGCGGCTCGGCGTGATCCCGACCATCGGTCCTTTCCTGCTGCCGCGGCTGATGCCCGCGCTGCGGGAGGCCTTCCCGCGGATCAGGCTATGGATTCGGGAGGATCTGACGGAACGCCTGGTGGCCGGGCTGGAGGCCGGCCGGCTGGACCTGCTGTTGCTGGCGTTGCCGGCGGCCGGTGCGATGGAAACACTGCCCCTGGCGGAGGACCCCTTTCTCCTCGCCATGCCGCGCGGCCATCACCTGATGCAGCGCGACCGCGTGCCGGTTGCCGCGCTGCCCGGCGAGCGGCTGCTGCTCCTGGAGGACGGGCATTGCCTGCGCGCGCATGCCGAGGCCGCCTGCGGGTTGCCGCGCGGCCTGGCGCCGGTGGGTGAGGAGGGCTTCGCCGCCACCAGCCTGCACACGGTGGTCCAGATGGTCGCCGGCGGCCTCGGCGTGACGCTGCTGCCCCGGCTGGCGCTGGATGGCGGCGTTCTGGCGGGCGCACCCGTCGAGTTGCGCCCCCTCGACGGTGCGGCCACTCCCGGGCCGGTGCTGGCCCTGGCCTGGCGCCCGCGCAGCCCCCGCGCCGCCGAGTTCCGCGACCTGGCCCCCGCCGTGGCCTCGGCCATCGGATGAGCCCCGAAGGGATGGGGCCGGGGACGATCATCGTCCCCGGGGTCTTGTCCGTTACGACTGTGCGTGTTTTCCGCCCGTCTGCTTCGCGAGCACGCCCGTTGCCGGCGGCGTCTCACCGCGCGCGCGCAGCTTCTCCGCTTCCTGGTGCCGCGTCTCGCGCGTCCAGCTGCGCTTGAGGTCGTCGCGCACGTTGAAGTGCAGCTTGCCGAGGCCGCTGACTTCCAGTTCGACGCGGTCGCCGTCATGCAGCGCCGACAGGCCGCGGTGGTTGGTGCCCGTCGCCACGATGTCGCCGGGCTCCAGCGTGTGGATGCTGCTGAGCCAGGCGATGCAGCGCGGGATCTTGTGCGCCATGTCGCTGCTGTTGAAGGACTGCCGCGTCTCGCCGTTGATCGTCAGGCGGATGTCCAGGTTCTGCGGGTCGGCGATCTCGTCGGCGGTGACGATCCATGGGCCCATCGGCGCGAAGCTGTCGCGCGACTTGGCCTGGAAGAAGACGTTGTTCGCCGGCGGCATGCCGCGCGCGGAGCCGTCGATGAAGTTCATGTAGCCGAAGACGTGGCTCATCGCCTCGGCCTCGGTGACGTTGGTCGCGCGCTTGCCGATGACCAGGGCGAGTTCGGCCTCGGCCTCGAAGACGATGGCGGGAATGTCGGGCAGCACCATCGTATCGCCCGGGCCGATCACCGCGCTCGGCGACTTGTGGAAGGCGTTGATCGGCGGCGGAGCGGGCAGCGTGCCGTCCTCCATGTAGTTCACCGCCATGCAATCGATCTGGCGCGCACGCGGTATGGGCGCGCGCAGGCGAACGGATGCAAGCGGCTTGGCCGCGGCACTGGCGACATGCGCTTCGAGGCGCGCGCGATGCGAGGCGAAGTCGGCGATCAGCGCCGGCATCAGGTCCTGCGTGTCGCGATGCGGCAGCGCAGTGAGCAGGGACGTGACATCCACGATGCCATCGCCCTTGAGCACGCCGACGCGATAGTCGTCGAAATAGGTGAGCCGCATGCGTTTCCCCCGGGATCGGCTGGAGCGGGACGGTGCGGCCCGGTCGGGCCGTCCGAGGATGACCGCCGCGACATCAGGTCGCCGCCGATACGGGGCCGAGGCTAGGAGGCGCCTCGGCGGCCCGTCAAGCGCCGCCCCGGCGGCGCAGCCCGCCGCGGCCCCCCATAAAGGGGCGGCCCGTGAAGCAAATGACCCGTTGTCCACGCCCGGCGCTCAGCTATGCTCGCCCATAACGAACTGGAGGAAAGCGGTCCATGAGCAGCTTTACCATGAGTCTGTCGCGTCGTACGGCCCTGGGGCTTCTGGCAGTGCCTCTTGTTGCGCGGGGGGCTGTTGCGCAGGGTGCTGCGCTGCGCACCGTGGTCTTCGTCCAGCCGAGCCCCTCGGCGATCAACTCCTATCCGATCTTCGTCGGCATGGGCGAAGGCTACTTCCGGGAGGAGGGGCTCACCGTGCGGTCGGAGGCGGTGAACGGCTCCGGCCCCGTGCTGCAGGCGCTGGCCTCCGGCCAGGCGCAGTTCGGCAGGCCGGGGCCGGGGCCGCTCCTGCGGGCGCGGTCGCGCGGCGTGGATGTGGTGTTCCTCTACAACTCGTTGCCGCGCAGCTCCTTCGGCATCCTGGTGCGGACCGGGTCGTCCTACCGGACGCCGGACCAGTTGCGCGGCAAGGTGATCGGCGTCGGCACCGCGGACGGCGCCGAAGTGGGCTTCGCGCGTGCCATCCTGAACGATCTCGGCATGCAGGAGCCGCGCGACTACCGCTTCATCCCGGTCGGTGACGGCGGCCCGGCGGTGGCCGGCTTCATGCGCGGCGACATCGAAGCCTATGTGGGCTCGACCGCCGATGCGGCCATCCTGAACTTCCGGGGCATGGCGGTCCGCGACATCACGCCGGACAAGTTCCAGACCTTCTTCGGCAATGGCTATGCGGCGATGGGTCCGTTCATCAACCAGAACCCGCAGGTGGTGGAAGGCTTCGGCCGCGCCCTGGTGCGTGCCACGCGCTATGCCAACGACCCCGCGAACCGCGAGCGCGTGCTGCGCCACCTGGCCGCCGGCAACCCGCAGGAGATCGAGGACCGGCGCTTCGCCAACGCCCTGCTGGACCAGGTGCTGGCGAAGGGCAGGCCGCACGATCCGTCGAAGGGCTGGGGCTGGCAGGACCCGGCGCATTGGGCCGCCTGGCACCAGAGCCTGGTCGAGAGCAAGGAGCTCGACGCGCCGCTGCCGAACCTTGAGGCGGCCTACACCAACCGCTTCATCGAGGCGTGGAACCGCACCTGACATGTCGGCTGCAGCCCTCGATGCGCGGGCCCCGTCAGGGCAGCGCGGCCGACCGGTCTATGAACTGCGCGGCGTCAGCAAGACCTATGCGCGCCGCAACATCCAGGCGCTGGGCAGTGTGGACCTGACCCTCACCGAGGGCACCTTCGCCTCCGTCATCGGCGCGTCGGGCTGCGGCAAGTCCACGCTGCTGAAGATCATGGCGGGGCTGGTGCCGCCTTCGGCAGGCAGCGTCATGCTGGCGGGCAAGCCCGTGACCGGCCCCCGCCGCGACATCGGCATGATGTTCCAGCAGGCGACGCTGTTCCCCTGGAAGACCGCGCTGGAGAACGTGCTGCTGCCGATCGAGATCCGCGACGGCAAGGCCGCGGCGCGCGCCCGGCAGCCCGAGGCGCGGCAGTTGCTGGAACTGGTCGGCCTCAAGGGCTTCGAGAACGTCTATCCCGGCGAGCTTTCCGGCGGCATGGCGCAGCGCGCGGCGATCTGCCGCATGCTGATCACCGAACCCGCCGTGCTTCTGCTCGACGAGCCCTTCTCGGCGCTCGACGAGCTGACGCGCGACTACATGAACATGGAGCTGCAGCGCATTTGCACGGCCCGCAACGCCACCGCCTTCCTGGTGACGCACTCCATTTCCGAGGCGGTGATCCTTTCCGACACCGTCTATGTGATGTCGCCGCGGCCCGGCCGCTTCGTGGAGGCGGTGGAAGTGGACCTGCCGCGTCCGCGCACGCTCGAGATGATTACCACGCCGCGCTTCGGCGCGCTGGTGGACCGTATCCGCAGCCACCTCGACAAGGGGTCCTTCCTGTGAGCGAGGCAAGCCTGCGCACCGGGGCCGCACCCGGCGACACCGTCTGGGTCGAGCACGTCTCCTGGTTCGACCGCGTTCCGCGCTCCGTCGCGATGGCCCTGCTGGCCATCGCGTTCATCGCGATCTGGCACCTGGTCTCCACCGTCGGCATCGTCTCGCCGATCATCCTGCCCACCCCGGCGGCGACGTTGAACCACCTTATCTTCGTCGGGCACAACCTGCTGACCGGCGGCTACATGCTGGCTTCGCTCTGGATCACCCTGCAGGAACTTGTGATCTCCTTCGCGCTGGCGATCGCGATCGGCTTCACGCTCGGTGTGCTGGTGGGGGAGACGGCCTTCGGCGAGCGCGCGGTGATGCCCTATCTCGTGGCGATCGACACCATGCCGAAGGTCGCCTTCGCCCCGATCTTCATCGCGTGGCTCGGCTTCGGGATCGAGAGCAAGATTGCCCTCGCCACCTTCATCGCCACCTTCCCGATCGTCGTGGGCACCGCGGCCGGTCTGCATGCAGCGGACGAGAATGCGCGCATGGCATTCA
>CAYNRF010000212.1:0-5662 GCA_964399525.1 uncultured Phycisphaeraceae bacterium | reverse complement strand
TCGGCAACATGATCGCCTCGCAGTTCCTGTCGAACAACAACTGGGCGATGGGCGCAGCGTTGTCCGTCACGCTGGTGGCGATCGTCGGTGCGCTGCTGCTGCTGGCGAGCCGCAGGGTCGGCATTGCCGAGGTCTTCACCGGGGGGAAGAAGTGAGCGCCGCAGCACCGCGCCCGCGCGATCCGTATCGCTGGTGGCGGGCTGCACTCGGCCTCTACACCGGCGTGTTCCTGACCTTTCTCTATCTGCCGCTCGCGGTGATCCTGGTGCTGTCCTTCAACGACAGCACTGCCACCGGATTCCCGCTGCGCGGGGCGACGCTGAAGTGGTACGAGCAGGTGATCGGCTCCTCCGACCTGCTCGCCGCCTTCGCCAACTCGATGGCAGTGGGCGCGACGGCCGCCGCGGTGTCCACATCGCTCGCGCTGTTGCTGGCACTCGGCTTCCGCCACGGCGTGCGCGGCCAGTCTCTGGTGCTCAATCTCATCCTGCTGCCGGTGCTGCTGCCTGGCATCGTCGGCGGGATCGTGCTGCTGATCTTCTTCGGCTACATGGAGATCCGCTCCGATCTCTGGACGACGGTTCTCGTGGCGCATGTGAACTACGTGCTGCCCTTCGCTTTCTTGACGCTCTACCCCCGCGTGCATGCCTTCGACCGCACGCTGGAGGAAGCGGCGATGGATCTCGGCGCCACGCCGATGAAGGTGTTCCGCCACGTCGTCTGGCCGATCCTGATGCCGGCGGTCGTCGCGACGGCGCTGTTCGCCTTCACGCTCTCCTTCGACGAGTTCATCCGCACCGTTTTCGTCAGCGGGCATGACCGCACCATCCCGGTGCTGTTCTGGCTGCTGGTGGTGGACGAGATCGCGCCGCACCTGCCGGCCATGGCCGTGGTGATCATCCTGGTCTCCACCGCCATCTCCCTGGCCGCCTTCGCGATCGGCCGCAAGGCCGACCGCTCCGCATGAGTTCGATCACGATCAGAACAGAGGAGGTGACCATGACGGTACATGCATTCGGGCGGCGCGCCGCCCTTGGCCTTGCGGGGGGAGCCGCGCTCGCGGCCGCCGGCGCGGCTCCGGCCGCTGCGCAGCAGCAGCGCCTGACAGCGGTGATGCCCGGCCCATTCCTGCCCGATGGCGCACGCGCCATCCTGGAGCGGCAGATCAACGCCCGCGTCGAGAACCTGCCCTATGTCTCGCCGACCGACACCGCGGCGAAGCTGATGGCGCCTGGCGGCACCAGCCGCTACGACCTGATGTACTCCACCACCGGCTTCATCCAGGCGCCCGTGCTGCGCGAGCGTGCCGGCCAGGAGTTGGCTCGACCGCTCGATCTCTCGAAGATTCCGAACGCCGCGAAGATCTCGCCGCTGTTCCACTCGGAGATCACGAAGCGCGGCAACAACACCTTCATGCTGCCCGTCGTCTGGGGCTACGACAGCGTGGTCTACAACCGCGACAAGATCCCCGAGGCTGATCCGCTCACCCAATCCTGGGGCGTGCTGTTCGACGACAGGTATGCCGGCCGCGTGGCGCTGCGCGACGACCCGTACCAGTCCATCTGCCTGACGGCACTGCATCTCGGCATCCGCTCGCCGGAGACGATGTCGCAGGCGGACCTCAACCGCGTGACGCAGTTCCTGATTTCCAAGAAGCGCAACTTCCGGACGATCTGGGGCAGCTTTGCCGAGGCGGTGAACCTGATGTCATCGCGCGAGGTGGATGCGGTGTTCGGCTGGATTCCGATGCGCGCCGCGCTGCAACGCCAGGGCATGAACGTGACGAACAACTGGCCGCGCGAGGGCCTGCTGGTGTTCACCCATTCCGCCTTCATTCCGCGCGACTCGCGCAATGTGGACCTCGCCCACGCCGCGATCAATGCGGCGCTGTCGGACGAGTTCGGGAAGCAGCTCGGCCTGGAGACGCAGTACCCGGTCACGAACGGCAACGTCGCCGCCACCTTCTCGGAGGCCGACCAGGCGCGGCTCGGCTACGATGTGGAGAAGCGCGGCATCCCGCTGCACCGCTACGCCTTCCCCGCGGCAATGGATCGCTGGATCGAGGCTTGGGGTCGGTTCAAGGCGGCCTGATCGGGGAGAACGGGGTGCCACGCGAGGACAGGGAGGCGGCGGCCGGCGCGGTCGCCGTCTCCATCCGGAAGATCGGCAAGCGCTTCGGCAGCGTCGCGGCGCTCGACGATGTCTCGCTCGACATCAGGCGGGGCGAGTTCTTCTCGCTGCTCGGCCCCTCGGGCTGCGGCAAGACCACGCTGCTGCGCGCCATCGGCGGCTTCGAGGCGCCGACCGAGGGCGACATCCTGATCGAAGGCCGCAGCGTGCTGCACTTGGCACCCTACGAGCGCCCCACCAACATGATCTTCCAGCATCTGGCGCTCTTTCCGCATATCGGCGTGCGGGAGAATGTCGGCTTCGGTCTGCGCATGAAGGGCGCCGACCGCGCTGAATCCGCGCGCCGGGTGGAGGAAGCGCTGCGCCTCGTCAGGCTGGAAGGCTATGGCGAACGCCGCGTGGATCAGCTCTCCGGCGGCCAGCGCCAGCGCGTGGCGATGGCGCGCGCGCTGGTGAACGACCCGGCGGTGCTGCTGCTGGACGAGCCGCTCGGCGCGCTCGACCTGCAGCTGCGGCTGCAGATGCAGGAGGAGCTGCGGCGGCTCCAACGTCAGCTTGGCGCCACCTTCGTCTTCGTCACCCACGACCAGGGGGAGGCGATGGCCATGTCGGACCGCATCGCGGTCATGAATGCAGGCCGTCTCCAGCAGGTGGGCACGCCGGCAGAGATCTACGAGCGTCCCGCCAACCGCTTCGTCGCAACCTTCGTCGGGCATGCCAACCTGATCGAGGCGCGGCTGACAGGCCGCGAGGTCGACGGCTTCGCCGAGGCCGAAGGTCCGGCCGAGATGAAGCTCAGCGGCCACGCGCCGGTCGCTCACGTGCAGGACGGCGGCGTGCTTGCGGTGCTGCGCTACGAGAAGCTTCGCGTCACGCCCGGTGACGCGCCGGATGGCGGCATTGCAGCGATCGTCCTGGAGAAGACGTATATGGGCGCAAGCCTGCGCTTCACCTGCCGTATCGCCGGCGGTGCGACGCTCACCGCCGATACGCCGAACGCCGCCCCGGAACGGGACATCGCGGAGGGCGATGCGGTGCGCCTGCACTGGCACGCCGACGACGTCGTCCTGTTGTCGAGCTGACGCGGTGGCGGCGCATCGCGGTCTCCTTGGCGGCACGACGGCGGATCGGCTGCGCCGTCTCTCCTTCAACTTCTACATGGCGCCGCCGGATTGCGGCATCGAGAGTTTCTGCGCGATGGCAGCGAGACTCGGCGTCGGCGGCGTCGGGCTGACGGCGCCTGCGGTGGAGGCGCTTCCGCCGGCGGAACTCGCGCGGCTGCTGCGTGACCACGATCTGGCCTGCACCTCGCTGAACAGCACGGGATACGTGCTGCATGCCGACCCCGAGGCGGCGGCGGCCCAGGCACGGCTGGACGATCTGCTCTTCGCTGCAGCGCAGGCGCTCGGCGCGCCGATCAACGTGATCCTCGGCGGCACGCTGCACGGCGCTGCAGCGGGTAGTGCTGCCCCTTCGCTGCGCGATGCCCGGCTGCGCGCCGCTGCAGGGCTGGCGCAACTCGCAAGCCGCGCGCGGCAGGCAGGTGTGCGCCTGGCCCTGGAGCCGATGCATCCGGCCGCGCTCGGCACCAAGGGCTGCATCAACCAGGTCTCCCATGCACGCGCTCTCGCCGCTCGGCATGCGGAGGTCGGCCTGACGCTTGATTTCCACCATTCCTGGTGGGACGAGGACCTTGCGCCGGCGATCGCCGCGCTGCCGCAGGAGATCCTTGTCGTTCAGGTCTGTGGCCAGTCGGTGCCGCTGGACGGCACCGCACCCCGCCGGGCCGAACTGACCGAAGGCCCGGCCGACCTCGCCCTGTTCCTTCGCGACCTCGATGCGGCGGGCTATGTCGGCGCGGTCGAGTACGAGGTCTTCTGGGACCAGATGGGCCGCCCTGAACTGGACGGCCTGCTGGATCGCGCCGTGCGCGACTATCTCGCCCTGACCGCCGAACCGTGATGCGTCCGGAAGTGCTGGAAGAATGGCCATGGCTCAGCTGCGCTACCTGACGACCGACGACCTCGACGAGGCCGACCGCGACCTGCTCGCCCGGCCGATCCACCTGTATCGCGCCATGGTCAACGCGCCTGGGATCACCCGCGCCTTTCTCGGCCTGGCCAACGAGATACGGCATCGCAGCCGGCTCGACCCCCGTCTGCGCGAGTTGGTCATCCTGCGTGTCGCCTGGATCACGCGCTCAGCATATGAGTGGTCGCATCATGTCAGGATCGGCCGTGATTTCGGTGTCACTGATGCAGATGTCAGGCGCACGATGCATCCGACGGCGGCGCTTGCAGATGGCGCGGATGCGGCAGTGCTGCGTGCCGCCGGTGAGATCGCCGAGGGTGACGGGCAACTCTCCGACGCGACCTGGGCGGCGCTGCGCGCGCATCTGGCTGCGGACGCGGTGACGGAATTGCTGCTGACCGCCTCACTCTATGTCGGCCTGGCGCGCTTCATTCGCGCGGCGGCGATCGACGTGGAGCAGGATTATCAGGCAGAGCTCGCAGCCTTCCCACTGCCGACGGGCTGAGGCGTGGCTTCGCACCCGCTCCTGACAGACCTCGTTCTCTCGGCTATTGGGCAGGCGCCATAAGGAGTTTCCGAATGTCGAAGAAGTTTCTCACCGACGTCATAGCCCAGTCCGCTGACATGCCGTCGGCCGCTGCGGGCCGCCTTGCCGCGGACATCATCGCCGCCATCAAGGGGCAGATCGTCGAGACCGGCCGCTTCACCATTCCCGATTTCGGCGCATTCGTCGTGCGCGAGAAGGCGAAGCGCACCGCCCTGAACCCGAAGACCGGCGAGAAGGTCGCGGTCAAGGCCGGTGCGACGGTCCGCTTCAAGGCGAGCCCGGCGTTGAAGGAAGCGGCCTTCGCGGGCTTGAAGAAGGCCAAGCGAAAGGCGGCGAGGAGCTGACAGGCGTGCATCTGGGCGTCGCCGTACGCGCGGCGTCCAGTGCTCTTCGCCCGACCGGGTTGCCTCGTTTCAGCTGACAATGGCGGCGGACTTGCTGGCGCCTCGCGCCAGGAGACAAGACAGCCATCGCCGGAAATGACTGCTTGCATTCGCATCGCAAGGGTGTATGCTCTCTTCGTCAGCCTTGTTTGGTTCGGCCCGCTCTCATTGCTCTTGATCGAGCGCCGAGCCAGCAGCCCGCCCCCTTCAGAAGATTGGCTCGCCGCGTGATGTTCGCGCGGCGACATCAGTTGTTCGATCGGAACAATTCCATGTCCAATGGCACCATCAAGTGGTTCAACGCAACCAAGGGCTTCGGCTTCATCCAGCCCGAGGACGGCACCAGCGACGTCTTCGTCCACATCAGCGACATGCAGCGGTCCGGCATCGCCGAACTGCGTGAGGGCGACAAGCTCACATACGACGTGCAGCGTGGCCAGCAGGGCAAGACGTCGGCCTGCAACCTCCGCCTGGTCTGAAGCGCCCTCCCTTCGGCCGCAAGCGGCCGAAGGGAAGGTCGCCCCTGGATCCAGTACCTTACTGAATCGACGCGTATCCGGTCGGACGAAGC
>CAYNRF010000211.1:0-5683 GCA_964399525.1 uncultured Phycisphaeraceae bacterium | reverse complement strand
CCCCGCCGGCGCGGGGGGCTGATGTCGGGTCAGAGTTGGCGGCCCCCCCGGCCGAGGCCGTGGGAGCGGGTGTGCCCGCGCCCGCCGCCGGACTTGCGGGCGGCGTCCTGTTTTTCGCGGAGTTTGGCCTGCTCGCGCATGCGGCGGAGCTGGGGGGTCTCCTTGAGGATCTCGGCGGGATCGCGGTCGTCGCGGTCGCCGCCCTTGCCGCCCCGTCCGCGGCCCTTGCCGCCGCCCGCGCCGTCGCGGGGGCCGGCCTGATCGGCGGGGCGTTCCTTGGTCTGCTTGATGGAGAGGGAGATCTTGCGCGAGTCGGGGTCGATCTTGAGGACCCGGACCTGGACGATCTCGCCCTTCTGGACGGCGTCCTCGACCTTGTTGATGCGCTTGAAGTCGATCTCGGAGATGTGGACGAGGCCCTCGACGCCGGGGGCGACTTCGACGAAGCAGCCGAACTCGGTGATGCTGGTGACCTTGCCGGTCAGGGTGGCGCCTTCGACGATCTCGTCCTTGGCGGCGGCGAAGGGGTCGGCCTGGAGCTGCTTGAGGCCCAGCGAGATGCGGTTGGCGTCCCAGTCGATCTTGAGCACCTGCACGGAGACCTTCTGGCCTTCGCTGACGAACTTGGCCACCGACTTGGCGCCGTGGTTGACGCGGTCGTGGCTGAGGTCGTTGAGGTGGATCAGGCCGTCGACGCCGCCGAGATCGACGAAGGCGCCGAAGTCCATGATCTTGCGGACGGTGCCCTCGACGGTGTCGCCCTCCTTGAGGGCGGCTTTGAGCGACTCGGCGGCCTTGGCACGCTCGGCCTGGAGAATCTCGCGGCGCGACAGGACGATGTTGCCGCCGCCGCGCTTGTCGAGCTTCTGGACCTGGCAGGTGAGCTTCTCACCCACCAGCACGGACAGATCGGGGATGCGGTTGACGTCCACCTGCGAGGCGGGCATGAAGGCGCGGTGGTTGGCGACTTCGAGTTCGAGGCCGCCCTTGTTCACGCCCGTGACGCGGGCCTCGACGATCTGGCCGATCTCGAGCATCTCCCAGTCGGCCTTCTGGACCGCGCCGGGGAGCAGGCAGATGAACAGCGACTCGGTGGGGTTGAAGCGCTGGACCACGACCTCGAGTTTGTCGCCGACCTTGGGCTTGTCCTGGCCTTCCTTCCACTGGGTCATCTCGACGACGCCGAGTTCCTTGGGGCCGAACTCCACGAAGACGTCCGAGCCGACGGAGACGACGGTGCCGGTGCGGTGCTCGCGTCCGCCGCGGACTTCGCGCGGGCCGCGGATGGCCTTCTTCGGAGCAGCGGCGCCGGCTTCGGAGAGGTCGTCCATGGCGGCCTCGATCTCCGCGAGGGTTTCGGCGTCGAGGGCGGGGGCGTTGGCGGGGGTGTTGGGGGGGGTTCGGAAGCGGGATTGGGGGGGGGTGGGGGGGGGGGTGTGGGGGGGTTGTGGGGGGGGGTCTGGGTGGGGGTCGCGGGGGGGGTTGGGGGGGCCGGGGCACGACGGTGTGTGTCAGTCTACCTCGCAAAGCGGGGTCGGCCGAGCGAATCCGGGGTGAAAGTGCGGTATCTCAAGGGGTTACGGGGTCGGGTTCCGCGGCCGGGTCGGCTTCTTGCGGCAGATTCGGGGTGGAGGGCCGGGCGGACGAGGGGGGATGGGTGGCGGGGGCGGGTGGCGGGCACGGGTGCGGGCGGGGCTGCGGGCGGGGGGGTCAGCCCAGCGCGGCGGAGGCGGTGGCGCCCAGGGAGTGCTTGATGGCCTCGACGATGCGCTCGGCGGTGCGGACGTTGACGAAGCCGGCGTTGGCGTCGATGGCGGGGCGGCGGCCCGTGCGCACGGCGTCGAGGAAGGCCTCGATCTCCTTGACGATGGGCTCGCCCTGGTCGATCTCGAGCGGCTCGATGTTGACCAGCTCGGTCCAGTTCAGGTCCGTCAGGTCGGTGCCGGCGCGGAGCTGCTCGCGGACCTCGCGCATCTGGAGTTCGTTGGCGGTGCGTCGGATCATGACGCCGGTCTTGGCGGCGTAGTCGATCTTGATGTAGCCCGATTCGCCGGTGATGCGGGTGACGCGCTCGGTCTTGAGGGCCAGGCGCGAGGCGGTGATGTTGGCCACGCACTGGCCGCCGCCGGCGGACTCGGGGAGGTTCCAGAGCAGGCGGGCGTTGCACAGGTCCTCGAACTCGGAGACGACGGCGACGCCGGAGGCCTGGATCTCGTCGGGCTCGCGCGAGTCCATGAGCATGAGGACGACGTCGAGGTCGTGGATCATCATGTCCATGACCACGCCGATGTCGATGGACCGGAAGGTCATGGGGCTGACGCGGTGGACCTCGATGAACCGCGGCGTGATCGCCTCGCCGCTCTCCTCGGTGGCCTTCTGCATGGCGCGCATGATCGGGTTGAAGCGTTCGATGTGGCCGACCATCAGGCACGCGCCGTTCTGCTCGGCGAGGGTCTTGAGCTTGTCGGCCTCGGCCGCGGAGGCGGCCAGGGGCTTCTCGATCAGGCAGGCGATGCCGGCCTTGAGGAACGGCTCGGCGGACTTGAGGTGGAACGTGGTCGGGACGGCGATGGAGACGGCGTCGACGCCGGCGGCGATGAGCTCGGCCTCGGTGGCGAAGGCGCGGGTGTGGTGCTGCTCGGCGATGCGGGCGGCGGTCTCGGGGTTGGCGTCGACGACGCCGACCATCTGGATCGCTTCGGGGTTGGCGGCGGCCATCTGGGCGTAGACGCGGGCGTGGTGGCGTCCCATGCGTCCGACGCCCACGGCGCCGCAGCGGAGGGGGCGGTTGGGGGTTGGCATGTCAGGATCCCTCCTGGAGAAGCGTGGGCAAGGAAGCGTCGCAGGATCCGGCTCGTCGAGCCGGGCCACCGGTCAGGCCAGGGCGTCGAGGGCCGCGACGAGGTCTTCCCGCTTGGTCAGGCCGACGAACTTCTTGGCGGGCTGGCCGTCCTTGAAGATGATGACGGTGGGGATGGCGGAGATGCCGAACTTGACGGCCACCTGCTGGTTGGCGTCGATGTCGACCTTGCCCACGACGGCCTTGCCCTTGTAGGAGTCGGCCAGCTCGTCGATGGTCGGACCGAGGATCTTGCAGGGCATGCACCACTCGGCCCAGAAGTCGACGAGCACGGGGGCGGAGGCGTTGAGGACCTCGGCTTCGAAGTTGGCGTCGGTGAAGGCCTTGACGTGGGCGGTGGCCATGGGCGGGGCGTCCTTTCTGGTCGGTGCGTCCCGGGTCCGGCCCGGGGCGGGATGGTAGGGGGGCGGGGAGGGTTTGGTTCATCGCCGGAGAGCGGCCCAGACTGCGTCGAGGGCCTGGCGGTGTTCGGCGACGTCGTGCACGCGGAAGACGCGGGCGCCGGCGTGCAGGTGCAGGACGGACAGGGCTAGCGTGGCCGGGAGGCGTTCGGCGGGGTCGGAATCGCGGTTCAGGCCGAGGCGGCCGACAAAGCTCTTGCGGCTGAGGGCGCTGAGGACGGGGTGGCCCAGGGCGAGCAGGTCGGGGGTGGCGCAGAGCAGTTCGAGGTTCTGGGCGACGGACTTGCCGAATCCCAGGCCGGGGTCGAGCAGGATGCGGTCGGCGGGGATGCCGGCGGCGCGGGCGGCGTCGGCCCGTTCGGCGAGAAAGGCGCGGACGGCGGGGACCACGCCGGCGGGATAGGCGGGCGGGGCGTCGTAGCGGTCCGAATAGCGGTCGGCGGCGGGCGGGGCGAGGCGGTGCATCAGCACGATGGCGCAGGCCCGATCGGCGGCGAGGGCGAGCATGGCGTCGTCCTCGGTGCCGGCGGCGACGTCGTTGATCGCGTCGGCGCCGGCATCGAGCGCGGCGCGGGCGACGGGAGCCAGCGTGGTATCGACCGTGATCGGAAGGTCGATGCCGGCGGCGCGGATGGACTCGACCGCCGGGATCAGACGGCGGATCTGTTCATCGGCCGGGACGCGGGTGGCGCCGGGGCGGGTGGACTCGGCGCCCAGGTCGAGGGCGTCTGCTCCATGGTCGGCGGCGCGGCGGGCGGCGTCCGCGGCGTGGGCGGGGGTGGGCAGTCGTCCGCCGTCGGCGAAGGAGTCGGGCGTGATGTTGAGGATGGCCAACAGACGCGGGCGGTCCAGGTGGACCGCCCGCGCGTGGTTGAGTCGCCAGATGGGGTGGGGCGTGTGGGACACGCGTCCAGTTTAGGGGATCAGAAGTCGAAGCCTTCGTCGCCTGCGTCGTCGCCGCCCATGCCGGGGTTCTGGGGGATCATCTTGGAGATGGCCTGGAAGGCGTCGCTGGGCAGGAAGATCCGGCCGCTGAAGCCGTTGGCGTCGGTGGCCAGGCCCAGGGCGATCGGGTCGATGGCGGCCATGGGCTGGAACTCGGGGATGGCGCCGAACATCATGAGCGTGGGGCCGACGGTGTTGAGGATCTCGTCAACGCCGATGTAGATCTCGGCGATGCGGTCCTTCTGCAGCTTGCCGGCCACGCGGGAGACGCGCTCGTTGGAGCCCAGGGTGTTGGTGCCCTTGGCGGCGGCGAGGGCGCGGCGGGTCAGATCGGGGCCCTGGGTCATGGTCTGCACGACGCCGCCCTCCACGCCGGCGATGTAGCCGGTGGGGCCGCCGGTGGGGCCGAAGATCATCTGGGTGACCATGGCGGGGTCCATGCCGGGCATCGCGCCGGCCGCGGCCGGGTCGAGCTGGATGGTGACGCCGTAGGCGGTCATGGAGGTGCCGTCGATGGTGACGGCCTCGGGGGTGATCGTGGTGTTCATCTTGATCCCCTGGGCCTCCTGCCCGCTGGCGGCCTTCATGCCGTCGATCAGGGCGGTCTGGTACGCGGCGGCGTCGGTGGTCTTGATGAACTGGGTGGTGTTGGTGAACAGCCCGCCGCCCATCAGGCCGGGGGGCGTGCCCATGACGAACGACACGCCCTGGGTCAGCTTGTTCAGATCGACCAGGGACATCTGGCCCATGGCCGGGGTGGCGCCCTCCGGCTGGGCCTTCTGCCAGGCGTCGAAGGCGGCGCCGAGTTTGGCGATGGTGGGCGAGGAGGTGTCCAGGGCCGCGGCGAACATGTAGCGCTGGGCCGGGAGGCGGTTGAGCAGGCCGGCGGTGGAGCCGGGCTTGCTGAAGAACGCGGCCGATTCGGAGTCGGCGGTGAACTGCATGGCCATGTCGTAGGTCATGCCGGCGTCGGAGATGGTCAGGCCGAACACGCTGGCGCTCAGGTCGCGGACGACCATCTCGGCGATGGTGGCGGCGGAGTCGACGCCCGCACCGGCCTGCTCGCCGGCCATCATGGCGACCATCTCGCCCTGCTGCCGCAGGCCGATGACGCCCTGGCCGAGGATCGGACGCAGCGCCTCGGCGTTGGCGATGATGGAGACCTCGGCCTCGGAGACGACCTTGCCGCCGGCGGCGCCGACGCGCTGGGTGTGGGCCGCCAGGCGGCCCTTGGTGGCGTCGAAGGCCCGGACGGCGGCGGCGTTGTCGGAAACGGCGGCGTGGCCGCCGCCCAGATCGCGGGCGTAGACCTCGTTGTCGGGCAGGGCGAGGCGGACGACGCCGTCGACGGCCTCGCGTCCCTGGGTCAGGGCGGCAAAGTCGGACACGGGCAGCAGGGCGACGACGACGGGCTCGGGCGCCTCGTCGGCCATCTCGTCCGCCGGCGCGTCGGGCAGGGTGATGACGAAGGCCGCGG
>CAYNRF010000210.1:0-5718 GCA_964399525.1 uncultured Phycisphaeraceae bacterium | reverse complement strand
GAGCGCCGATCGCGGCTGGGGGCCGCGCTAGGCGACCTGGTTGGCCCCTGTGGCATCGCCTTGCTCGGGCGCCTGACCCGATGCCGCACCGATCGGGGAGACGATCGGCGAGGGGGAGGCTCCGCGGGCTGGCTGTGCGTCGGCCCTGCGGGCATCCGACCGGGGGCGTTGGGGGGGGGGGGGGGGCATGGCGTCGTCGGTGTCGGGTCCCGAGGCTCGGAGGCGGAGCAGGTCCTGTGTGGCCAGCCGGATCTCCTTGGCCGCGGCGTTGGAGTCCGGCGAGCGGACGGAGAGGGCGGACAGAACCTGGACGGCCTGGTGCATGACCCGCTCGAGCATGCAGGCCGTGCGGTCCGCGCGGATGTGCCGGCGCACGGCCAGAGCCGATCGGAAGGCCGGGGTCTGGGAGATGTGGAACAGCGTTTCGATCGACAGGTGGTGGCGACGGGCGAGGTCGGCTTCGGACAGGCTGGGGTCGTCCCAATCGTCCAGGACAGCCTGGGCGACCGGGTTGAGCGGCGGGAGATCGGTCGGGGCGGAAGGCGTCGGCTCGACGGCGGCGCATGGACGCGGATCTGTTTGGTTTCTGTTCATACTCCACAGGCTACCAACTCAGTGGGACGAGTCAAACCTTTTTATTGGTTTTTGTTTGGTTTCTCCGGCTGGGTGACCTGCCCGGTGGCTGTCGGCGGGTCGAAGAACGGGGGTTGGGCCGGGGAATCCCTGTCCGTCTGCCGGGCGCCCGCCAGTCTGAGGCGTTGGTCCGATGCCCAGGCCCGCCAGGCGGGATCGGCGCGGAGCTCGATGGCGGCCAGAAGCGCCAGGGTTTCGGTGTCGGCACGGTTGTGGCGGAGCTGGCATCGGGCCAGGGCCTGGATCGCGGGGAGGTGGTCGGGGACCACGGACAGGGCGGCGCGGTAGGCGTCGAGGGCCGCATCGATCCGGCCGCCGCGTTCGAGGGCGAGCCCCAGGTTCAGGCGCGGGTCGGGGTGTCCGGGCAGGAGGGTGCGAGCCCGTTCGAAGGCGGCGGCCGCATCGGACAGAGCGCCGGCACGCAGCGCGATGACGCCGAGGTTGTTGTGCGCGGGGCCGTGGAAGGGGTCGGCGGCCAGCGCGTCGCGCAGCAGGCGCTCGGCCGCGACCGGGTCGGACTCGATCCGGTCCGCCGCCTTGCGCGTCAGCGCCTCGGCGCGGGCGGGATCGCGTGCTTCGACCCGGGAGCGCTGGGCGGACGCTGGACCGGGCGCGCAACCTGCCAGCGGGAGCGTGATCCACGCGCCCGGCAGGGCGGCGATGACCCACCACCACCTCCTCGTGTGCTGTGTGCGCTGTGTCATGGGACGGCTCCGGCGGTCGGCGCGGACTGGGTGTACTCGGCCGAGAGGGTCAGGGTGACGTGGTAGTCCTCGGGCGACGCGCGGCGGTCGCCGGGCCTGCGCAGCGTGATCTGCCGGGCGGCCCAGGCCGGGTTCTCGGCGTTCCATGCGGCGAGGAACCGGCCGAGGTCCGGCGGCGAGATCGGACGCAGCTCCAGGCGCATGTCGCGGCGACGTCTGCCCGCGTTCTGCGGCGCGACGGCCCGGTCGGCCTCGCGGGTGATGTTGCCGGCGGTCGCGGGCGGCAGGCCGACGGCCGCGAGCGTGCGGTTGACGCGGTCGATGAAATCCTCCGCGGGGGGCTCCCCGAAGATGCTCGTCTCGGCAGTGGCCCGCAGGCGGGCGAGCTCGGCCGCGTCGGCGGCGGTCGTCCGCAGGTGCCGCTGGGCATCGTCATGGCGGAGGTGCGCAGCGTTCCATCGCAGGGCCTGGGACGCGAAGATCGCGGATGCCAGGAGTGCGATGAGGATGAGGATCGCGCTTGATCGCGTCACGGCGCGTCCTCGCGGTCGAGGCGGAGGCTCAGGCGGACCTCGTCCGCTTCCTGGTCGGTCCTGGCGGGGCCTGGGCGCAGGCCGGGGACCGCGGCAAGCGCCGAGACGAACGACTGCGCGGATCCGAGATCGTCGAGGCGGAGCACGACCTCGACGGTCCGTTCGGCCACGGTGATCGACTCGGTTCGCGCGCGGGCGTCTGTCGGCCAGGCCGCGAGCACGCGCGCGAGCACGGCATCGGCCGGAAGCTGGGCGGGTGATCGGGGAGCGGGGCCGCGGGTGGCGCGGAGGCGGCGGAGTTCGGAGGTCATGCGGGCGAACGCGGGCTGGAGCGAACCGGCGTTTTGATGCGACGGGGCGCCGCCGCTTAGGACGGCCGCGGCGGTTTCGGCGGCGCGTGCGCGGGCGGCGGCGGTGTCGGCGGCGAGGTGGCGGATGCGGCGTTCGAACCCGAGTGAGGCGGCGGTGAGGATGACGGCCGCACCGACGCACGCGTGTCGGACGATCGACCTGCGGGCGGCGGACACGCGGGGGGGCAGGCAGGGTCCGGTCAGCAGGTTGCACGCGTGGGGGCGGATCGCCCCGGCCAGCGGGGCGAGCCAGCCGGGCCAGGCTTGCGGGTGGGCGCGGGTGTGGGCGCGGGCGAGGCGTTCGGCGTGGGCACGCTCGATGGCGATGGCGAGGACGCGCTGGTCTGGCAGCGTGTGATAGACCGCGTGCACTGCGCTGAGGGGCAACGGCAGGGCGGCCTCGAAGGCGTATGCGAGTTCCTCGGCGCGGGCTCGGCCGCGGGGGGAGACCGGTGGGGCGAGCACGGCGAAGTAGAGTTCGGAGGGCGGTACGGAGGTGGCTGTCATGGCACGCCTCCGGTTGCGGCATCGAGGAGGAGTTCGAAGTCGCGTTCGTGGGCGCGGCAGCGGACGCCGCCCTCGGTGACGGCAAGGATCCGGGTGACGCCGAATGTGTCCCCGGCGGACACGATGCGTAGTTCGCTCCCGGCGGCATCGGCGATCATGGCCCGCAGGGTGTCGCCCTCGCGGATGATGCCGACCAGTTCGAGTCGGGGCATCTCGGGCGGCTTCGGCGGTGGCGGGAGGACCGGGGGCGGGGGCGGGGTGTGCCAGAGGGTGCGATCGAAGGCGGCGACATCGAGCGGGGCGCCGCCGCGTGCATGCGTATTCGTTGTGGCCGACCGAGTCTGTTCGGATGGTGGTTCGGTGTGTCTGTGTGGCGGGGCGATGGACCAACCGATCACGCCGAGGAGGGAAACGATCACCGCGGCGTCGATGACGCGGCGGAGCATCGTCAGTCTCTCGATGGGGTCACTCGGTGATGGCAAGGCGTTGCTCCCGGACCCAGGTGCCGGCTCGGAGGGTGTAGACGGACCAGACGGAGGCCCGCAGGCCGTCAACGGTGATGTCGGTTCGGACACCCCAGGCGGTGCTGACGCCAACGAGACCGAGTCCGGCTGCATCGGAGGCACGCACCGACTGAGGTTCGACACGATCGCCCGCGCGCCGGGCTTGGAGGACGGTTTCCACACCGGGCAGGCCGAGGTGCTCGTAGGCGGCGCGGAGGAGGGGTTCGGGAGCGGTGTGGATGTTGATCGAGGGCGACTGGCCGCCGCGCTGGCGGACGGGGCCGGGCGGGGGGTTGTGGGTGGCGATGCGGGCGCCCAGCGCGGTCGGTGAATCCGGCGTGGGGAAGATGGCAATGGACGCGTCGGCGAGGTCGAGGCCGGGGGACTCAACTCCGATCCAGCGGGCGGCGCGGCGCTCGGTGCGGGTGAGCAGCGGCGCGAACGCAGGCAGCACGGCCGTGTCGGTGGCGGGGAGCATGCCGGTCTGGTCCCAGGCCACCACGGTGACGCGGGCTGGCAGGCCGGAGATGATGATCGGGTCGTCGAGGATGCGGACCATGGGAGGGGAATCGGGCGAAAGGACGGTGCGGCGGGATTGGTGCTGCAGCCAGACGAGGATGGGGGTCTCGGCGGCCTCGGCCGCGGCCCAGGCGAGGTGCAGGCGTTCGTCGGTGCGGGCGGACAGCGCGGACGTGGCGCGGGAGCGGGCGATGACCGAGGCGGCCGAGAGCAGGAGCACGGCGGCGGCCAGCACGACCAGCATGGCCACGCCGCGCCGGGAAGGCTGGCGAGGGGCCGATGCGATCATCGGGACCACTCCAGCGGGATGATCAGCTGGATGGTGGATTCGCCGGTTGCCTCACGCAGGGTGAGGGTGAGGTTGGCCCAGGGGTCGGCTTCGGTGGAAACGAGTGTGAAGGTTGCGGTGTCGAGCGGGCCGGCGAGTGTGGTTGATTGGGGATCGGATTCGCGGCCGAGTCGGGTGGCGGTGCGTGTGAGGAATCTATCTTGAAGTTGGTACACGGCGTGGGTGTCGCCGCCGTCGCGGGTCAGGATGTGGAGTTGATTGTCGGTGATCCAGACACGCTCGTCGCGGCGCAGGCGGGTTGGGGTGGTGATGTCGTGGTTGAGCAGGTCGATCCGGAGCACGCGATCGATATCGCTCATCGCACGGGATCGTGCGTCGGTTTGCATGTTGCGGGCGCGGAGTTGCAGAGTCGACGTGGTCCAGAACACGGTGGCCATCGACAGAACGCCGAGGAGGACGAGGGCGAGTGTGGTCTCAAGCAGGGTGAAGGCGCGCGGGGCCGCCGGAGATGCTCGGGAAGGGAGGGTCATGGGGTGCCCTCCTGATTGATCGGGCGTGCGGGGATCCAGGTCAGCGCGATCCGGTCTCCGGCACGGACGGTGACCCATGCACCCTCGATGTCGCCGGCGATGGTGGACGGTGATTGGTCGATGGTGATATTCGGAGGGAGGACGCTGGAAGCCGGGCTGGCGAATCGTGCCAGATCCGGATCGGGGCGGAGCGGCACCGCCGCGGCAGGACTGGTCAGCAGCGGCAGGCAGGCGGCGACGACCATCGCGAGGATGGCGGCCGCCAGGAGCGTTTCGAGCAGGGAGAATGCGGCGCGATCAGTCACGGGCCGACCTCCGATGTCCGGACCCGACCGGTGCGGCCGTCGACTTGCAGGATGAGACGCGAGCCGTCAGTTTCCACGAACAGCAGATAGTCTTGCGAACGCCCGAGCCGATCGATCGAGATGCCGGACAACTCGGCTTTGGTTTCGGAGTCGAGCAAGTGGATGTTCCATTCGTCGGTTGCCGCCCGGAGCACTGGGGATTCGGCGAGATTGGATGTGGCCAGCAGGGCGGATCGGTCGGGATCGAGCGTGATGCGCACCGGACCTTCTCGCAGGCTGAGCAGGCGGGCTCGCCGGTCGAGGTCCGTCAGACGATGGATCAAGTCCGAGTGACGGGAGGATTCCGAGCGTCCGACGACGGACGGCAGGAGGGCCGCCACCGCGAGCGAGAGCAACGCGATCGCCGCGATCAGTTCGATCAGGAGGTAGCCCGGTCTGGCACGCGAAATCGGCATCAGTCACGCAGCCTCGTGGAACTCAGGTCCGCGGCCTCGTCCTCGCCGCCGGGCTGGCGGTCGGAGCCGTAGGTGATGATCTCGTACGGGTAGCCGTCCGGGCCGGGCACGATGAGGGCGTAGGGGTTGTTCCAGGGGTCGTTGAGTTGGTCGGGCTTGAGGAAGTACGGGGCGGAGGGCGAGGCGGCCGGAGTGGTCAACGCCGCGAGCCCTTGCTCGACCGGAGGCCAATCGCCGTGCTCGAGGCGGTAGGTTTCGACGGCCTGGATCAGTTGGGCGAGCTGGGTGCGGGCGATCTCGCGTTTGCCCTTGGCAAAGCGGCCCGCGAACGACACGGTCAGGACGCTGGCCACCAGGCCGAGGATGACCAGGACGGCGAGCAGTTCGACG
>CAYNRF010000209.1:0-5720 GCA_964399525.1 uncultured Phycisphaeraceae bacterium | reverse complement strand
CCAATCCCTCGGCTGGGACCACTGACCCCAAGTCCCCGCCACCTCCCAATACACTCTCCCACCTGCCTCCGCCCTCCTTCGCGCACTTCGCGATCTTCGCGTTGAAAATCCCCTGCTTCCCTCCGCGTCCTCTGCGTGACCTCCGCGACCTCTGCGTTCAAATCCGATCCCCCCCTGTGAAACTCACCCTCGCCCAACTCAACCCCACCGTCGGCGACCTGCCCGGCAACACGCAGCGCATCGTCCGCGCCATCGACGCCGCCCGCGCGCAGGGCTCGGATCTGCTCATCCTCCCCGAACTCGTCATCTGCGGCTATCCCCCGCGCGACCTGCTCACCGTCGAACACTTCGTCGAACGCTGCGCCGCCGCCGCCCGAAACATCGGCGAAAAGCACACCGTGGGCCTGACCGCCATCATCGGTACCCCCCTTCCCGGCCCGCACGGCACCATCTTCAACGCGCTGGTCGTCTACCAAGGCGGCCGCTGCATCGCCGAGTACCGCAAGCAACTGCTGCCCACCTACGACGTCTTCGACGAGGACCGCTACTTCGAGCCCGGCGACGAGACGGTGATCATCGAAGTCGCCGGAAAGCGCGTGGGTCTGGCCATCTGCGAGGACCTCTGGCGGGGCGAGGACGCCGGCTTCGCCAGCCGCTATGCCGGCACGCCCGACCCCATCGCCCAGCTCGCCGCCCGCGGCGTGGACCTGCTGGCCGTGCCCAGCGCCAGCCCCTTCGTGCTCGGCAAGCACGCCCGCCACCGGGACATCCTGATCAAGCACGCCCGAACGCTGAACGCGCCAGTCGCCAGCGTCAACCAGTGCGGCGGGAATGACGATCTGCTCTTCGACGGCCGCTCCGCCCTGATCGCGCCGGACGGATCCACCCTCGCCGAAGCCAGACCCTTCGACGAAGACCTGATCACTCTGGATCTGACCCGGACCGGGCCGATCAATCCCCCCCACCACGCCGACGAGCGCCTCGTCATCGAGGCCCTGACCACCGGCGTGCGTGACTATCTCGGCAAGTGCGGCTTCAAAGCCGCGTGTCTCGGCCTGTCCGGCGGCATCGACAGCGCCATCACCGCGGCCATCGCCGTCCGCGCCCTCGGCCCGGACGCCGTCACCGGTGTGGCCATGCCCGGCCCGTTCAGCTCCGAAGGCTCGATCACCGACGCCTACGCCCTGGCCGCCAACCTCGGCATGCGCTGCATCACCATGCCCATCGCCGCGCCGTTCGACGCCCACCGAGCCGTGCTCGACACAGGCTTTGGCGAACTGGGCCTGCGCCACCTCGGCGAGCAGCTCCCCGACCTGACCCAGGAAAACCTGCAGAGCCGCGTCCGCGGCGCCCTCATGATGGGCCTGTCCAACCGCACCGGCGCCCTGCTCCTGACCACCGGCAACAAGAGCGAGCTGGCCGTGGGCTACTGCACGCTCTACGGGGACATGAACGGCGGCCTGGCCGTCATCAGCGATGTGCCCAAAACCCTCGTCTTTCGCGCGTGCCGCTTCCTCAACGACCACCACGCCGACCTCGGCTTCCGCGTGCCGCCGATCCCAGAGTCCACCATCACCAAACCCCCCAGCGCCGAACTGGCCCCCGGCCAGCTCGACACCGACTCGCTGCCGCCCTACGACATCCTCGACGAGATCGTCGAACGTCACGTCGAGCGCAAGCAGTCGTCGGCCCGCATCACGCAGGAAACCGGCTTCGATCCCGCGCTGGTCGCCCGCATCTGCCGTCTGATCGATCTGAACGAGTACAAGCGCCGCCAGCTGGCCGTGGGCCTGAAGATCACCCACACCGCCTTCGGCCCCGGCCGGCGCATGCCCATCGCCCAGCGCTGGGTCCGCTGAGCGCGCACCCCTGAGGCCAGCGCTGCCCAGCATTGGCCGGCGTGCTCCGATCCAACCTCGCCGCCCATCCGACGATCCGGCCGGAATTGGCGTCGTTTTGGCCAGATCTTGCCACAAACGGACTCTTTGGCCTGCGGGAACCCGTGCCCCGCCTCTTGCATTGGTGGTGGTCATCGCGGGCCGTGCGGCCCGCTCAGCACCACCCCGGCCGGACCCCCTCCCCCTCCCCCCCCCCCGGCCACCTTCCTGAAGGAGTTCGTCATGCACCGGATCGTTTCCACCTCGCTCGTCATCGCCTCGCTCGGTCTGCTCGCCGCCGCGCCCGTGGTCGCCCAGCAGGTCGACGGCAGCTCGGAGATGCGCAACGACCGCGTCGAGTACCGCGCCGACCTCAGCGGCTCGGGCACCCCCATGAGCGGCGGCGCCCGCTACCGCGAGGAAACCCGCCGCGGCATGATCCGTTCCCGCCTGGACATCGAGGTCGAGGACGCCGAGCCGAAGACCACCTACAAGGTCACCATCAACGGGGCGTTCGCCGGCACCATCACCACCAACGCCTTCGGCACCGGCGAGATCTCGTTCCGCTTCCCCTCCGACGATCCCGGGCACAACCCCAACGTGCCGGTCATCGTCCCCGGCGACATCGTCGCCGTTGGTCCTGTTTCAGGCGCGATGAAGTAACGCCGTCCGTTCCCTGACAACTGCGCACGGCGGGTCCGGGCCTCAACGCCCGGGCCTTCCACACCCACCCCCGCCGCCGCACGATTCGTTCGCGCAGGTTGGGGCGGGTGTCTGCGTCGGTTCACGCCGGCGCGCCCCATCGGTCGGCCTCGGGCACCGACTTGCCGCACTCGGGGCAGGTGTCGCCCGTGAGCTGATACAACAGATACCCGCAAGCGCAACGCGGCTCGTCGATCTCGACGCGGACTTTCAGGCGGCAGCCTTCGCACCGGGCCTCGCGGTTCGAGCGGGCCTCGATCGCTCCGGCGCAACGCGGACAGGTCAGCCGGACCGGCACGCCTTCGCCCAGGATGCCGGGATCCTCGTGCTCCGGCTTGCGTTCAAAGAACCAGACCATGCCCGCGCCGATGGTGCCCCCCGCGGCGACGATGGCCACCACGCCCAGCAGGCGCCCGTACAACTCTTCGAAGTTGATCAGGTCCTCGAGCACGAGCAGCCCGCAGATCAGGGCCGCGCAGATCGCCCCGGCGATCAGTCCCGCCCGGCAGGCGATCCGCCCGATCATCGCCCGCGGCCTGAGCGGGACCAGCATCAGCCGCTGCGCCAGCGCGAACGCGATCACCAGCGCCACCGTCGATCCGCGCGCGATCCGATCGGTTACGGACCACGGGATGGCGTTGTCGAACCAGATCAGCACCATGTACCCGGCAAAGCTGACCGCGGTCGCGATCAACGCCGCCCAGCGCGTGCGTCCCATGCGGGCGCCCACCGAGAACACCAGCAGCAGCCCCAGCGCGTACAGCCCCGACACGGCGATGGTGACCAGCAGCTCGTCCGGCAGCGTGTTGCTGGGCAGAACCAGCGCGGCGATGCCGGTCAGCATGCCCAGGCCGATCAGGCCGAGCAGCACGAAGAGGATCACACGCCGGGTCGACATCCGAATCCCCTTCGCGGGCCGGGCGGGAGCGGTTCTACCACGATCCGGCGTAGCCGGGATCGAACGGGCCGGCGTCCCGCACGGCCAGCTGGTGCAGACGCCGGCTGATCTGACGCAGGTGCAGCGCGTCGTGGGCCGCCCACGCCGCCAGCAGGTCGCCGGCCCGGATGGAACCGAACTTCGGATGCACGCGCCGGCTCGACCAGTCCGGATCGGTCAGCGAGCGCAGCCACGCGACCGACGCCGCCCGCTCGGAGGCGAACCGGTCGAGCCGTTCCGACAGATCGTGCTCGGCGTAGCCCCGCTGGTGGCACCAGCCTTCGGGGTCGATCGGCGTCCAGTCGCGGGAGGGGTCCTCCAGCGTGGACCGCAGGCGGGGGCGGAAATCGTCGGTTTCCTCGTCCACCAGGTGGCACACGATGTCCCGCACCGACCAGGACTTCTCGTCGGGCTTCCACGACGCGTCCGCGTGGTGGACCATGGCGCACAGCGCCCGCAGCGCGTCCGGCGTCCGCTCCAGCCGGTCGATCATCATGCCGGCGTGGATGCTGGGGGCGGACATCACGAGCTCCCGGAACGCATCCGATCGAGCCCGGCCGGGAAGGGATAGCTGGGGAACACGCCGACATGGCCGTGCCGCCACATGCCCGGGGCGGCGAAGACATCGCCGCGGTAGCCGCCCTGGTACATGGTCCGCAGCACCGACTCGAAACTCGGCGCGGCGTCGGGGTTCGGGCCGGTGCCGTTGATGAGCCGGTTGGAGTGGGCCCCCAGGAACGACACCGAGCAGACGGGCCGCCGCTCGGCCCGGCCCGCGATCATCTTGGCGATGGTCTGGAACCCCCGCCCCAGGTCCGCCAGCGTGAAATGGTCCCGGCCCTTGGGGCGCAGCACGGCGAGAATCAGCACCGAGTCGAGGTCGTACTTGAGGATGTACGGCTCGCGGTCGTGCGCGGCGTGGACCTGGACCGAATCCTGGAACATGCGGGCATAGCTGGTCACCGCGTGCACCGACCACTGGCTAGTGGTGACGAGCGACACCAGCTGGGCGATGATGCCGCGGGCGTTGTCCTCGTCGTTGACCGAGCAGATGACCGAGCGATACCGCCCGTCGAGCACATCGCGGAGCATGTCCTGCCCCCAGAGCACGCGGATCCGAGACCCGGGCTGGAGCTGGGGATTGTCCGGGGGCAGCAGGCTGACCCGGTCGGGGAACGACTCGGGGCTGAGCAGCGAGTCGGCGTCGTCGTCATACAGCCGGATGGCGTTGTGCATGGTCACCTCCGCGAGGGATGAGGGTGGGTCATCCTACCACGGAGGTCGAGGTCCGGTTCATCGGATCTCTGATCACGCGGCCCGGCGGCGGGTCAGGGAGATGGGCTCGCGGGTGACCGGAGCCGGTCGGTGGCGGGGGTGGCCGGGGTAGTGGAGCTCGAACTCGTGCGAGCCGGCGAAGAGGGGCAGGACGATGGCGTGGTGGATCAGGTCCGACACGGCCAGCATGATGCCGACGGCCAGGAGGATGGGGCCGAGCCAGGCGAGCATGAGGAAGGGGGATTCAGCGCCGGGGATGAGGCCGTGGATCGGGACGGCGGCGGGCATGAGCAGCAGGCCGGGATAGCCGTGGTGGATGCGCCAACCCTTGGTCAGCCGCGCGAGGGGGCGGGTGCGCTCCGGAGATTTCCAGCCAAGACCGAACCGCAGGATGACGGTCACCAGCTCGAACAGCACGGCGAGCAGCAGACCGATCCAGATGGCGTGGATCCAGAGCATAAGTCTCCCCTTCCAAAGGGCCCTTCCAGAGGACGAACCGGCGGGACGCCTGGATTATTGCGGCTCGCCGGGCCCGGGGGTTCGGGCAAAGGGGCCAGGGTCGCATGAATGGGGGTGTCTCCCGTGCGTGGTGGCCCGGTCTGGATCGGTCGGCGAAGTCCAAAAATGGCAAGACCCCCGAGGTTAGAACCTCGGGGGTCTTAAGAGTCGGCGACGACCTACTTTCCCGCTGAGCAGTATCATCGGCGGCTACGGCTTAACTTCTGTGTTCGGGATGGGAACAGGTGTGACCCGCAGCCAATGATCACCGACAAAGCCCGTTTCCCGGTGTCCCGGGAAATGGGATGTGATCAGGGCAGAACGACGAGCATAGAGGGGAGCGGCCTGTCTCCTGGAGGAGAAGGCGAGCACCGGAGAACCGGACATCTCAGATGTGCCCGGTTGGTGTGTGGACCAGTCGCTGGATGACC
>CAYNRF010000208.1:0-5751 GCA_964399525.1 uncultured Phycisphaeraceae bacterium | reverse complement strand
ACCATCACCAGGCTGTCGAATCGCGCGATCTCCGCCGGCACCGTCGTCGGTGCGATCAATCCCGTGAGGCCGAGGATGCCTAGGATGTTGTAGATGTTCGAGCCGAGGATGTTGCCGAGCGCCACATCCGACTGCCGCCGCACGGCCGCGACGATCGAGGTGACGAATTCCGGCATCGAGGTGCCGATCGCGACCACGGTCAGGCCGATCACGGTCTCCGAGATGCCGAAGCCGCGCGCGAGGCCGACCGCGCCGTCCACCAGCAGCCGCCCGCCGAACACCACCAGCACGAGGCCGCCGAGCGCCATGGCCAGCGCCATCACCAGCGCGCCCGTGCCGGCACCCTTCGCCGCGGCCCCGGTCTCGTGCAGCGTCCCATGGATGCCTTCGAAGGCCTCGGCCTTTTCATAGGCGGCGCTGTGACCGTCGGCGCCGAGACGCTCCTGCCGCCAAGCGTAGAGGAGATAGGCGCAGAGCCCGGCGACGAAGGCGGCGCCGACCAGGCGGTCCAGCGGCAGCGTCCAGCCGACCACCGCGAACAGCACTGCCGTCGCCAGGACCAGCACGCCATCGCGCTTCAGCGCCGCCGAGCCGACCCGCACCGGCGAGACGAGCGCGGCAAGGCCCAGGACCAGCAGGATGTTGGCGATGTTGCTGCCGACCGCGTTGCCCACGGCGATTCCGGGCGAGCCGATCAGCGCTGCCTGCACGCTCGTCACCAGCTCCGGCATCGAGGTGCCGAAGCCCACCAGCGTCAGCCCGATCAGCAGCGGCGAAACCCCCATGCGCTCGGCCAGCTGCACCGCGCCGCGCACAAGCAGTTCGCCGCCCAGGGCGAGCAGGACGAGTCCGCCGAGCAGGAGCAGGAATTCCATGCCGCGCCCTCAGCCGATCGCGGGGTCGGCGCGCTCAGCAGCGTCGTGACACATGCGCGATGTCTCCGTGCGGTGCGGCACACCGGGATGGCGCACCGACGAGTCCGACATCGCGCCGTATGGCGCCAGCGGGGCCCGGACCCCCGCGGCGCGAAGTGGGCGCCGCGGCGCGGGGCTTCAAGGCCCGGTGGCGGGCCACGGTTGGTGCGCCGCCGGGGCGAGCCTATCCTGCTTCCGGTCAAGCGATTGGGGGGCGACCATGGCCGTGACGATCCACGGCATCAGGAACTGCGACACGATGAAGAAGGCCCGCGCCTGGCTGGAAGAGCATGGCGTCCCGCACCGTTTCCACGACTACAGGGCGGACGGGCTGGAGCGTGCGATGCTCGAGGCATGGGCGCGGCAGGTCGGCTGGCAGGCGCTGCTCAACCGCGCCGGCACCACCTTCCGCAAGCTGGACGATGCCGGGAAGGCTGACATCGACGAGGCGAAGGCGCTCGCGCTCATGCTCGCCCAGCCGTCGCTGGTGAAGCGCCCGGTCCTCGACGTCGATGGGAGGCTCACGGTCGGCTTCGCCCCCGGGACCTACGACAGCCTGTTCTGAACGCGGCGGCGACTCAGATCATGAGCAAAATGATGCTGCGCAGGCCTGCTACGCCGCCGCGCCCCGCCCGCGCAGCAAGCTTGCTCTTGCCTTGCCGCGGACGAAGCATTACGGGCGCAGTATGTGCCGCCGAGATCTGGCTGCCCCGGAACCCCGGGCGCCCGGCCCGGAGCGCGCACGAGAACCGGTGGGAGAGTGTCAACCATGCGTCTGGCCAGACTCGGCGCCCTTCTTGGCGCAGCTCTTTTCGGAGCAGGCATCGCCGCACCCGTCCTGGCGCAGCCCGCCTCCGACACGCTCGGCGCCATTCGCCAGCGCGGGCAGCTGATCTGCACGGTCTCGCCCTCGACCGTCGGCTTCTCGCTGCCGGACAGCCAGGGCGTGTGGCGCGGCATCGACGTGGACTACTGCCGCGCCGTCGCGGCGGCCATCTTCGGCGATCCGAACAAGATCCGCATCACGCCGTCCTCGACCCAGCAGCGCTTCACCATGCTGCAGTCGGGCGAGGTCGACCTCATCGTCCGCACCACGACCTGGACGCTGGCCCGCGAGGCGTCGCTCGGGCTGCTGTTCGCCGGCATCAATGTCTATGACGGCCAGGGCTTCATGGTGCACCGCGACAGCGGCGTGACCTCGGCCCGCGAGCTCGACGGCGCCACCGTCTGCGTGCAGCCCGGCACCACGACGGAACTGAACCTGGCCGACTACTTCCGCGCGAACCGCCTGCGCTACACGCCGGTGGTGATCGAGAGCGTCGAGGAGGTCCGCAGCGCCTTCATCAACCGTCGCTGCGACGTCTACACCAACGACAGCTCATCGCTCGCCTCCTTCGCCGCCAGCCAGGGCGCGAACGCAAGCCGCTACCTGCTGCTGCCGGAGATCATCTCGAAGGAGCCGCTTGGCCCGGCAATCCGCAAGGGCGACTCGCGCTTCTTCGACATCGTGCGCTGGACGCATTTCGCGCTCGTGACCGCCGAGGAGATGGGCATCACGCAGGCGAACATCGACAGCTTCGCCAGCAGCACCAACCCGGACGTGCAGCGCTTCATGGGGCGCACCGGCGATCTGGGCCGCATGCTGGGGCTCGAGAACGACTGGGCCGTGCGCGTCATCAAGGCCGTGGGGAACTACGGCGAGGTGTGGGAGCGCAACATGACCCCGATCGGCTTCCCGCGCGGCGTGAACAACCTGTGGACCCGCGGCGGGCTGCAGTACGCGCCGCCGATGCGCTGACCGCCAGCGCGGCTCGACGCGATCGGGGGGGCGGCCGGCAACGGCCGCCCCTTCTGCGTTCCGCACCGGCGCATCGCGGCGCCGGCGGCTATTCCGCCGGCGGCGGCGCGACCGGAAGCGCCGGGCGATAGGGCTCCACCATCAGCGCGTCCTGGCGCAGGACCGACACCTTCTCGCGCGTCGCGAGGCGCGTGCTGCCGTCCGGCGCGCGGCCGACCTGGTAGCGCCAGGCGGTCAGCTGGCCGGCCTCGGCGATCCGGCGGGCGATCCGCTCCACCTCCGGCCCGCTGCCGAGCGCAGCCATTTCGTGCGGCGTGAGGCCGACCGTCACCTCGCCCCTGGCGAGCACCAGCCGGAAGAGACGCACCGGCGGGTCGGACTGCGCTGCGGCGTCCCGCGGCGCTGCTGTGGCCAGGGCGAGGCCGGGCAGCAGGGCGAGGGCGCCGCGCCTTGTGGCGGCCTGCGCGGTGGTGGACATGGGGGCGATCTCCGCAGCGTTTGCCCCGGCAGGATGCCGCGCACGCATTGCACGCGCGTGTCGCGGCAGCTCCCCCATGTTTCCGCGCGGTTTCCCCGCGCTATTCGCGGATGTTCAGGCTGCGCACCAGCGGTGCCCAGGTCGCGTTCTCCTCCCGCACGAAGGCGGCGAAGCGCTCGGGGGTCCAGCCGCGCATCACCGGCGTGCCGGCCTGTTCGAAGCGCGCGATCATGGCGGGGTCGGACACCGCCTGTTCCACCGCGGCCGCCATCCGGTCCACGATGTGGCGCGGCAGGCCGGGCGGGCCGAAGAAGCCGAACCAGGAATAGGCCTTGTATTCCGGCATGCCGGCTTCGCGCGCGGTCGGCACGTCGGGCAGGAGGCTGCTGCGCTCGTCGGTCGCCATGAACAGCACGCGGGCGGTGCCGGCTTCGTGGAACGGCTTCAGCAGCGCGGAGATGTCGCAGCAATAGTGGATCTCGCCGCTGTTCAGCGCGGCGAAGACCTGGCCGCCGCCGCGATAGGGCACATGGACCGTCTCGGCGCCGACCTTGATGGCGAAGGTCGCGGCCGCGATGTGGCCGGAGGAGCCGACGCCGGAACTGCCGAACTGGTACTTGCCGGGATTCGCGCGGATCAGGTCCACGAATTCCCGGGCCGTGCGGACGTTGAGCCCCTTCGTCGTGACCGCCAGGCCGATCGGCACGAAGACGGCCGGGGCGATCGGCGTGAGGTCGCGGACCGGGTCGAAGGGCATCGGCGCCGGCAGGCCCGGGGCCAGGCCGATCGGCGACAGGGTGGACTGCACCAGGATGTCGCCGGTGGGCGCCGACTTGGCGACATAGTCCGTGCCGACCACGCCGCCGGCGCCGGGCCGGTTCTCCACCACCACCGGTTGTCCGAGGATCTCCGACAGCTTCGGCGCCAGGATGCGCAGCGTCACGTCGGATCCGCCGCCGGGCCCGAAGGGCACCACGATCCGCACCGGGCGGGTCGGCCAGGCCGGCTGGGCGCGGGCGGGCCGCGCCACAAGGGCGGCGGGGGCGGCGGCAAGCAGGCCGCGCCGGGGGAGGGGGGTGCCGAAGCGCATCGCGTGATCTCCGTGGGTGGTCCGTGATCATCGCCTGCGGGGCGGCCAAAGGTGAAGAGGCTGTGGATCGCGAGGACATCGGGGATGGCGTGACGGAGCCCCTATCGCCGGGGGCGCCTCTCATGGTCCAAGGATCGGGCGCCCAGCGGGCTGCGGGTGTCCGGACTGTCTCACGGCGCGAGCCGAACCAGGGCTTGCGCTTTAACGAACGAAACGAGAACATGCAGCCGCTAGGTCGGGCTCGCGGGAAAATGCAATCGGGAACCTTCGGGGCAGCGGTGGTGTTCGGCGGAGTGTGGCAACACTACATCTTGTTGCGGTGGGCCGGCCGGGGGCAATCTCCCCGGCATGGGGGAGTCGCCCCGGCGCGCCGGGGCTGATCATGGGGGTAGTCGTGTTCGACGCAGTGCAGCTTGAAGGCCATGGCCAGGTTCGGATCGACCGCTCTCGGGACGCGCTGCTGACCGATTTCGGCAAGGCCACGCTCGACGACCGCTATCTGCTACCGGGCGAGTCCTATCAGGATCTCTTCGCGCGCGTGGCCTCGGCCTATGGGGACGATGCGGCGCATGCGCAGCGGATCTACGACTACATCTCGCGGCTCTGGTTCATGCCGGCCACGCCCGTGCTGTCCAACGGCGGGACGACGCGCGGGCTGCCGATCTCCTGCTTCCTGAACGAGGCCAGCGACAGCCTGGACGGCATCGTCGGCCTCTGGAACGAGAATGTCTGGCTCGCGGCCAAGGGCGGCGGCATCGGCAGCTACTGGGGCAACCTGCGCGGTATCGGCGAGAAGGTCGGGCGCAACGGCAAGACCTCCGGCGTCATCCCCTTCATCCGGGTGATGGACAGCCTGACGCTGGCGATCAGCCAGGGCAGCCTGCGCCGCGGCTCGGCGGCCTGCTACCTGCCGGTGACCCACCCCGAGATCGAGGAATTCCTCGAGATGCGCCGCCCGACGGGCGGCGATCCGAACCGCAAGGCGCTGAACCTGCACCATGGCGTGCTGATCCCGGACGCCTTCATGCGCGCGGTCGAGGCCGACGAGGAATGGGCGCTCGTTTCGCCGAAGGACGGCGCGCTGATGCGCAAGGTCTCCGCGCGGTCGATCTGGATCCGCATCCTGACGGCGCGCATCGAGACCGGCGAGCCGTACATCATCTATTCCGACCACGTGAACCGCGCGCGGCCCGAGCATCACAAGCTGTCCGGGCTGGAGGTGAAGACCTCCAACCTCTGCTCGGAGATCACGCTGCCGACCGGCATCGACCAGCACGGGCAGGAGCGCACCGCGGTGTGCTGCCTCTCCTCGCTCAACCTCGAGACCTGGTTCGAGTGGCACAAGGAGCCGCAGTTCATCCCCGATGTGATGCGCTTCCTCGACAACGTGCTGCAGAGCTTCATCGACACCGCGCCCGATTCGATGGCGCGGGCGAAATACAGCGCGATGCGCGAGCGCAGCGTGGGCCTC
>CAYNRF010000207.1:396-5809 GCA_964399525.1 uncultured Phycisphaeraceae bacterium | reverse complement strand
TACGACCCGCCGATCCTCGGGCTGGCGTTGGCGCTTTACGCCCGGCCCGGGGCGATGTCCCGCGCGCCCAACACGCGGCTTGACACCATGGCCCTTTCCGTGGCGTTCACCGACTTCGGTCGTTTCGACGGCGTCCGGTTCGGCGGAGACCCCGTCACGGTGGTCTCACAGCACCTCGACGCCCGGGACCACGGGGTGCTGATGGCGCTGCGGCAGTACGCCGCCGGACGCGCCGACCCGACGAGTTCGCTGCGTTGGCGCGTCTACACCGCGAGCATGGAGCTGTACACACGCTTTGCGGCCCACCACACGGTGGGTCGCCTGATCGACGAAGAGTGGTTGCGGATGGCGCGTGAAGCCAACCCCGCGGCCCGACAACCCTGACGCCGCGCGGCCCTCCACCCCCCGCCCGGCTCTGAGCCGGACGGAGGCGCCGCATGACCCTGCCGAAGCCCAACCCACGACGCCCGCGCAAAGCCGAGGCGGCCCCGCCCGGCGGCGCGGGCGGCACCGTGTGCGTGTCGATCCGGCGGGGCGAGCACTTCTGGCGGTTTGCCTGCGACGCCCAGGGCGTCCGAGAACTGTTCGAGCGTCTGGCCGAGCTGGCCGACGAGGGTTCGCCCCTGGCCTGGGAAGACGCCGAGCTGGTGGCCGCCCACATCCTTTCGAGCCATTCAAACGATCGCGGTGAACCCGCGCCCGCCCACGACCGATAGCGCATCACGACCCCCGGGGACGGAGCCCCGGGGTGATACTGGAGTTCCGCGTATGAGCAGCCTTCCCATCACCGAGTCCTTCGGCGCGTACCTGACGGACGAGCGCCACTTCTCGCCGTACACGGCCCGCTGCTACGGCGCGGACCTGCGCCAGTTCATCGAGTACCTGTGCGACGAGGCCGGTGTGCAGATCGACCGCGCCCAGGAAGAACTCGCGTTCAAGCAGCGGTCGGCGCCCGCGGGCGGCGTGGCCGGTTCGACGGCCCGCAACACGCTGACGCAGACGATCTGCGAGGCGGACGCGGACCTCATCCGCGCGTACCTGTCGAGCCTGAGCGAGCAGAGCTACTCGCCGGCGACCATGGCCCGCAAGATCGCCACGCTGCGGTCGTTCTACAAGTGGGCCCACCGCCAGGGCTACACCAAGACCAACCCGATGACGCTGATCCGCACGCCTCGCCAGTCCAAGCGGCTGCCCAAGGCCATCACGGTCGAGCAGATCGAGCAGCTGCTGGCCGCCCCGGGCGAGAAGGACGTGCTCGGACGGCGCGACCGCGGCATGCTCGAGACGCTGTACTCGACCGGCATCCGCGTGTCCGAACTCGTCGGGCTCAACCACGACGATCTCGACGTCGAGCACGAGGCCCTGCACGTCCGCGGCAAGGGGCGCAAGGAGCGCATCGTACCGCTTGGCTCGCACGCTCTGGCCGCGATCCGCGTGTACACCGATCACCTGGAGAAGGACAGCCGCTTCGCCGCGATCTGGGCCGCCCGGCACCAGAATCCGAACACGCCGCTGTTCCTCAACAAGCACGGCAAGCGGCTGAGCTCACGGTCCGTGCGTCGCAAGCTGGACAAGTACCTGCGCGAGGTGGGCCTGGACCCGACGATCTCGCCGCACACCCTGCGGCACTCGTTCGCCACGCACCTGCTGGAGAACGGGGCGGACCTGCGCAGCGTGCAGGAGCTGCTGGGCCACCAGTCGCTCTCGACCACGCAGGTCTACACCCACCTGTCGACCAAGCGGGTGGAGGAGAGCTACAACAACGCCCACCCGCGGGCGAAGAACGCGGGCTGAGGCCGGAGCGGATTTTGAACAGGCCGCGTGCCGATGGCACGCGGTTTTTTCATGGGCGCCACGCGTGGGTGGCAAGCGAACGGATCTGTCCGGTTGGCGTACGACCCGCCAGGACCAGATCCGCCGCGATCTCCGCCAGGGGGCGGAGGACGAAGTCGCGCTCGTGCATGCGGGGATGGGGCAGGGTCAGGCCGGGCTCGTCGATCACCATGTCGTCGTAGAGCAGCAGGTCCAGGTCCAGCGTGCGGGCCCCCCACCGCTCGCCGGAGGAGCGGTCGCGCCCGTGGAGGCGTTCGACGGCGAGCATGGCCCGGAGCAGGTCGTTCGGCGCCAGATCTGTGGATAACTCGGCGGCGCCGTTGAGGTAGGGTCCCTGGTTCGGCGGGCCGACGGGGTCGGTCTGGATCAGGGCGGAGACACGGACCACGCGGATGCCGGGAACCCGGGCGAGGTCGCGCAGGCCGGCGTGGATGGTCGCGTGGCGGGGGCCGAGGTTGGAGCCGACGGCGATGGAGGCCCGGTGGGTCATGGACCACTGAATCCGCCGGGAGGGCCCAAGTCGAGCCGCCGGCGGAACCAAAAGAAAACCGCCGGGCATGACCCCGGCGGCTGGAGAGAGATCATCGCTTCGGATGGCTTACCGCATCGGCTCGAGTTCGCGCATGCGGTGCTGCATCTGGGCCTTGAGGCGGGCCAGGATGGAGGAGTGCATCTGGCTGACGCGGGACTCGGACAGGTCCAGGGTCAAACCGATCTCCTTCATGGTCATCGACTCGTAGTAGTAGAGCACGATGATGAGGCGCTCGGCGCGGGAGAGGCCCTTGGTCATCAGGTCCTTGAGGTCCTTGCGCTGGAGCAGGCGCACCGGGTTGACCTGGGACTCGTCGCTGATGACGTCGATCTCGCGGACCTCCCGGGAGCCGTCGGAGGGGTAGGCCTTGCGGGTGATGCTGGTCATCGTGGTGGCGTGGGAATCGCGCTTGAACTTGCTGAACTCCTCCTCGTCCAGGCTGAGTTTCTGGGCGATCTCATCGTCGGTGGCCTTGCGGCCGAACTCCATCTCGATGCGCTGGCGGGCCTGCTCGACGCGCGCGGTGCGGTGGCGCACGAGGCGGGGGACCCAGTCCATGTTGCGCAGCTCGTCGAGGATCGCGCCGCGGATGCGGGGCGCGCAGTAGGTCTCGAACTTGACGCCCTTGTCGGTGTCGTAGCCGTCGATGGCGTCCATGAGACCGAAGAGCCCCGCCTGCATCAGGTCATCGACATCGACCTCGTCGGGGAGCCGGTGGTGGATGCGGTCGGCGTTGTAACGGACGAGGTGGAGGAAGCGCTCGATCAGGTGGTTGCGCAGCGCCTGCGACGGATCGGCGCGATAGATGGCCCAGAGCTGCTCGGGTTCCATCTGGTGGAACGCCGGCCTGGGCTCGGCGCGTGCGGGCGTCTTCTTCTTCGTGCCGCGGGTGGTGCTCGCGGAAGCGACGGTCTTCGTGGCAGTCATGCGGTCGGCTCCTTGACCCTCTGACTCGCTGATCCCGGCCCCCGAGAATCCGCGGGCGACCGCGGGAGGGACCGGTGCTTGGCTGTCTGCGGCGCGGTCCTTGCGCCGGCGTTCACAGTATAGAGAAAAGCCGCGCAGGGTGGGCGTCACGCCGAGTTATTTTTCTTATGCGGCCCGCTTGAGCTCCTCGACGATCTGCTTGTGCCGGTTGCGCCGGTCCTGCAGCTCGACCAGTTCCGAGGGAGGTTCGGGAGCCGGTCGGTCCGCCCTGTACTTCTCGAGGTATTCACCGACCGCCACCGCGCCCACCGAGCCGAGCATGCGGCCGACGATGCAGCAGACGATCATGCAAACCAGGCCCCGCGCCAGCGTGGTGATCGCCGGGTTGCCGGCGGCCATACCGATGAACAGGGCCGTGGAAAATCCGGTCAGACCGAGGATGCCCCCGACGACGCGGGACATCGGCTCGCCCGAAATGGTGACTGGTCTTGGCGTGTCCAATGGTGGCCCAGGGACGCGGGAACCGCGCGGGAGAGGCATCGGCGCGCGCCGGGCGGTCCATCACCCGCAGTCGGTCCATCGCAAATCCCGCGCCATGCGCCGGCTCGGCAAAGCTTGCGCGTCAGCGGCGTGATGTGGAACTTCGGTGGATCAACGCCGCCCGAACAGCCCGCGCCGGCCGACCCCGGCGTACGCGGCCGCACGTCCTTCGATCCCGGCCCAGTCGATCAACGATCGGGCCAGTTTCTGCATGTCCTTGCCGGCGCTGGATTTGGGCGACTCGATCATGTAGGGCACCCGCGCGCGGACGGCCTGGAGGACCTTCTTATCCTTGCGGATGAAGCCGATCATGGGCATCTGGTAGCCCAGGAAGCGGTCGCACACGCCGGCGATGCGCTCGTGGACCTGCTCGGCCTCGCGCTCGTTGACCACCTGGTTGATGATCAGCGAGAGGACCGGGGGGTGGCGGACCTCGGGGGAGGCGACCAGGACCTTGATGAGGGCGTAGGCGTCCGCGATGCTCGTCGGCTCAGGGGTGACCACGATCAGGCCGAGATCGGCGGCGCGGACGAAGGCGGTGACCGAGGGGCCCAGGCCGGCGCTGGTGTCGATGAGGACGACGTCGTTGCGGGCGTGCAGGCCCTGGAGGCTGGCGAGCAGGGCGTCGCGCTCGTGGTCGTCGAGTTCGCCGACGCGTCCGATGCCGACGGAACCGGGGATGAGGCGGAAGCCGCCGGGGGCGTCGATGGCGAGGTCTTCCAGAGTCAGACCCGCGTCCGGGTTGACGGCCGACTCGAGCCGGTTCTTGGGCATGAGCCCGCACAGCACGTCGGCGTTGGCCAGGCCCAGGTCGGCGTCCATGAGGACCGTGCGGCGGTTCTGCGCGGCCAGCGCGATGGCGAGATTGACGGACGTGGTGGTCTTGCCGACGCCGCCCTTGCCAGACGCGATGGCAATGACCGGGATCTTTCGCTGCGGCGGGGTGTGCTGGGCGGGCTGGTGGTTCGGGGCCATGGAGGTCCCGTCCCCCCGGTCAAGGGATCCGACAAGTTCGCGCAGACGCGAAGCCTGGTCTCCCCCGTGCGGCTGCTCGGGGGTATCGGAGTGCAACACAAACGCGCGTGTCATCAACCTCTCCCGTCGGACCCTCTGCACAACGCACCCGGTCCATCGAGCGCCACGCGGGCGAGGCGGTCGGCCCGCGCCGGCTCGATGTCGTCGGGGACCTCCTGCCCCACCGTCACGAAGCTCAAGGGTAGCCCGATGCGGCCGGTCAGCCCGGCGATCGGACCGGTGCAGACGGCTTCATCCAACTTTGTCAGAATGCACCGGTCCGGGCCGAGCGGTTTGAATCGCTCGGCGGTGCGTTGCAGCACCGTTTCGCCAACTGTTGACGCCAGAACGAGATGCGTCTCGTCCGGGGCGGCGGCCGCGATGAAGGCCTTGAGCTCGTCGAGGCGGCGGGCGTCGTGCTGGGAGCGCCCGGCGGTGTCCACGATGATCACGTCCATGGCGGACAGATCGGCGATGGCCTGGGTCATCTCGGCGGGCGTGTTTGCCACCTTGAGGGGCAGGCCGATGATGCCGGCGGAGGTGCGCAGCTGCTCGACGGCGGCGATG
>CAYNRF010000207.1:0-386 GCA_964399525.1 uncultured Phycisphaeraceae bacterium | reverse complement strand
AGACCGACACGCCGGGCGTGGCGGAGTTTGCAGGTGGCGGCCAGTTTGGCGACCGTGGTGGTCTTGCCCACGCCGGTGGGCCCGACCAGGCAGATCACGCGGGGACGCCCGGAGGTCGCGCCGGCGGAGATGGCCAGCAGCGAGTCCGAGCGGGTGTCGATGGTGGCCTCGATCTCGCGCAGCACGGCCTGGCGGACCACGACCTCGTCGCGGAGTTCGGCGGCGTCGAGCCGATCGCGGACGCGGGCGATGACGGCGTCGACGGTGGCCATCGGGGTGTCGTTGTCGACGAGCTGGGTGGTGTATTTGAGCAGCGGGCCGGCTTCGACGGCCTCGGCGGCGCGGGGGTCGGCGTTGCCGATGGCGACGGAGGTGCGGCGGGTGGG
>CAYNRF010000206.1:0-5820 GCA_964399525.1 uncultured Phycisphaeraceae bacterium | reverse complement strand
GCGTCGTGTTCCTGCTTGGCGCGCAGTTCCGCCAGGATGGCCGCGTCGTGTTCCCGCTTGGCGCGCAGTTCCGCGGACTCCAGCGCATGGGCTTCAACCAACTGCTCGCGCTCGGCGTCGCACCCGGCCAGCCGCTCCGTCAGCTGCTCTATTGTCTCGGCCTGGCGCTGGATCTCGCTGGACATGAGGTCCTGTCGCTCCGCATACAGCAGCAACTGCCGGCGGTCGTGCTGCTGCTGATCGATGAGTTCGACGATGTCAGGCTGGATCACCATTCGCGAAGAGTTTCCCCAGGATCTGAATGAAAGCGTCCGGCCGATGGCGTTGCACGACGGCGCAGCGTGCCTGCCGCCCTTTGCTGTGCCGGCTGTCCGCATCTGCGTAGAGTTCTGCGACGACGGACGCGCAGGCCTCCGCAAAACCAGGAGCCAGCGGGCTGCACGACACGAGCCAGCCGGTGTCTCCTGACATCAGCGTATGACGCGCGGCGGTGGTCGTGGAAGCGATCACCGGCAATCCCGCCGCCATGGCGTTGAGCAGCATCGGGGGAAGCGTGCGCGCTGCTGCGGCAAGCAGCACGCCGTCGAAGCGCGCGAGGTCGCCGGGATCGGCGATGCGCTCACCGCCATGCGGGTCGTCCGACCAGGCTTCCAGCTCCACACCCAAGCCGCGCCGCGTCAGGGTGGTGCCAAGCTCCGCCAGCAGGCCGCGCATCGCGGCGCCACCGTCCCCGAGCAACAGGAGCCGGTGACTGACACTGCGATGGACCGGAGGCCCGGGTGCGGCCTTGATGGGAGGTGGCAGCAATTGCCACTTGGCGAACGCCGTGCCGACGCGGCGGCGATCCTCCGCGATGGTCGCCTCGTCCTTCGCGAGCAGCGTCCTGATCGTGTCGAGCTTCTCGGAGAGGAGGTTGAGATCTTCATCCAGGGCAAAGGTCCGGCCGCCCGCATCGCCCGCGGATTGACCCATGCGGTACAGCACGGCGTGGTTGTTGGTCAGAACCACGCTCCAGCGCTGCCAGATCCGTGCGGCGTAGGCGGACTTGCCGAGGTGTATCCTCGCCCTGGCGGCAACGGCGTGGATCACCTTCACCGTGAGCGCATCGATTTCCGTGGCATCCAGAGCCGGATGGAGGTCGCGCATGGCGACCGCTGTCGTGCCGGCGGGCATGAAGCCGGCGTACTGGGCTAGCGCTTCGGGGGCCTCGGCGAGCAGCAGCACGCGTCCGGCGAGGCCCAACCGTACCAGCCCATGCAGCACGCCGCCCACGTAGGACACCAGCTCCGCACACGGCCGGTCGGCCGCGAAAACGACGTCGGTCACGGGCGTGCTGTCGCCCAGCGCTTCGGACAGACGGAAGTATGCGATCCCCGCATGGGTCGGGAAGCCGCGCGTGCTCCAGCAACCGGCCGGACCGTAGCGCCGAAGGTCGATGGCTGGTTCGATGCGGTTCGTCGCCGTCACCAGTTCCTCGCAGACCGCGGTATCGAGGAAGGAGGCGACCGCCCGCTGGTCGGCCGCCGCGGCTTCAGCATCGGTCGACCCGGACGCGGTTTCATTTCCGTAAGCGGTGCGGGCGAGTTCGCGATAGCGCTGCGGAAGGAACAGTGCGCTGGGGCGGATCACGCGAAGCGAGACGCGGTCGAAGGCAGCCGACAGACTCGAGACGCGCCGGCGATAGAACAGGATCGTTTGCGGTGCGGTCACGAGGCGCACGCCGCCCGCCAGCAACTCGCAGTTCAAGTGCCAATCCTCGAAGGCAAAACCTGGGCCAAGCGGGATGTCGGCGAGCTGAAACTCGTTGAACAGCGCTCGCGGCCCGAAGAAGCGGGCGGGAAAGGGGTTGTGCGTGATGAAACGCAAAGGCGTCACGACCTCGGATCCCGAGTAGCGCCCGACCCAGTATTCACGGCCGAAGGCGAACAGGTACTCCGGGAACACCACGGTGCGCGGGCCTTCCCGGCGGGAGACCTCGAGTGCCGTGGCGAACAGGTTGAAGGACGCCAGGTCGTCGGCGTCGCAGGCCGTGACGTATTCGCCGCGCGCTACTCGCAGCCCGTCATTGCGCGATGGGCCGAGCGAACCATTGTCCACGACGATCGACTGGAAGCCGTCGAAGGCATCGGGCCTGTATTCCGTGATCTGGGTCTGAATGCCGGAGGAGGGCCGATCAAGCACGACAACCAGTTCAATCAGAGCGCCAAGGCTGCGTGCGTAGCGGGATGCCTCCTCGGTGGAGCGGAGTGTCCGCTGCAGGTAGCTGTCCTCATCGTGGACGTTGAGCAGGATCGAGAGATCGAACGTCACGTTGAGCAAGCCCCGCAGCGGTGCTCGGTCCCAGAGCCCCGCGCAACAACCTAGGACAAAGTCGGAACGGCTTAAACACCCCTCTGCTCAGAGCGATTCGACGGGTCTTCCATCCGTGTGCGGCCCCGATCAGTCGGTGGGCTCGATTCCGTTGGCCAGGCGTTTGCGCGCATAGTCCAAGGCACGCCGGATGCCGTCATCGATCGAGATGGTCGGCGACCATTGGAGCAATTCGGTCATGCGCGCCGGGTTGCAGTAGCGCGCCATGACGCCGACCGGGCGGTCGACCTTGCCTTGCACGGGGGCAGCGTAGCCTTCGATCTCGATCATCCGCGCGGCGAGATCCCGGAACGTCGTCGGGCGACCGTAGCCGATGTTGACGGCCTGCGCGTCGGAGATCCTGCGGCAGGCGAGAACGCAGGCTTCCACCGCGTCGTCGATGTGCACGAAGTCCCGGCTTTGCAGCCCGTCGCCCCAAACGATCACCGGATTGCGCCGGGCCGCGACACGAAGCGCGATGGCAGGAAAGGGATAGACCAGCTCCTGGTCCTCTCCGTAGCCCGAGAAGGGCCGGACGATGGCGACCGACAGACCGTACTTCTCGACCGCGATCCGTGAAAGGTATTCGCCCGTCAGCTTGCTCCAGCCATACGTGTAGTCCGGCTTCCCGAGCACGTCGCCAAAGTCGATCATGTCTTCGGACAGCGCAACGGCGCTCGTCGCGGTCTGCTGCGAGATCGGATAGGCGGCGGAAGAGGACGCATAAAGGATCCGGCCGGGACGGCCGACCTTCGCTGCCCACATGAAGAAGCTCGAATCGATCGCGAGGTCTATCCCGACGGCCAGCGGGTCGTTGTCGATCACGTTGCGGCCGCCCACCACGGATGCGAGGTGGTAGGCCTCATCGAAATGCGGCAACTTCGGAAATCCAAGCGCCCCGATGCGGCCGAGCTCGGCAAGGGCGATGGCCATGAAGTCGGAGCGGACCAGACGGACGTGGGCGCGCGTGCCCCTGATCCTGAAGGTCGAGACGGCCGCGCTCTCCTCCCGGTATTCTTCGACGGCGGGCACTTCCCAATCGGTTGGCGGCCGACCGGTCGAGAGATCGTCGATGACCCAGATGGCGTGCGCATCCTCGCGCGCCAGACGCGCAATCAGGTGACGGCCAACGAAGCCGCACCCGCCAGTGACGAGGATGGTCTTCCCTGCGCTCATCCCGGTGCCCCTCTCAGTTGCAGTAGACGAGATCGATGTCGGGATTCATGTAAGCGACAGCGGTCGATACGTTGCTGGTGACATGCAGCAACGCGTGGCAACTCGCGAGCATGGACGCGTCACGAATGATCTCCCAGGCCATGCGGGACGACCAACGCTCCGGCGTCGCTGCGACCAGATGCTGGATCTGGTGGCCCTCCTTCGTCTTCATGTCCTCCGACAGCGACTCGTAGCGCGCATCGTCCTCGAAACTGGTGCGCTTCACGTCGGCGAAGCAGAAGACACGTGCGCCGAATGCTTCGGTGAACTGGCGGACGACTCGCTCCTGGTCGGTCGCCAGGAAGACACGCCAGTCGTCGCTTTCAGGTGGCACGCCGCGCGCCGCCACCTCCCTTCTCACGGCGTCGATGTAGTGCTGCGCATAGGCGATCTGTGCGGTGGGCTGCTCCAGCGCGTGGCTGGGATGACGGACATGCGCCCCTATCAGCACGGGCGCATTCAGATGGGCCGCTCGCGCAGCCTCGATCTCCGCCGCGAAGCCGGGCCTCAGGGCTATGTGGTCGCGCCAGACGCGATGGTATTGACGGCGCCAGGCACGGAAGCTGGGCGACTGGTAAAGCTTGTAGGCATGCTTGTACGTCAGCAGGGGCTCGCGCTTTTCGTTGAAGACATGCTCCGGCCGGCACGCATTGCGGTACAGCACGTCCGCATCATCCATCTCGGCATCGCTCAATCCGAACAGCGGCTCAAACAGTTTCGTCCAGGCGTTGCCCTCGCCCAGGCCCGCGTAGCACCAGCTCGTGAAGTTCTGTGCGCCGGTCTCGGCCATGAGCCGCTGGACGTTCCAATCCGGCAGTACATGCTGGCAGCGCAATTCGCGCAGATCCCAGACGAGATGGCTCAGGAAGCAGTTGAACACCGAGTAGAAGCCGCCGTCATGCGGGAGGATCACGCGCCGGCTGACATGGCCAAGGCGCTCGGCGCGCGGCCCGACGTTCTCGCGGATCGTTTTCAGCGCAGGAGCCGGGAAGCGCACGAGCGGCAGGTCAGGGCGATGCTTGCGGAACAGGTGGTGGCTCGCATTCACCAGTCGAGCATAATCGAGGGCGAGTTTGTCGAAGGAGAACTGGCTGCCCAGGCTGCGCCGCAGTGTTGCGGTGCGTGCGCTTTCCGGCGAGCGTGCGAAGTCGAACGCGGTCGCAAGCGATTGCTGAACGTCATCGATGTCACATGCGAACTGATGCCCGAAGACGCGGTTGTCGATTTCCGGATAGCGCGCCGGCAGCCTGCGGGATGTCGGGATGAGGAATACGCCGGGCGTACCGGCAAGGTCGCGATGCCCACCGACATCGGAGGCGACGACCACTTTGCCCCGTGCCAGCGCCTCCCTCGGGCCGATGGAATAGCCCTCGCCGCGTGAACAGCTTACGAAGACATCGATCTCGTCGAGCAGCGCATCCTTCTCGGCAATGCCCAGCGTCGCATTGCTGATGATCACGTTCTCCGCACCCGCATTGGCGACAATGCGCCGCATCTCTGCGTAGGTGTCTCCAAACGCCAGGTTCGAATGAAGCAGCAGTTCGACGTCCTTCCTGCCGCCGAAAAGGCGCAGGAACGCGCGGAGAAGGACGCCCGGATCCTTGCGCGGATGGAAGGCGGCAATCGAGCCAAAGCGGAGTTTCTCGCCAGGCGGGCGCATCGGCCGGCCCAGGGCAAGCCCGAGGTCAAGCCCGAGCGGCAACTGAACGGACGGGATCTCGACGCCTGACCTGGTCAGAAGCTCGGTGCAGTAACTGGTGGGCGCGATGACGGCATCGAACCGTGTATTGAGGATGTCCACCCACTGCTCCGGCAGGCGGTCGGAATCAAACATGAGATACGCATAGCGCAGCCCTTGTTGCGGCATGAGCAGGTAGTTGTGGTCGGCAGCTCCGTTCCAGAGGACGTCCACGAACACAGAGACGCGCATCGTCTCCGGATTCCGGCAAACCGGAACTGGCCGGCCATTGGGCAGGTAGATGAACTTGTCATTGCGGCGATTCTGCTCCGTCGGCAGCAGGCAGACGGGAAAGGAACGCGTCAACAATTCGCACATTGCGTATGTCATCAGTCCGATGCTAGAACTAAAATCACACCGGCCGACGATGCAGATCTCCGCGTCTTGATTATCGAACTTCAGTAGAGCCGCGCCCATTATTCGGCCTCAAAATTTGCTGCGAAGACGCGAAAGCGCACGCAGCGGCGCGGTCACGCGCCAACTCGTGCTCTGGACGAAACTCGCTTCGATCTGCCGGC
>CAYNRF010000205.1:2216-5828 GCA_964399525.1 uncultured Phycisphaeraceae bacterium | reverse complement strand
CCTGGGCAACCAGGTCGGCTGGTCCGCCGACAACCTCGTGCTCGCGACCGATGTGGTGCCGGACTTCATCCCGGCCCTGCCCGTGGCCAACGGCGTGATCTCGTTCCGCTACACCGCGCCGGGAAGCAACACGAATGCCGACCTCGAAGCCACGCTGGACATCGGCAAGAACGGCTCCATCGACGCCTTCGAGACGCTGGCCACCAGCTTCGGCGGCGGCGGGGCGATCGTCGGCGATGCCGATGGCGACGGCAACAGGGCCGAGCTGCGGGGCACCAATACGCCCTTCGACATCCTGAACCTCGTCACCATCGGCCAGCAGGATGCCAACGCGCCTGAGGGCCACCAGACCGGCACGCTGGACCGCAGCCTGGGCATCGGCATCGACACCGGCGCGCCGGGTGCGGACCTGACGGATGGCAGCTCGCTCGGCGGCAACTACGGCGATGAAGGCGCGGGCGGCGCCAACCACCTGCAGAACGGGGAGTTCATCCGCTTCGACCTCGGCGCCAACTTCGATGGCCTCAGCGCGCAGATCGTCTTCTCCGCGAACGGCCTGATCACCCGCGATGGCGAGGATGCCGTGGTGCGGCTGCTCGACTCCTCGGGCGCGCTGGTCGATCAGGTGGCGATCGACCTCGACGGCGGCCTGACGCATGTCGTCTCCGGCGCCGCGGTGTTCGACAAGGTGGAGATCGAGGCGCTCGCAGCTACGCAGTTCGCGATCGCCGACGTGGACATCGACGTGCTGGCATCCTTCACCGCCGGCGCGCCGGATACCTTCGACCGCATCCAGCTGGATGTCGGCAATCCCGGCATCAATGAGCGCGTGGACCGCGCCGGCGATGGCCTCGGCTTCGTCAACACGGGCGCCAATCCCGAATTCGCCGGGCCGGAAGGTACGGTCGTCGGCGACGTCTTCACCTACTTCCTGCTGGACGGCGACCCGACGGACGTGCGTTGGCGCAAGCCGGAGGGCATCTACTCGACCGGCGACGGTGACAACAACCGCGACATCGATGGGCCGAATGGCGCGGTGACCATCTCCCTGAAGACTGGCGCCTCACTGCCCGATGACGGCGACTCCAACCTCGCCGACGACCAGCTCGCCTTCGCCTTCGGCGGGTCGATCGGCTTCACCGGCTTCGGTGTCGGCGAGACGGTGCGGTTCGAGTTCTTCTCCGGTGGCACCGAGATCCTGGAGGTGGACCTGCTGAACACCACCGCCGGCGCGATCAGCAGCGTCAACCTCGACGACCTGGCAGGCTATGACGGCCAGGCCTTCGACAGCCTGCGGATCTCGGCGCCGAGTTCCACGGACCAGTTCAACCTGCAGGACATCGCCTTCAACGTCTTCGCCTTCTGATCGCACGACAGGTGGGGGAGGGGCGACCCCTCCCACTTCCTCTTTCCCGCCCCGGCACACGTAGTCGGAGCCCCGTCGCAGGCGGTCTCCGCATGCAGGGCGTTGGGGAGAGCGTCGCAGAGGCCCCGCTCTCCGCGCAGAGGTCGTGCACCGCAGTGCGGACAGGCCGTCGCACAGCACGAGAATTCGCCACAATTCTATCTGCCCGCAGTCAGCCCGCGACCAGATGCGACCGCCGAACGTAAGGTTTTGTAAGAATCGATGTGGTGTGCATGTCCGTCTCGCCAGCGGAAGGCGTGAAGGCTGCGCGAGCACTCCTGTCGCCGCACACCGCTAAGAGCCTGTTCGGCCTGACATTTGACGTAGAACGCAAGCGGCGTCGGACCGCAGCGCATCATGCGGCCATGCAATTACCCCACAAAACAGAGAAAAACGTATAAAATTATCAATCCATGGTTGGTGGTGTAAATAATTGTATATGCCTAATGTTTCGGCTGCCGCTCCTCCGCGGTTCAGAGCAAGGCCAAGCCAACATGAGCATCGCTCCAACGACCACGACGGAATACATCTGGTTCGGCACCCGTGCGGTGAAGTTCGAGGCCGGCGGCAACACCGGCCCGCAATTCGAGGTGCTGGACGATGCCAGCGACTTCGCCACACGCACCCTCTCCACCGGCACCGTCGATTTCACCGGCAGCGAGTGGCAGCAGTTCCTCGCCTTCTCCGGCACTGCCGACGAGATGGCCGCGCTCGGCATCAACCTCTCCGACGGCGTCGACACCGCGACGGCCGGCCAGGTGAACACCAGCGGCGACCTCCGCGTGGGCGAAGGCGTCGAGGCGCACAACATCGCCGACATCTCCGGCGGCGGCCGCCTGGTCGACACCTCCTCCACCCTCGACGACGTCGACGATCCGATCGCGATCACCGGCCTCGGCAAGGGGAATGCCTCCAAGCTCGACAGCGCCAGCATGGACGCCGCCGACACCGGCAACCGCGTGATCTTCTCCAACGACCTCGGCTTCGGGCTGATCAACCGCAGCGGCTTCGACAGCGGCGGCACGGCCAATGCGCTGCGCCTGAACGACGGCGACGCCATCAACTTCGAGATCAAGCAGGGCAAGGAGCTGAGCGAGGCCTCCTTCACCGTGAAGGTGCTGGGCGGCGTCGGCTTCAGCACGGAAGTCATCATCGACAGCGACGGCGCCACCATCCGCGACACCAACGGCGACACGGAGCAGGGCGGCTTCGTGCAGGACGCCTCCTCGGGCGAACTCAGCCTCGGCATGCTGGCGCACGGCACCAAGGTCACCATCAACTATGTGAACGAGACCATCTGGTTCAACGGCGCGGTGCAGTTCGCCGGCGACCTCGGCGGCATCGTGGCCTTCTTCGATGCCTTCCAGGCGGGCGGGTCGAAGAACCTGACGATCGGCTCCGCCCTGGGCAACCAGGTCGGCTGGTCCGCCGACAACCTCGTGCTCGCGACCGATGTGCCGGGTCCCGACCCGATCCCGGATGCGGCCCTGCCGGACCCGTTCACCGGCACGGGCGATCCGACGGATACGGCCGGACCGGGCGCGACCACCGAAGTGGTTTTCGATCCCACCGGCGGCGGCGCGGCCAACGTCGTCACCGGCACGGCCGAAGGCGACAGCATCAGCGCAGGCAACAACGCCGACACCGTCTATGGCTATGGCGGGGGCGACACGATCAATGGCGACGCCGTGGCTGACCAGCTCTTCGGCCAGACCGACGGCGATGTCATCAACGGCAATGCCGGCGCGGACACGCTGTATGGCGGCTCGGGCGCCGACTCGCTCAACGGCGGCGCCGACGATGACCTGCTGATCGGCGGCTACGGCGCCGATACGTTGAACGGCGATGCCGGGGCCGACACCTTCCGCTTCCTGTCGGCCAACGACACCAACGACGTGCTGACCGGCTACGCGCAGGCGGAGGACACGATCGATCTCGCTGCGCTTTACGCCGGCACCCTGGCCTTCAACGCCACCGCCAGCGCGAGCTTCGCCGGCGCCTACAGCGTTTCCTGGTTCAACGATGCGGGCAACACGGTGGTCATCGCCGAACTCGACGGCGACATTTCCACTGCCGAGTTCATGCTCACCATCCAGGGCCAGACCCTGACCATGGCGGCGGGCAACTTCATCCTCTGAGCGAAAGCCTGCGGCGGCCGGCGCGGGGGCAACCCCCCCCGCCCCCCCCACCCAGGCCCAACCCCGCCC
>CAYNRF010000205.1:0-2206 GCA_964399525.1 uncultured Phycisphaeraceae bacterium | reverse complement strand
AGCCTCTGCGCTAACGCCTGGGGGGGCGGGCGGGGCACACCCCGCGCCGGCCGCCAGCACCTTGCCGAACAGCGGCACCGCCTCGATCAGTTCCGCCGCGCGCACGCATTCGCGCGGCGTATGCGCAAAGGCGACATCGCCCGGGCCCAGCACCAGGCAGGGCGCCAGCGCCTGCAACTCGCTGGCGTCGGTGCCATAGGGCGCCGTGCGCGGCGGCTTGCCGCTCAGCTTGATGCCCAGCGCCACCAGCGGATGATCGGCCGGCAGTTCGGGCGGCCTTCCCTCCCACTGCTCCTGCAGTTCGAGGCCGGCGTCCTTCGCCGCGCCGCGTACCGCATCCACCACCGGCGCCGGATCCACCTTCGCGCTGTAGCGGAACTTGATGTGCGCGGTGGCCTTCGCGACCGTCACGTTCAGCGCCGTGCCGTGATTGTCCAGCACCAGGTTGAAGTCGGAGAAGGGTGGCTCGTAGTCGGCGTCCTGCAGCGATGCATCGCTGCGCAGGCGGTCGAAGATGCCGCGCATCGCGGCAAGGAAGGGCAGCAGCTTCCAGTTGGCGTTCTCGCCCTTGCCGGTGGAGGAATGCGCCTGCACGCCGCGGGCGATCGCCATGAAGGCGATGTGGCTGCGATGGCCGCGCACCGGCGCCAGACTCGTCGGCTCCGCCACGATGATGCCCTTGAGGCCGAGCGACTTCGCGAGCGCGCTCTCCTTCGCGATGCGCGCGGCGCCGGCCTTCGTCGTCTCTTCGTCCGCCGTGATCAGCAGCGTGACCGGCAGGTCCGTCGGCGCACGCTGCGCCGCGACGATGGCGGCCGCGACCTGCCCCTTCATGTCAACGCTGCCGAGCCCGTGCAGCAGCCCGGCCTCGTCCAGGCGAGGCGCCCAGGGATCGCTCTCCCAGCCGGTGGCGGGCACCGTGTCCATGTGGCCGGACAGCGCATAGCCGCCCCTCGGCCCCTTGTGGGCAACCAGCGCGCGCTTCGCGACCCCATTGGCATCGGTGTAGTCCAGCCGCTCCAGCTCGAAGCCGGCGAGCTCGCGCTCGATCCGCTCGGCGACGGGAATGTTGGAGACGAAGCTGCGGCTGTCGATCGCGACGAGATCCGCGGCGAGCTTCAGGACGGGGTCGGTCAGGTCTGGCATGCCGGCAGCCTCGCTTGCCCGGCGGCGCCCCGCAAGGGAGAGTGCGGCCCATGCAGAGCTACCTCGACCCCCGCTCCGGCCGGACCTGGCCGCTCGATGCGCCGCGCTGGAGCGGCGATGCCCGCGAGCCGCTGATGCTCACGCCCCGCAAGGGCATTTCGCGCGAGGAGATCGCGCGCGGCGTGCGCAGCATCTGGCGCTACGCCGCCGCCTTCCCCTTCGCGCCCAAGGCGCCGATCAGCATGGGCGAGGGCTGCACGCCGCTCGTGGAGCGCGCCCTGCCGGGCGGCACCGCGCTGCTGAAATGCGAATGGTTCATGCCGACGGGCAGCTTCAAGGATCGCGGCGCCTCCGTGATGCTGTCGCTGCTGCGCGACCAGGGTATTTCGAGCGCGCTGGAGGATTCGTCCGGCAATGGCGGCGCGGCGGTCAGTGCCTATGCGGCGGCGGGCGGGATGGCGGCGACGATCTTCGTGCCCGCCAGCACCAGCCCGGCCAAGACCGTGCAGTCCCGCGCGGCGGGCGCGGCCTTCGAGCTGATCCCGGGCTCCCGCCAGGACTGCGCGGATGCCGCGCTGAACAAGGCGAACGAAATCTTCTACGCCAGCCACAACTGGCATCCCTTCTTCCTCGAAGGCACGAAAACCCTCGCCTACGAGCTCTGGGAGGATTTTTCGTTCGCGGCCCCGGACAACGTGATCGTGCCCTGCGGTGCGGGGTCGAACGTGCTGGGCTGCTGGCTCGGCTTTTCCGAGCTGCTGCGCGCCGGGCAGATCGCGAAGTTGCCGCGGATCTTCGCGGCGCAGCCGGCGAATTGCGGCCCGATCGCCCGCGCCGCGCTCGGCCTGCCGGCAACGGACGCAAAACCGACCATCGCGGAGGGCACCGCCATCGCCCAGCCGCTTCGCCTGCCGGAATGCCTGACGGCGCTGCGTGAGAGCGGCGGCGGCGCGGTGCTGCTCGAGGAAGCAGAGATCGCGGAGGCTGCGCTGGCGCTGGCCCGCAGCGGCGTCTATGTCGAGCCGACCTGCGCCCAGGCGGCGGCCGCGTTCAGCAAGCT
>CAYNRF010000204.1:4662-5886 GCA_964399525.1 uncultured Phycisphaeraceae bacterium | reverse complement strand
GGCATGCACTTCAAGCTCGGCCTCTACGAGCACCAGTCCGCCGGCGCGCTGCAGGCCGTCATGGACCTGCTCGCCAAGGCCCCGACCCTGCTCGACGACGCGACCGGCGGCAAGATCGCCAACATCAAGATCACCGCCTACGAGCCCGCCTTCGGCATCATCGGCGACCCCGCCAAGCGCAACCCCACCACCCGCCAGTCCGCCGACCACTCCATGGTCTACATCGTCGCCACGCTGCTCCGCAAGGCCCTCGAGCGCAAGAAGTCCGGCTGGACCGAGCTCATGCTCGAGCCCGACGACTACCACGCCGATGCCATCAACAACCCCCTGACCCGCAAACTCATGGACAAGATCGAGTTCGCCCACGGCGGCCCCGAGTACGACCGCAACTACCCCGACGGCATCCCCACCTCGCTGGTCATCACCGACAACACCGGCACCACCCACGACTCCGGCATGGTCATGTACCCCGGTGGCCACGCCCGCAACACGACCGCGGACCTCAAGGGCATCCTCCGCCACAAGTTCAACCTGCTCGGCAAGCTCGTGCAGGACAACCCCGCCGATCTCATCGCCCGCTTCGAGAAGCTCGACGCCAAGTCCGCCGAGCAGATCCGCGACCTGCACGACTTCACCTACAACACCCGCGACGGCTACGAGTAAGCCATGCCCAGCACCTCAACCCGGCCCCCCACGCGATATGTCGCGGTCTTCTGCGGCGCCCGCACCGGCCACGACCCCGCCTACGCCCAGGCCGCCCGGGATGTCGGGCGCCTGCTCGGCGAGCGCGGGCTCGGTCTGGTCTTCGGCGGCGGCCGCGTCGGCCTGATGGGCATCGTCGCCGACGCCGCCCTCGAAGCCGGCGCCCCGGTGGTCGGCGTCATCCCGCGTTCCATGGTCGACAAGGAACTTGCCCACGAGGGCTGTACCGAACTGCACATCATCACCACCATGCACGAACGCAAGGCGATGATGGCGGAACGGGCATCGTCGTTCCTGGCTCTGCCCGGCGGCGTCGGCACACTGGACGAGGTCTTCGAGGCCATCACCTGGAACCAGCTGGCCCTCCACGACAAAGCCATCGGATTTCTGGATACCCGCGGCTTCTACAAGGGCCTGCGCACCTGGCTCGATCAGGCCGCCAATCAGGGCCTCGTCCCCCAGTCCACCATGGACCGCCTCGTCTTCGAGGAAAACCCCGCGGCCATCCTCGACCGCCTCGCC
>CAYNRF010000204.1:0-4562 GCA_964399525.1 uncultured Phycisphaeraceae bacterium | reverse complement strand
CATGGACCGCCTCGTCTTCGAGGAAAACCCCGCGGCCATCCTCGACCGCCTCGCCACGACCGACGACCTCCGCGTCCAGCGCTAGCCGGATACATACAAGCCGCGACTGCAAGGGAGCGGCCGCGAGCGCCAAGGAATTCCGCTCGCCGCTTGGCTGGCCATCACCAATGACGTGGATGATGTGCGGCGGCCATTCCTGAAGGCGCTCACTCCCGCGCCGGCACCGGGAACGCCACCGGCGATCGGTAGCCGTCCCGGTCGTACGCCCGCACGCCGAAGGTCGAGTTGTCCTTCGTCCGCGGCACCGTCCCCTCGGTCCGGTTGCCGACATCCTGCGTGTGCTGCCACACGTGGCTGACCGTGTCGCGCCAGACGATCTCGTACCCGGCCACATCCGGCTCCGGGCTGGCGTCCCAGCGCAGCGTCGTGTCGTTGGTCAGTTCGGCCACGATGATCCGAGCGTTGGCCGGGATCGACGGGGCGTTGGCCATGTGCACCAGCGCGATGGCGTTGAGCCGCGTGACGTCCGCCAGATACGCCTCGTCGACGAACCGGGCCAGGTCGCCGAACTGCGTGCCGTTCTCCATCCGGATGTCCTGGTGCTGGCGGTCGTACACGTCGTACACCTCGGTGAACCGCACCGCCGGGAAGCCGAGTTCGTTGAACGGCGTGTGGTCCCCGCCGCGCAGGAAGCGGTCGGGGCGGAAGACCATCTTGGCCCGCACCGGGGCGCGGTGCAGCTCGCCGATCTCGTGGATGTACCGGGCCAGCTGGCGGCTCTGTCCGTCGGACTCGGCGCCCAGATTCCGGATCTGCCGCACGGCCGCGGACAGACGCTCGGGGTCCTGCGACAGCAGTTCCAGCGGCAGGCCCTCGCTGAAGACCCGCACCTCGTTCCTGACCGTCCGCGGTCCGGTCGGGTCGCCGATGGTGTCGTTGTTCAGGACTGCACGGATGTCCCTGCCCGCGGCCTGGGCCGCCTGGGCGTGCAGGCGGGCGCCGAAGAGGCCCTGCTCCTCGCCGCTGGTGGCCATGAGCACCACGGTCGAGTCCAGCCGCTCGCGGCTGAGCACGCGGGCCAGTTCGATCAACGCCGCGACGCCCGACGCGTCGTCGTTGGCGCCGGGCGCATCGCTGGTGAAGTCGTTGGCCTCGCTCGCCCGCGAGTCCAGGTGGGCCAGCACGTAGTACAAACGCTCCCGCGATTCCGGGTCCGCGCCGGGGATGGTGCAGACGACATTGACGATCTCGGCATCCCGCACCAGCCGACGGCCGTCGGCCGGGACCGAGTGCGGATCGAACTCGACGCGCACGGCCTGATCGCCGGTGCGCCCGGAGCCCTCGGTGACCCGCTCAAACTCGGCCGCGACCCAGCGACGGGCGGCGCCGATGCCGCGGGTGTCGGACTCGGTGTCGGACAGCGTGTGGCGTGTGCCGAAGGCGGCGAGGCGGTCGACGTGCCGGCGCAGGTTGGCCGGATCGATCGCGGCCATCACGCGGTCGGGCGTTTCCAGCATCAGGCGCTCGGCGACGGGCTGGTGGACATCAAGCATGCCGACGGCCTTTCCGCGGGCGACTGCCACGCTGCGGGGTTGGTTCTGATATCGCTCGAGATACGCGGCCCACAGGGTGCCGGCCGTGCTGCCGGTGCCGCAGTGCAGCAGCACCGGCCCGTTGATCGACTGGATGGCCTGGGCGAACGCGTCGACCTGGGCCGTGGTGATGGTGTCCGGCGTGGCCGGGATCGAGATGTACCGCATGCCCGCCCGCTCGGTGACGGCCTGCTCGTCGAAGGGCACCGAGGCCATCGCGTCCGCCGGGCGCAGGTTGATCACGGTGGTCCCGCCGTCGGCGGCGAAGGCCTGGATCTGTTCGAGCGTCGGCTGGCCCTGCGGCACGACGAGGTCGCCGTCCCGGCGGGTGGTGGCCGCCATGCTGATCCGTGCGTCGGCCAGCGGGTCGGCGGCGGGGCGGCGGGCGGCGGCGGCCTCGGCCGCGGGCTGCGGCTCGGGACGGTCGGCCAGGTTCGGACGGTTGCAGCCGGCCAGCGAAACCAGCAGGGCCGCGCTGAGCACGAATCGGGGGATCATGGTCATGGGCACAGTGTATCAGATCCGGGCGTCGTTCGGGCGATTTTCGCGCCCGCGGCGTAGGATGGGCCATGCAGCACAAACACCCCGGGCGCGTTCTCCGCGAGCACATGGACCAGGGCGTGGTGGCCGCGCCGGGGGCGTTCAACGCGCTGGTGGCCATGGCCGTGCGGGACGCGGGGTTCAAAGCCGCGTACGTCTCCGGCGGGGCCACCTCGGTGGCGGCGGGCGTGCCGGATATCGGGCTGTTGACGCTGGACCACTTCACGCGGGTCGTGCGCGAGGTGGTCATGGGCAGCGGTCTGCCGGTGATCGCGGACGCGGACACCGGGTTCGGCGAGGAAGAGATGACGCGGCGCACGGTGCTGGAGTACCACCGCGCCGGAGCCGCGGGGCTGCACCTTGAGGACCAGGTGTTCCCGAAGCGCTGCGGACATCTGGACGGCAAGGCGTTGATTTCGGTCGAGCAGGCGGCGAGCAAGATCGCGTGGGCGGCCAAGGCCGCGGCGGACTGCTCGGGCGGTGATTTCATGATCTGTGCGCGCACGGACGCCAAGGGGGTCGAGGGGTTTGATGCGGCCGTGGGCCGGGCGAAGGCGTATGTGGAGGCCGGGGCGACCATGATCTTCCCCGAGGGTCTGGCCACGGCCGACGAGTTCGGCCGCTTCGCCCAAGCCATGGAACCGTTGAAGGACCGCCGCCCGTACCTCTTGGCGAACATGACCGAGTTCGGCAAGACCGAGATGATCCCGCTGGCCCGCTTCGGCGAGCTGGGGTATGACCTCGTGATCTACCCGGTCAGCACGCTGCGGGTGGCGATGGGGGCGGTGACTCGGATGCTGGCGGAGTTGCGCAAGACGGGGACCTTGGAAGGGCAGTTGGGGGTGATGCAGACGCGGCAGGAGTTGTATCGGATGGTGGGATATGCGCCGGGGACGGCGTGGGAGTTTCCGGGGTAAAGAGAGAGGATTTTTGAACGCAGAGGGCGCGGAGATCACTCAGAGGGCGCGGAGGGTGGAGAGGAGTTTTGAACGCGAAGATCGCGAAGGGGCGAAGCGGGGGAGAGGGACGCAACGATTCGAGGACTCATCGTGGGGGTTGGGGGGTGGGCATCATGGGGCGGTGGCGAGGATGGTGCCGGACCAGAGGCGGAAGGTGATGGTCCAGCCGGGGGTTGCTCTTGATCGTTCCGACTTGACGGCCTCTTCGAGCGTTTCGCCGGAGTAGATGGCCGCCACCTCGTGGATTTCGGTATCGTGGTAGGTCACGGCGAGGATGGTGCGGTCTTCGAGGATGCCGCGGATGATTTGTTCGGTCGAGCCTTTTGGATCGGCGGCGTTCGGGTGCGTGTGCCAGCCGCCGGGCTCGATCGAGATGATCCAGTCGTTGAAGCCTTCGGGGTGAGCGTCGTTGATGGTCAGCGTGGGTTCGCTGGTGAGGGTGAGGAGGCCGTCGGGGGACGTGTGTGACTCAGGGTGCATCGATGAGATTTAAGGGGAGTGCGGGAACCCCAGGATTCGAGGAGTCTTCGTGGGCGTGGATTGGGAGGGAAAGGAATCCGCTTCTTGCATGCGGGCTTCTAAAGATCGGGATGGCCGACCGGAAGTCGGCCCTGCGGGGGGCGGCCCCCCTCCGTCGGCTGCGCCGACACCTCCCCCGCCGGGGCGGGGGAGGAGGGGGGGGACTAGAATGGCTTGCAAAGCACGAACAGAGGGAGTTTGCACATGGCCACTGCTGCATCGGAAGCGCCTGTCGTCAAGGGACTTGAGGGTGTGATCGCGGGGGAGACGGCGATCTGCAATGTCGAGCAGTCGGCGTTGATCTATCGGGGGTATGAGATCGCGGACCTGGCCGCGCATGCGACCTTTGAGGAGGTGGCGTTCCTGCTGCTGGAGGGGCACAAGCCCTCGAAGGACGAACTCAAGCGGTTCACGGCGGAACTGGTGGCCGAGCGGGATATCCCGGCGATGGTCAAGGACCAGTTGCGGCACGCGGGGGATCTGGTCAAGAAGAACTACGCCGTGCCGATGGACATCCTGCGGACCGCCGTGTCGATGCTGGGGCACTTTGATGCGGACTGCCAGGACAACTCGGCCGAGGCGAACCTGCGCAAGGCCAAGCGGATCCTGGCCAAGGTGCCGACGATCATCGGGCACATGCAGAACGCGATCGAGGGCAGGGAGTTCGTGGCCCACGATCCGACGCTGTCGCACGCGGGCAATCTGCTGTGGATGATGACGGGCAAGAAGCCCTCGGCCGAGGACGAGAAGGTGATGGACGTGTCCCTCATCCTCTACGCCGAGCACGATTACAACGCGTCGACCTTCACGGCCCGGGTCATCGCCGGCACGCTGGCGGACATGCACGGGGCGCTCGTCGGCGGGATCGCGGCCCTTAAGGGCCCGCTGCACGGCGGGGCCAACGAGGCGGCCATGGACATGCTGAGCGACATCCGCAAGGACATCGGCCCGA
>CAYNRF010000203.1:0-5923 GCA_964399525.1 uncultured Phycisphaeraceae bacterium | reverse complement strand
CCGTTGGTGCCGTTCTCGTAGTTGGCCAGGTCGGCCAGCACGCCCTGCGCGTCGTACAGGCCGAGCACCTCGTTGGTCGGCGAGCCGGTGTTCGCGTAGGTGAGGTAGTCGTCCTGCACGTAGACCCGGTACGGCTCGCCGGCGGCGTTGAGCGCGCCCCAGGAGGCGTAGAAGTCATCGGCGGTGATGCGCGGCGTCGAGTCGCCCGCCTGGGCGGCGGATCCGATGATCACGATCGCCTCGCCGGGCTCGATGACGAACCCGGGCGGGAACGGCTCGCTCGGGCTGCTGCCGCCGTCCTCGTCGGCGAAGAACCAGCCGGAGATGTCCACCGGGAAGCTCGACGGGTTGTAGATCTCGATCCACTCGCCCGGCACGTCGCCGCCGTTGGGGTTGGCCATGATCTCGCTGATGATCACCTGCCCCTGGGCGCCGGACGCCAGTCCGGCCGCGCAGAGCAGGCCCAGAATCACGTTTCGTTGCGTCATCCCTGTCTCCTCAAACAGTGTATTGCATGTATCTCGCTCGAATCGGGGCGGCCCTGCCCGACGGGCCCGGGCGGCACGCCCGCCGGGCCTGACCGCGTTCAGCGCTCGATCCGCCAGCGCGTCCAGTTGTTGCGGCCGATGCGGACCGTTTCCTTCCGCAGGCCGGGGTGGTACTCCTGGATCCGCTCGCGGATCGCCGAGGCGCCGGTCGTCCCGCTGTTCAGGTACTGCTCGATCAGCTCCGGCCCGCGTCCGACCCACTTGGCGTGCCCGTCGGCGTAGCCGATGTTCAGCCCGGCCTCGCCGTGGTTGTTGTGCTTTTCCGGCCAGTTGTTGACCGAGCCGGGGAACAGCCGCTGCTGCTGGGTCAGATGGTCCTGGTCCGAGTCGAGCGTGAGCAGCACGCGGCTGGGGAACTCCAGGTTGCGGTTGGTCTTGAGCAGCCCGTTGCGGCCCTCGACCGGCGCGTCCACGTCCGCAGGCACGTAGGCGGGATCGCCGATCTTGAGGCCCCGCTGGCGGTTGCGGCTGATCGTGCCCATCGTCCGGTCGTACCAGCCGTCGGGATACTGCGTCCAACCCCCGTTGGCGCCGCCGCCCTGATAGCTGTCGCGCCAGGCCCAGACCTCGAAGCTGTGCCCGCCGCCGTTGAAGTTCTGGCCCGCCGAGTTGGCCCCGTCGTCCAGCGCGCTCAAGGCGGACTTGGTCAGGTGAAGCGGGACGGCCACGCCGTACTTGTTCTGGTTGCTCTCGACGGGCAGCATGACCTTCGGATCGACGAAGTTGCCGGTGCTCGGGCACACGGCCAGTTCGGCCCGTTCGAAATAGTCCGGCGCCAGCCAGGCGAGGTTGTCCTCGCCGCCGCCCTCGGTGGGCACCAGCGCACCCTTGGGATGGTTCTCGGCGTACATGATCGCCGAGAGCACGATCATCCGCTGATGGGCCAGGCACTTGACACGCCGGGCCGTCTCCCGCGCGCTGCCGACGGCCGGCAGCAGGATGCCCACGAGCAGGGCGATGATGGCGATGACCACCAGAAGTTCGATCAGCGTGAAACCACCGCGCCGTCCGTTCTCGCACCGTTCCATGCTTTGTCCTCGCGATCGATGACCGTCTGCAAACCTTCGACGCGTGGTGATGCCGGGCCGTGGCCGCCGCGTCGAGTTGAAGAACAGATCTTCGAGCGTCCGTCCGACGGGTCCACCGCCGTAATCTGAAGGTTGCGTGAAGCCTGCGCGAGCGTGCGGGGGACTTCACTGAGAAATACCCGCGAGCGCGCAGATTGTGTTGAGATCATGTCAAGGAGCTGCAAACGCGTGCGTCGGCGCGTCGGACGCTGCGCCGCGCTCCGGGCTGATCTGAAGCGTTTTTCATGGTGGAAACACCCCCGTGGCCTCGCCCGGTCCGGACCCTACAGTGCCCTGTGACGTCGTCCGGTCAGATGCTGATTCTCTCCAACCGGCTGCCGGTGTACCGGGCGCAGTCAGAAAACGGGGATGTCTGGCGGACCAGCCCGGGCGGTCTGGTGTCGGCCCTCCACCCGACCCTGCGCGCCACCGAAAGCAGCTGGATCGGCTGGACCGGCTCGCCGGACGACGCGCCCGAGCCGTTCGTGCTCGACGGGATCCGCAACACGCCTGTGCCGCTGTCCTCGGCGGAGATCCGCGACTATTACGAGGGCTTTGCCAACCGCACCATCTGGCCGCTCTACCACGACGCCGTCCGCGCCGCGGAGTTCCGGCGGGACTGGTGGGCGGTGTTCACCGAGGTCAACCGCCGCTTCGCCGAGGCCGCCGCCCGGATGGCCGCGCAGGGCGCCTCGGTGTGGATCCACGATTACCACCTGCAGCTCGTGCCCGGCATGCTCCGGGCGCTCCGCCCCGACCTGCGGATCGGGTTCTTTCTGCACATCCCGTTCCCGCCGGCCGAGCTGTTCACGCAGCTGCCCTGGCGGCGGCAGCTGCTCGAAGGGCTGCTGGGCGCCGACGTGGTCGGGTTCCAGACCCGGATCGCCGCCGCCAACTTCCGTTCCCTGTGCGTGCGTTTCCTCGGCGCGACCGTCGCCGGCGAGCGTGTGGCCAGCGGGGGCCGCGGGGTGCTGGCCCGGCATTTTCCCATCTCGATCGATTTTCGCCGGTACGACGACCTGGCCCGCTCGGACGTTGCGGCCGCCCACATGGACATCCTCCGACGGCGCCTGGGCAAGCGGCGCATGATCCTGGGCGTCGACCGGCTCGACTACACGAAGGGCATCGACGTCCGGATCGAGGCGTACACCGACCTGCTGGCCGACCGCCATGTCACGCCGGCCGACACGGTGTTCGTCCAGGTGGCCGTGCCCAGCCGCGAGAAGGTCGAGGAATACCAGGATCTGCGCGAGCAGATCGAGCGCATGATCGGCGCCGCCAACGGGCGGTTCGGCGAGGTCGGCCGCGCCGCCATCCATTACCTGCACCGCTCGCTCCCGCCGGAGGAGCTCGCCGCCCTGTACCGGATGGCCGACGTCATGGCGGTCACGCCGGCGCGCGACGGGATGAACCTGGTGGCCAAGGAGTACATCGCCTCCCGGTGCGACGACCGGGGCGTGCTGGTGCTCAGCGAGTTCGCCGGCGCGGCCTACGAGCTGACGGACGCGCTGCTGGTCAATCCCCACGACGTGGACGGCGTCGCCGAGGCTTTCCGGCGCGCCCTCGAGATGCCCGCCCGGGAGCAGTCCCAGCGCATGACCGCCCTGCGGGCCGTGGTGCGCGAGAACGACGTGCACGGGTGGGCGCGCAACTTTCTGACGGAACTTGCCGGATGAACATCCGTGAACACGCCGATCGGCTCGCCCGACTCCCTTCGCTGCTGGTCGCCGCGGACTTCGACGGCACGCTGGCTCCCATCGTCGATGATCCCGACGCCGTCGAGCCCCACCGCGAGGCGCTCGCCGCGCTGACGCTGCTGTCCGAACTGCCGCGCACCCACGTCGCCGTCATCTCGGGCCGGGCGCTGGCCGACCTGAGCCGCCGGACGGGGCTGCCCGCGCGCGTGCACCTCGTGGGAAGCCACGGAAGCGAGTTCGATCCCGGCTTCCACTCCGACCTGCCCGCGGCAACGAAGCGTCTGCGCGAGCGGATCGCCGCGGCGCTGGCGCCCATCGCGGCCTCCGCCCCGGGGCTGACGCTCGAGCACAAGCCCGCGTCGGTGGCGCTGCACTACCGGCGGGCCGATCCGGCGGACGCCCGCGCCGCCGTGGCGGCGGCGGAGGCGGGACCCGCCGCGCTCGAGGGTGTCCACGTCAAGCACGGCAAGATGGTGATCGAGCTGTGCGCGGTCCGCCCGGACAAGGGCGAGGCGCTCGACACGATCCGCGAACGCTGCGCCGCCCACGCGGCCGTGTTCATCGGCGACGACGTGACCGACGAGGACGCCTTCGCCCGGCTGCGCGAGCCCGACCTGGGCGTCAAGATCGGCCCCGGTCCGACCGCCGCGACCGAGCGGCTCGATGACACCCGCGCCGCGTGCCGATTCCTGGCGCTTCTGGCCGAGCGCCGGGCGGCCTGGATGCGCGCCGACGGCGCGGTCCCCATCGAACACCACGCGATGCTGTCCGATCAGCGCACGCTCGCGCTGGTGACGCCCGCCGGCCGGATCTCGTGGATGTGCCTTCCCCGGGCCGATTCGCCGGCTCTGTTCGCCGAGCTGCTCGGCGACGAGGAGGCCGGGCATTTCACCATCGCGTCCGACACGGCCTGGATCGACCAGTCCTACGAGCCCGGGTCCATGACCCTGCGCACACGCTGGCGCGGTGTCACCGTCACGGACCTGCTCGACTGTTCCGGGGCCCGCCATGCGCATCGCGCCGGACGCACCGATCTGATCCGCATCATCGAGGGCCGGGGCACGGTGCGCGCGACCTTCGCGCCGCGGGCCGATTTCGGCCGCATCCCCACCCGCATCACCCGCGTCGACCAGGGCCTGATCGTCGGGGAGACCCAGGACCCCGTCGTGCTCCGCTCCCCGGGTGTGCGGTGGACGATCACCGATCACGCCAGCCACCAGACGGCCCACGCGGAGATCCCGGTCGGGGAGGAGCCCGTGATCCTGGAGCTTCGCTACGGGACGGGCGATCTGACCCCGTCGCGGCTCTCCTGCCACGACCGCGCCGAGCGGACGCGACGCTTCTGGTCTGACTGGGCCGACGGTCTGGTGCTCCCGTCCGAGGCGCGATCGCGTCCGGATCTGGTCCTTCGCTCGGCCCTGCTCCTCCGGGCGCTGTGCCACGCCCCGACCGGCGCGATCCTCGCCGCGGGGACCACCAGCCTGCCCGAACGGATCGGCGGCGTGCGCAACTGGGACTATCGCTACTGCTGGCTCCGTGACGCCGCGATGTCCGCCGCGTCGCTGGCCCGGCTCGGCAGCCTGACCGAGGCCATGGATCTGCTCGACTGGATCGTGGGGGTGGTGGAGCGGGCCGAGTCTCCCGACCGCCTTCACCCGCTCTACACCGTCACGGGCCACGAGCTCGGGGCCGAGGCCGAGATCGGCGAGCTGCCCGGCTACCGCGGGTCCCGCCCCGTGCGGGTCGGGAACGCCGCCGCCCACCAGGTCCAGCTCGATGTGTTCGGCCCGATCGTGGCCCTGGTCGACGAGCTGCTCGCCCACGATGCGCCGTTGTCCAACGAGCACTGGAGGCTGGTCGAGTCCATGGTCGTCGCCGTCGAACGCCGCTGGCAGGACCCGGACCACGGCATCTGGGAGATCCGCAAGGCCCGCCGCCACCATGTCCACTCCAAGGTGATGTGCTGGATGACCCTGGATCGCGCCGCCCGCATCTCGGCCCGTTTCCTGGGCCGGCCGCGGCCGGAATGGCTCGGGCTGCGTGACCGCATCCGCGACGACGTGGTCGCGCATGGCTACAAGCCCGCGGTCCGCGCCTTCACGGCGGCCTACGACGGCGAGGATCTGGACGCCGCCGCGCTGGCGGTGGGCCTGACGGGCATGCTGCCGCCCGACGACCCGCGCTTCATCGGCACGGTCGAGGCCGTCGGCCGCACGCTGCGCGACGGGCCGACGGTCTACCGCTACCTCGCCGACGACGGCCTGCCGGGGCACGAGGGCGGCTTTCACCTCTGCGCCGCCTGGCTGGCGGAGGCCTTCCTGCTGATCGGGCGACGCGATGAAGCGCAGTCGCTCTTCGACGACATCGCCGACCTGGCGGGACCGACCGGCCTGCTGACCGAGGAGTACCTGCCCAGCGCCCGAACCTCCCTCGGCAACACGCCCCAGGCCTACTCGCATCTGGGCCTGATCGACCTGGCGGTCGCCCTGCACGGCCCTACCTGACCGTGGTGCCGGCTTCCGGTCCGTCTTTTCCTCGGGAGAATCATCCGTCTCTCCGTCTCTCCGTCTCTCCGTCTCTCCGTCTCTTCGTCTCTTCGTCTCTCCGTCTC
>CAYNRF010000202.1:0-5955 GCA_964399525.1 uncultured Phycisphaeraceae bacterium | reverse complement strand
GTGAAGGCCGCCGTCGCCCTGCGCTCCCAACTCCTAGACCTCCTCAGTCTCCCCCCCCCCCCCCCGGGCGGGTGGAGCCCCCCCCCCCAGTCCCAGCCCCCCAACGACCGGGGCCCCGGCGCGCCCCGCCCGGCCCGCGGGGCCGCGGGCGGGGCGCCCCGGGGGTGCCGTGGGGCTGGCGTTTGCCGATGTGCTGGACGGCCGGGCGGATGCTCTCGGTGGGGCCGGACTCGTCGAGGTCGATGGGCGTTTCGTCCTTGACGGGGTTGCTCAGGATCGGGAAGGGCGTGAGATCGGCGTAGGAGGTGCCGCACTCGGGGCAGCGTCCGCCGTAGGGCAGGCCGCGGAGTTCGTAGCCGCATTCGAGGCAGGGCATCGACCCCGCGACCGTGCCGCCGCGTTCGGCGCGATCGCGGAGGCGCTCGGTGATGCGTTCGACGCGGCCCTCGTTCTGCTGCTGGTACGTGAGCACCCAGCGGGCCTGGGTGGTGCATCCGATGATGTGCTTGAAGAGAAAGCCCGCGGCGAGCACGACCCCGGCCGCGAGCACGACCGAGAGCAGCGGAAGGAACGGGAAGACCATCAGGGCCACCACGCCCAGGACCATCATGGCCCAGGCCGTGCCCCGGAGGTGCCATCCCCCGGTCTCGTCCGACATCCAGAACTCGATCTCCGCGATGAAGATGCTGATGGGGATCAGCCCGACGAGGGCGACGATGCCCGCCACGCCCCCCGTGATGAGCAGCGCTGTTCTGAAGTTGCCGGATGCGAACACCGCGATGGACGTGAAGAGCATGGCGACGGACCACGCCACGGAGACGGCGCGGACCGTCACCCGGAACCTGGGGTTGTCCAGGATGAGGTTTTCCTGCTCATGGAACGGATCCGGGCGGGGGCGAGAGAGGATCCACATGCCGGCGGGCCAGAACACCCCACCGGAGAGCAGAAGCACCGGGCCGAGGTAGTAGCCGAACAGCGAGACCGCCAGCCCGAAGAATGTCGAGAGGATGCCCAGGGAGAGCAGCCCGAAGCCGAGGAGCACGCCGCGCACGAAGCTCGGGTGGGCGTCGGTCATGGTGCCTTCGCGGGCGTTGAACTTGCGCTTGGCGCGGATGGGCTCGCCGCACTCGGGGCAGTTTCCCCCGATGCGCAGGCCCTTGAGGTCGTACTTGCACCTGGTGCAAGGGCGGGAGTGCATGATGGCCTGGCCTGGGGGCACGTGGGATCCTCCGCGCGGCCGGGCGTGGGCGTGGTCTCTCCCGGCAGGGGAATGTACCACCGCCGAGGCTTGACGGTTGTGGCGGGAGATGAAATGGGCCCTAGGCGGGCTGTTCGGACAGGACCGGATAGTCGGTGTAGCCCGCGGCCCCGCCGCCATAGAAGGTGGACTGGTCCCACGGGGTATAGGGGCCGTCGCGGCGGATGCGTTCGGTCAGGTCGGGGTTGCTGATCCAGAGTTTGCCGAAGGCGACGGCGTCGGCCCAGCCGGAGGCGAGCGCCTGCTCGGCCTGTTCGGGGGTGTAGTCGCCGTTGGCGATGTAGGCGTGGCCGCCGGCGGACTTGAAGGCCCGGGCGATGCGCGGGATGACGGTGGCGACGCGGGGGTCGATCTTCGAGCGGTCCCAGGTTTCCACGGCGTGAAGGTAGGACAGGCCCATGCGTCCGAGCGCGTCGGCGAGGGCGGAGAAGGTGGCGCCGGGGTCGGAGTCGACAGCGTCGTGGTGATCGCTGAGCGGCGAGATGCGGTAGCCGACGCGGCCGGGGCCGATGGCGTCGGCCACAGCTTGCGCGACGAGGAGGGGGAAGCGCAGGCGGTTGTCGAGCGGGCCACCCCAGGGGGGCGCCATCTTGTTCATGCCGTCGCGGGTGAACTGGTCGAGCAGGTAGGTGTTGGCGCCGTGGATCTCGACGCCGTCGAAGCCGGCGCGGATGGCGCGGGCGGCGGCGCTGGCAAAGTCCTCGGCGATGCCGGGCAGTTCGGCGGGGTCGAGCTTGCGGGGGGCGGAGGTCTGGTGGCGGGTGTAGGTGGCGTCGATGTAGGTCTTGGACTGGCTGGGGGTGTCGGTGGAACTGACGGGGGGCTGATTGTCGGGCTGGAGGGCGTGGTGGGAGACGCGGCCGACATGCCAGAGCTGGAGGACGATCTTTCCGCCGCGGGCGTGGACGGCGTCGGTGACGGATCGCCAGCCGGCCTCCTGAGCGTCGGTGTGCACGCCGGGTGTGGCGTAGTAGCCGTGGCCCTGCGGGGAGACGGGGGTGGCCTCGGCGATGATGATGCCCGCGCCGGCCCGGGGGTCGGCGCGCTGGGCGTAGTACTCGGCCATGAGGGCGTTGGGGATGTTGCCGGGCATGGTGGCGCGGCTGCGGGTGAGCGGGGCCATCCAGACGCGGTTGGGGGCGGCGAGATCGCCGGCGCGGATGGGGCGGAGGATGTGATGGGTGGGTGTCATGGGGGCTCGTGATGGTTCAATCGGCTGTGTTCACGGCGATGCAGAAGCGGGAGGCGAGATCGAGCAGGTGGGTCAAGCCCCACTCGCCCTGGTCGTGGACCATCGCCGCGAATGGGTCCGGTATTCCCTCGACGCCCAGCCGTGCGCCCAGGATCGCTCCGGTGATCGCGGCGGTGGAGTCTGCGTCGCCGCCCCCTTCGATCGTCGCGAGCACACCGGCCACAAAGTCGTCGGGATGGGCGAGCACGCAGCGAAGACTCCAGAGAACCGTCGGGATGACGAAGGGGCTGATGCCCGGCCAGATCTCGGTCTGGATGGCCTCTTCTTCTTCGATCAATCCCGCGTGCACGATGCGGGCGAGGGCGTAGTCCCCGGGAAGGTCCACCAGGTCCGGCAGGGTTCGGACCAACCCGGCGAACTCCTCGTGCCAGGGGGCCATGCGCTCGGCGAGCGTGGTGCAGAACCGATCACGGTCGATCGGCTCCCCGGACGGCAGCGCGGAAAGGATCGCGACCGCCTCGGCCACCGCGACCGAGCCCGCGGAGCATCGACGGTCCTGATGGGTGCAGAAGCCCTGCTCGTGGGCCGCCCGCGCGCGGGCCTCAGGGTGGCTGCGGAGAAATCCGACAGGGGCCGCCCGCATGGCGGTGCCGTTGCCGGCGGCCGGCGCGGGCTCGCCGGACGCGTCCCACGCGATGCCGCGCGAGAGCCGGACGGCGGACCGGTGCGTCGCGGCGCCGATGCCGACAATACGTCCCGATGCGTGCAGCTCCATGACGCGGGATGCGTAGTGAGCGGGATCGAACCCCTCGCACTCGACGATGGAGATCATCAGCTCGCGGGCGAGCTGGCTGTCGTCGGTGTACTGACCGATGCCGGTCTCCGCGATGACCCGACGCGGGCCGAACTCGCGGAAAAGATCCGCCCACTGTGTGGCCTCCCCGGGGGTGCACCCCTCGACGGGCGCGCCCATCGCGTCGGCGATGCATTGGCCAACAAGACATCCCGCCACGCGGGTCAGTGCGGTCATGACTCCCCCCTTCGCGGAACCGCAGGAGCGGCCCGTGTACCTTGTCCTGAATCAGGCCGGCTCGGCGGCCTGGGCTTGCGTTGTCTCCACGCAGCGATCGATGCGGGCAAGCACGCCGGCCTTGCCGAGAATCGCCAGGGTCTGGCCGAGCGGGGGCGAGACGCTGGTGCCGGTGACAGCCACGCGCAGGGGCTGGGCGACCTTGCCCATGCCCAGGCCGCTGGACTCGGCGAAGGACGCGACGGCAGCCTCCACGGTCTCGGGCGTGAAGGGCTCGATGGCGTCGATGATGGGTTTGAGTTCGCGCAGGGTTTCCAGGCCCTTGCGGTCGCCCTTGATGAGCACCTTGTGGACGGTCTTGCCGTCGAAATCGACGGCGTCGTCGTTCACCAGGGCGAAGCCGACGATGGAACGACCGTCGCGCAGGGTCTTGCAGCGGGGCTTGACGGCCGGGGCGAGCATCCGCATGTCGTTGAGGCTGAAGCGAGCGGCCAGGTCCGGATCGAACTTCTCTGCCCAGGCCCGCCAGGCACGGGCGAAAGATTCGTCGGTCATCGCGGCGATGTCGTCGGCGCTGAAGGCCACGAGTTTCTGGCGGTCGAACTTGGACGAGGTCTTGCCCAGGCCGGCGAGTTCGAAGTGCTCGACGAGGTAGGCGGCGTCAAAGCGCTCCAGATCGGTGCCGTCGGCGTTCTTGGTCTTGGGGTTCCAGCCGAGCAGGGCGAGGAAGTTGACCAGCGTGGGGGCGAGGTAGCCGGCGGCCTCGAAGTCCTCGGCGTCGATCTCGGGCAGGTCGACCTTGAGGGCCGCGGCCAGTTCGGTCAGACGGTCGGTGTCCAGCTGGCGGGTCTTGTCGTCGAGCCACGCCGCGAACTCGGCAACGTCGATGGACGCGACGGGCGGTCCGTCCAGACCGGCGGCCTTGACCGCGGCCTTGGCGGTCTTGTCCTTGTCGCGCTTGGACATCTTGGAGCCGTCGACGTTGAAGATCAGCGGCATGTGGGCGTAGGTCGGGGTGGGCACGCCGAGGGCCCGCTGCAGGGCGACGTGGCGGGGCGTGTTGATGAGGTGTTCCTGGCCGCGGAGGACATGGGTGACGCCCATGGCCGCGTCGTCGACGACCACGGCGAAGTGGTAGGTGGGGAAGCCGTCGCGCTTGCGGATGATGAAGTCGTCGAGTTCGTCCGGGCCGACGGTGACGTCGCCGAGCACCTGGTCGTGGACGGTGATGGGCTCCTCGGGCATGAGGAAGCGGACGACATGGGACTCGCCGGCGTCCATCCGGGCGAGGCGCTCGGCGGGGGGGATGGCCAAGGCGGTGCGGTCGTACCTGTAGCCGGTCTTGGCGGTGATGGCGGCCTGGCGCTTGGTCTCGAGTTCCTCGGGGCTTTCGAAGGCGGGGTAGGCCAGGCCGGCCTCGATCAGGCGGCGGAGGTGCTGGTTGTAGACCTCCAGGCGCTCGGACTGGTAGTAGGAGCCGACGCCGGGCTGCTCACCGCCGAGGGTGCGCCCGTCGGGCGTGGTGAAGGCGGGGCCGTAGTCCCAATCGATGCCCATCCAGGCCAGGGCGCGGAGGATGCCGGCGGTGGCGGCGTCGGAGGAGCGGCGCTGGTCGGTGTCTTCAATCCTGAGAACGAACTTGCCCCCGTGGCGCCGGGCGAACGCCCAGTTGAACAGGGCGGTGCGGGCCCCTCCGATGTGGAGGCGGCCTGTGGGGGAGGGGGCAAAGCGGGTAACGACCTGGGGCATGGCAGATGGTATGGACGGAGAAGATTGGGCGTTGCGATGCGTCCGGAATGTGGTAGGATGACCGATCCGCCGGCCTCCGAAGGAAGGGGCCGTCGGGAAACCTGTGTCCGGGCGTTGCGCCCGACCAGTCCGGCCGGGCCGACGCCCTCTGAAAGGAGGGCCGCCGACATGGCCGCTGTACGAAACCCCGCCGACATCCGCAACATCGCCCTGGTTGGTCAGACCGGTTCCGGCAAGACCACCCTGACCGAGCGGTTGCTGTTGTTGACGGGGGTCATCCAGCGGATGGGGACGGTCGAGGAGGGGACGACCTTCTCCGACTGGTCGGACGAGGAGAAGCACCACAAGCACTCCCTGCGCACGACGATGCTGCACGTCGAGCACGAGGGGCACATGATCAACCTGATCGACTCGCCGGGGCTGGGCGACTTCGCCGGGCATGCCATCGGCGTGTTCCCGGCGGTGGAAACCGTGGCGGTGGTGGTCGACGCGGCGGCGGGCGTGCAGCCGATGACGCGGCGGATGATGTCGATCGCCAAGGACCGCAACCTGCCGCGGATGATCATCGTCAACAAGATCGACGACGAGCAGGCGGACCTGGAGGCACTGGTCGAGACCATCCGGGACGAGTTCGGTCCCGAGTGTCTGCCGATCAGCCTGCCGACGCCGGACCGCTCGGATGTGGTGTCCGTGTTCGACGAGGAAGGATCGGGCGAGACGCTCTTC
>CAYNRF010000201.1:0-5957 GCA_964399525.1 uncultured Phycisphaeraceae bacterium | reverse complement strand
AGCAGCGTGCCCGCCGGCAGCGCGACGTTGAGAACGTGAAGTTCGCCGGCCGGGATCCGGGCGAGGTCCTGCACGTCGGCGAGGAAGCGGTTGGCCTCGCGGGTGGTGATGATGCCCTCGGTCAGGGTACGGAACTTGTCGACGTACTGGTCCCGCGCGAAGGGCCGCGCGCCATTCGGGTGGGCGTTGGCCACGCCGAGCTCGTCCACGATCTTCGTGCCGTCGTTGAACTCGATCTCCACCCGGCCGCCGAAGGAGAGCTCGTCCGGATCGCGCGAGTGGTACTTCCGGGTCCACTCCGGGTCCTCGCGGGTCTCGATCTTGTGCCAGAGGCGGACAGTGTCGGCCCGCTGCGCCCGCTTGGGCGCGTAGCTGTCCACATGGTGCCAGCGCCCGTCCTGCAGGGCGACGGCGAAGATGTACATGATGGAGTGGTCCAGCGTCTCGCGGCTGGCCTTCGGGTCCATCTTCTGGGGATCGTTGGCGCCGGTGCCGATCACGTAGTGGGTGTGGTGGGAGGTGTGGATGGTGACCCGCTTGATCGCCTCCCAGTCCGTGATCTTCTCCCGCATGCGGAAGGCCAGGTCGATCAGGGCCTGGGACTGGTACTCGGCCGAGTGCTCCTTGGTGTAGCTGTCCAGGATCGCGCGCTTGGGCTCGCCTGGCGCGGGCAGCGGCACCTCGTAGTAGACGGGGTCGTAGACCGTCTTGCGGCCCTTGCTGTCGGCCTGCGTCCGGCCGGAGAGGACCCAGGCGATGACGCTGTCCTCGCCCTCGTAGATGGGCGAGGGCGCGCCTTCGCCGCGCATGCAGCGATCCACCGCCTCCACCGCGAGCTTGCCGGCATGCGCCGGGGCATAGGCCTTCCAGGAGCTGATCTCGCCCTTCCGGCTCTGGCGGAAGCTGATCGAGGTGTGCAGCGCCTGCTGGATGGACTGGAAGATCACCTCCTGCTTCAGGCCGAGCAGCGTGCCGATGCCGGCCGCGGCGGCGGGGCAGAGATGGGCGATGTGGTCCACCTTGTGCTCGTGCAGGCAGATCGCGCGCACCAGGTCGATGTGCAGCTCATAGGAGGTGGCGAGGCCGCGGATCAGGTCGCGGCCCGACTTGCCCATGGTCTGCGCGACGGCCAGCACGGGCGGGATGTTGTCGCCCGGGTGGGAGTAGTCGGCGGCGAGGAAGGTGTCGTGGAAGTCGAGCTCGCGCACCGCCGTGCCGTTCGCCCAGGCCGCCCATTCGGGCGAGACGGTGGTGGCCGACTTCACCCCGAACACGGTCGCGCCGTCGCCCTTGCGCGGATGACCCAGCGCCATGCCGCGGGCCGAGACGACGGGCCGGCGGTTGATGGCGGCGATGGCGACGGAGGCGTTGTCGATGATCCGGTTGATGATCATCGCCTGCACGTCCTTCTCCACCGCGACCTTGTCGGTGGCGACGGAGGCCATCTTCCAGGCCAGCTGGTCCTCGCGCTTCAGCAGCGCCTTCGAGGGGTGGACCTTCACGGGATGCTTCTGCACGTCTGTCCTCATCCTTGCCGTGTGAATTGCGGGTGGCTTTTTGCGCCCGCTTGGCGTGATCGTCCATTCCGATTGGCCATGCTGCGCGATATGGATTTCGTATCGCGTCGCAGCTAAAGCGGGCGGGCAAGGGTGAGGCGGGCGACGGCCCAGGAACGCAGAATAGCGTGGGATCGCCATGGATTTCCGTCTCGTCCGCCGCCTCGGGCATTTCCTCGCCGTCGCCGAGGAAGGGCATTTCGGCCGCGCCGCCGCCAGGCTCGGCATCTCCCAGCCTCCGCTGACGGCGCAGATCCAGGCGCTGGAACGCGAGCTCGGCGTGAAGCTGCTGGAGCGCACCGGCAAGGGCGCGCGGCCGACGCGGGAGGGGGAGGCGCTCATCCCACTCGCCCGCCGTCTCGCCGAGGGCGCGGGCGAGCTCGAGGCCCTGGCGCGGGAGCTGCGCGCCGGCCGCGCCGCGCCCGTCTCGATCGCCTGCGTCACCTCCGCGCTGTTCGACTACCTGCCGCCGCTGGTGCGCGCGCTGCAGGCGGCGCGGCCCGATGCGGCCGTGTCGGTGCGGGAGATGGACACCACCGACGCGGTGGAGGCGCTGCGGCGCGGCGAGGTTGACCTGGCGCTGCTGCGGCTCGATCGCGACCGCCCGCCGGTGAAGCTGCGCGCACTGGGCCGCGACGTGCTGGCCGCGGCGCTGCCGAGCGGCCATCCACTGGCGGGGAGCAACGCACCGCTGCCGCTGGCACAGCTTGCCGATGAGCCGCTGCTGGTGCTGCCGCGCGGCATCAGCCCCGCCTATTCGGATGCGATGGTCACCGCCTGCCGGGAGGCCGGCTTCACGCCGCGCGTCGTGCGGGAGGTGGGCAGCGCGATGGCGCAGCTCGGCTTCGTCGCGGCGGGCCTCGGCATCGCGCTGGTCAGCGCGGGAATGGCCCGGCTGCGCCCGCCGGGCGTGGCGTTCCGCGAGCTGGAGGGGCCGATCCACGCGGTCGGCGTCGCGCTCGCCTGGAATGCCGAGCGGGAGAGCGAGGCGACGCGGCTGGCGCTGGACTTCGCGGAGATGCTGTTTCCTGCGGCCGGTGTTGGCGAGGCGGCCGGCGGCGCCTAGCCTGCCGCTATCGCCGCAGAGAGAACCGCTCATGACCGACGCCGCCCCCTTCGACCTCGTCCTCACCGGCGACGTGGTGCTGTCGGACCGCGTGGTGGCGGGCGGCTATGTGGCAGTGCGCGGCGAGGCCATTGCCGCCATCGGCGCCGGCGCGCCGCCGCCGGCGAAGCGCGTCGCGAACCACGACGGCAAGGTGATCATGCCCGGTCTGGTGGATGGGCACATGCACACCTCCTCCTCCACCGGCTGGCCGGGGATCGAGGGCGCGACCATGTCGGCCGCGGCCGGCGGCGTCACCACGGTCTGCGACATGCCCTATGACGTGCCGGACCCGGTGACGACCGCGGCCATCCTGGCCGACAAGGTCGCGCATGCCGGGCGGCTCGCGCATGTGGATATCGCGCTCTACGGCACCATCAAGAAGTCGGGCGGGCTGGAGGACATCGCAGCCCTGGCGGAGGCCGGGGTCAGCGCCTTCAAGGTCTCCACCTATGAGTACGACGCGCACCGCTTCCCGCGCATCGACCACCCGACCATGCTCTCGGCCTTCGCCGAGATCGCCAAGACCGGGCTGATGGTGGCCGTCCACAACGAGGACCAGGAGCTGGTGGTCAAGCTGACCGAGGCCGCCAAGGCCGCGGGGAACACCTCCCCCATCTGGCATTGCCGCACCCGCCCGCCGATCACCGAGACGATGGCCGACCTCGAGATCTTCGAGATGGCGCTGGAGACGGGCGCGCATGTCCACATCGCGCACTCCTCGCTAGCGCGCGGCTTCGAACTCGCGAAAATCTATCGCGGCCAGGGTGCCAAGACCTCGGGCGAGGCCTGCATCCAGTACCTCTGCATGACGGAGGAGGACATCGTCCGCCTGCAGGGCTTCGGGAAGTGCAACCCGCCCTTCCGCACCGCGGAGGAGGTGGAGCGGATGTGGGGCGCGGTGCGGGAGGGGATCGTGAGCTATGTCTCGACCGACCACGCCCCCTGGCCGAAGCCGAAGAAGGAGTATCACGGCGACATCTTCGCCGTCGGTGCCGGGCTCACCGGCCTGCAGAGCTATGCGCCGCTGATGTACACGCTGCTGGCCGAGCGCGGCCTGCCGCCCACCGTCATGGCCCGCCTCTGCTCGGAGGAGCCGGCGCGCTACCACGGGCTCGATCCGAAGAAGGGCGGCATCCGCCTCGGCGCGGATGCCGATTTCTGCATCCTGGAGACCGGTGACTTCGTCTTCGACGAGCGGATCATCCAGGACCGCGAGGACGCCCGCTGGTCGCCCTATCACGGCCGCCCGATGAAGGCCCGCGTCGCCTCCGCCTGGCTGCGGGGGAACGAGATCTGGGACGGCGCGGCGGTGAAGGCCAAGCCCGGTAACGGCCGCTTCGTGCCGCGCCAGCACCGGAAGAGCGCACTGGACGGCTGAGGAGCGGCCCATGCCCGACCCGCGCATCCCGCCCCTGCCCCGCGCCGCCATGCCGGAGCGCTGGCGGCAGGTGGCGGAGACGGCCGACCAGGTGCGCGGCGAGGCCACGCTGATCGAGGTGCTGGCCCAGGCGCCGGAGCTGCTCGGCTGGTACTATGACGGCTTCTATGCGGAAGTCTTCTTCAAGGGCCGGGTCGAGCGGCGGATCAAGGAGATCTTGCGCCTCAAGCTCTCGACCCTGCATGGCTGCGCCTTCTGCAACCGCGGCAACACGAAGTCGGCCTTGGAGGCCGGCGTGACCGAGGCGCAGGTCGCGGCCATGTGGGAGACCGACAGCCCCGCCTTCGACGCGAAGGAACGCGCAGTGCTGCGCCTGGCGGAGGAGATGGCGCTGCCCAACATGCGCGGGGAGGTCACGCCCGAACTCGCCGCCGAACTCCGCCGCTTCTTCTCGGAGGCCGAGATGGTGGAGCTGGCGATGGTGGCGGCGGTGCTGACCGGCATGGCCAAGATGCTCTTCGTCTTCGACCTGGTCAGCCGCGAGGCCACCTGCCCGATAGGCCCGCACGCGGCCTGAACCCGTTCACGGCACCAGAAGCCCGAGCGCCAGCGCCTTCGCCACCGCCTGCTCCCGCGTGCGCGCGCCGAGGCGTCGGCGGGCGCGGCTGAGATGCAGGTCCACCGTCGCGCGGGAGAGGCCGAGCCGCTCCGCTATCCGGTCGCTGCGAAGCCCCGCGACGAGCCAGAGCAGGCATTCGCGCTCGCGCGGGCTGAGGCGCGGGCGCTGCGGCGCATCGGCCTCGGCCAGCAGCATCAGCCGCTGCGCGGCGAGATGCGCGAGCAGCACGGCAGGGCGGCCGAAGGCCGCGCGCCAGGCGGCGAAGCCGGCGCCCCGCTCGGCGGTCACCAGCGAGAAGGCGCCATAGGCAGCGCCCGGCAGGCCCCGGAGCGGCACGGCAAGACCGTCGCCGAGCCCGATCGCCTCGGCCTCGGCGCACATGCCCGCCCAGCCGACGTCGCCGGCCGCGCGCGCGAAGCCGAGCCCGGTCGGCAGGACCGCGAGGGAGGTCGCGCAGTGACGCACTGCGGCATCCGCGCGCCAGTAGCGCATCGCCGTGTGATGCGCGCGCCAGGCTTCGGGCAAGGTGGACAGGCGCATCAGCGCCGGCGGCCGCGCCGCAGCATCGCCGGGCAGTGCGACATGCGCGTAGTGGCACCAGGCGACGCCGATCTCCGCGAGGCCCTGCACGACGGCGCTCCACGCCGCCTCGATGTCCTCCGCCGCGTCCAGCCGGTCCGCGCCTTGCAACAGGGTCGCGTCCATGGACAGCCCTCCCGCATGCCGGCGGCCGGACCGCCGGGCCTGCACATATAGCAGAATCCCCAGATGGCCGCGGGGGCGAGCCGGGCGCGATGCTGTCCTCACGCCGCGAAGGGCGGCGGGTGCAGGAGGGCCGGATGCACCGGATGCTGCTGCTTGTGGTCCTGCTCGTCGCCGCCTCCGCGGTGCGCGGGCAGCCGCTGCCCGCCATCCATCCCGCCTGGATCCCGTCCGAGGGGACCGAACGGCCGGAAGCGCTGCCGGCCCTGCTCATCGTCCCGGCAGGATGGTCGGTCGGCGACGCGGCGGTGATCCTGGTGGCGCCGGAAGCCCCCGCGGCCAGGCGCGCGGCGCTGGCCGAGGCGCTGCTCGCGGAGGACGCGGCGGTGCTGGAACTCGCCTTGCGCGGCCGGCCGGCAGCGCCCTGGATCGGCAGCGCGGTGCGCCTCCTCGCCGTCCACCAGGGCGCAGGGCTGGTCGTCGTGCTGGGGCCGGGCTCGTCGGCCGAGGCGCTGCACGCGGCGGCGCGGCACGCCCGGAGCGCGCCGCCCGCGCATCACCTCCGCGCGCTGGCCGCGGCGATCATCCTGGCGC
>CAYNRF010000200.1:0-5966 GCA_964399525.1 uncultured Phycisphaeraceae bacterium | reverse complement strand
GATCAAGCAGACGCTGCGGTTCGGCGTGCCCGCCGACGAGCTGCCCTCGGCGATCACGATCGAGGGGCCCGGGGCGGCCATCGCCCACATGGCCTCGTCTCTGACCGAGGCGATCAACATGCACGTGCGCACCGCGCCCGGCACCGACACGGCCAGGCCGCTCGAGCCGTTCGCCGACGGGACGCTGGAGCGCGACTGGCTGGCCAACCCCGGGCGGGGCATCCGGATGGTGCCCGCGGCCGCGATCGAGCAGCGCAGCGTCGACCTGATCAACCGCGCCCTCATGGCGGGGGTGCTCGCCGGCGCGGCGGTGCTGGGACTGGAGTTCGCGTCGGTCCGGGCGGCCGACCGGGCGCTGGAGCCCGAGTTTGAGCGGCACGCCGCCGCCCTGGCCGCGCTGAGCCGGGAAGAGGACACGCGGGCCAGGATCGCCGAGCTGGCGGCGCTGGCGGGCGGCTACGCCCGGTCCGTGTCCGAGGCGGCATCCCCCGGGGTCGACTGGCCGGGCGTGCTGGCGCTGGTGGCCGGATCCACCGGTCCGGGGGTGGTGATCGACGAGTTGGAGGGCAGGGCCACCGAGAGCGGGGCGGAGGTCCGGCTGCGGGGGACGGCCGAGGCGGCGACCGAGACCGAAGCGTCCGATGCCGTGGCGGCGATCGTGCAGCGGTTCCAGCAGTCCCCGCTGGTCGCCGAGGTCCGCCTGGGCGCCACCAGCCGTGACCAGCGTGCGGCGGACAGAGCCGTCCGGGCGTTCTCGCTGACGCTGCGGCTGCGGCCCATCACCCCGGAATACATCGAGATCCTGCGGTTCGCCGAGGAACTGCTCGACGCGGAGGAGGACCAGTGATGCAGCAGCAAGCCATCCGCAGCACGGGCGCCAAGGCGGCCTGCGCCGCCCTGCTGCTCGGCGTGGCCTGGACGTTCACGGTCCGGCCGGCCCGCGCGGACCTGCACGATCGCCGCATCCAGCTGGGCACCCAGCTCGACGCCATCGAGCAGTACCGCATCAACGCGGGCACCGAGTCGGAGGCCCGGCTGGACGAGCTGACCGGGCGTGTCGAACGATTCTCCCGCGCGCTGGCGATGCACCAGTCCACGCCCGGCGTCTTCCAGGCCGTCGAGCTCGTCGCCCGCACGCACGGGGTGCAGATCCTCCGGACGGACCCCAAGTCTTCCCAGCGGCGCGGCAGCAAGGCGGCCGGCGCGGGCGGCAAGGCCGGTCTGATCGCGGACGAGTTCATCATCGAGTTCAGCGGGGACTTCGGGCCAACGGCCGCGTTCCTGGATGATCTGGCGAAGGTGACCGGGCTGGCGAGCGTGTCGGAACTGCGTCTGTCTCCGTCCGGCCCCGGCGTCCGCGGCTCGGTCACGATGACCGTGTTCCGGACGCCGCCCGGAACGCAGGTGCTCAAGCGGAGCGAGGAGGCCCCGGCATGATTCCTGATCGTGCGACACTCGCGACGGGCGTGCTGATCGCGTTGACCCCGGTGGCCGGGGTGATCGGGGCCCGGTTTGTCGGCGAGGGGCCGAGCCGGGCGCTGGCCGCGGCCCCGGTGCGGGTGGCCGAACTGCCGCGCTTTCCCGACCGTGCCCCGGATACGGACGCGCCGTTCGATCCGATGGCGATGCGGTCGCCGTTCCGGGTGCAGACCGACCCCGTCGCCCCGGCGCTGATCCTGCCGGAGATCGGACAGCCGGCCCCGCGGATCGAGGGCGTGCCCGAGTTCACGCTGACGACCGTGATGCCCCATCCGATCCGCCCGATCGCGGTCATCAACGGCCGGCCGCGGTCACTGGGCGATGAGGCGGCGCCGGGATGGGTCATCACCGGCATCGACGGCGACGCCCGCCGGGTGACGCTGACCGGCCCGGATGGTCGCACGGTGCGGCTGGGCATGCGTTCGGCGGCGCCCTGATCCGGCCGGGGCGGCTTGCCGCGACCGGCACGCAGCCTAGAATGGGCCCGCTCGGGCGCATAGCTCAGTTGGCTAGAGCGCTGCCGTCACATGGCAGAGGTCACTGGTTCGAGTCCAGTTGCGCCTATTGAGACCGAGACTCTCAGGAAAAACCGGCGGGACTCGCCGGTTTTTTCGTGCGCCGGCGCCGGCGCGGGGGCGGAGGGGGGCGTGGGCGGGATGGGGGCACTTCCGGCCGCTCCAACAAAACCCGACCCCGGGCGGAAGCCCGGGGCGGGAGAGGTCATCCTGGAGCAGCGACGTCAGATCGGCCGCGTGACCGGGTCGTTCGGATTGACCGTGGGCGGGCTGATCGGGCGGCCGCCGGGTCCGCCGCCGCTGCCGTTGCAGAAGCCGGGGATCCAGAGGGTGCGGAAGAAGAGGATGTCGGCAAAGTTGAGCACGCCGTCGCCGTTGACGTCGGCGGCCAGGTCGCCGTTGAGATACCACTCGAAGAAGAGCTGCAGGTCGACCGTGTTGACGATGCCGTCGCCGTTGAGGTCACCGGGGCAGCTGGTCAGCACGGCGGGGCAGGCCAGGGCCGGGGGCAGGCCGGTCTCGGTGCCGTAGATGACGATCTGGAAGCTGGTGAGCGCCTTTTCCGTGTGCCCGAAGAACGCCGCGCCCGGCATGCCGAGCGGTCCGAGCAGGGTGACGTGCTCCTCGCCCGGGTCGTCGTCCATGGGCAGGGTGCCTTCGGGGGTGTCCTCGTCGGGCCGGTAGTCCTGCAGGCGCAGGTTCCACGTGCCCCCGGACAGCTCACCCCAGTGCTTGTAGGTGGTGAACTTGTACGTGTTGTAGGCGACGCCGTCGTTGACGCCGCTCGAGTCGGCGCGGGGCACGGCGATGGGGGAGACGGAACCGCGCGGCGACTCGAGCACGATGAAGAGGTCACCCGCGCCGGCGCCGGTGATGGTCAGCGTGATCTCGACCGTCTCGACGAGGAAGTTCTCGCGGACGCAGGCCAGCCCGGTGATGGCCCCGTTGGGCAGCTCGCGTTCGGCCGAGACGACCGGACCGGGGACGAGCTCGAAGAGGATCTTGGGCTCTTCCTCGGTGCCGATGTTGCCCAGCTCCTCGAAGGACGCGTCGGGGATGTCGACCGTGGTCGCGATGACGCCCGAATCCAGGGCGTAGAGCCGGGGCAGGCCGGGCCAGGTGCTGGCCATCGCGACGGCCGCCTCGGCATCGAGCACCCCGAAACCGTACTCGTCGCTGTGGAGCACGTCGCCGGAGTTGACCTGCCAGAAGGTCGGAGCGCCGATGTTGGGATCGTCCGGATCGGTCTGTCCGAAGCCGAATAGGTTGGTCCAGTAGGTGCCGATCGGATCGAAGTTCACCTGGACGGAGGTCCGCTGGATGATGTGCTGGATGTCGCGGATGCTCAGGTTCGGGTTGGCGTCGAGCATCAGGGCGAAGATGCCGGCGGCGATGGGGGACGACGCGCTGGTGCCGTTGAAGCTGCACGTCAGCCCGTCGAGGGCGGCCAGACCGCCGGGGCAGGCCGGGTCGGCCCCGGTGCCGAGCTGGGATGTGGTGGTGATCGCCCGGCCGTCGCTGCTGAACCCGTAGCCGCCCGGGGTGGGCGCCGCGTCGAGCGTGCCGCCCTCGGAGTAGGCGACCGCGATCACGGAGGTTCCGGTCGTGGAGTACCCGGCCCGCTCGTTGGTCTCGCCGATGGCCCCGATCGCGAAGGTGAACGGATGACCGGCGGCCTCCCAGTATTCGGCCCGGTCGCCGATCATGCCCGAATAGCGCCAGCCGAGCGTGTCCGCGCCGGTGAGGTCGAAGTCATCTTCGGTGCCCGTCACCGTGCCGGTGATGTCCAGCAGGCCGAACTGGGGCAGGCTCGTCGCGTTTCCGACCAGGAAGCGTCCCCAGTCCTGGAAGTGCGCCTGGTTGCCCGCCGAGAAGGCGAACACCCGGCCTTCCCTGTTGCGGCCCAGATCGATGGCGCGCTCGATGGCGAGTTCCTCGAGCGGGGCGATCGGGACACGCCGGACGCTCGGGAAGGCGACCTCGAAGTCCTCGGCCGAGAGCCCGAAGCGGTAGGAAGGTGGCAGGAACGGGAACGTGACGTTGGACGGACCCCAGGAGTTGTTGACGATGTCGATGTCCTGGAGCTGGTGGCCCCAGGCCTCGGCGGTCTCGATGGTGCTGCCGTTGCGCAGCGCGGCGATCTGCGAGCCGAAGGCCACGCCGCGGCCGAACGCGCCGTTGTCGGCGGCGGCGCCGATCAGCCCGGCCACCGCTGTTTCGTGGAACACGTCAATCTGGAACGGGTCGGTGATCTGCGAGAGCGCCCGGCTGAAGTTGGGAAACAGATCGGTGTGGACCGTGCCCGAGAAATCAAAGCCCGGCGTGGCCAGATCGTCCGGGTCGTACGGCGAGGTGAAGTTGCCGCGGAAGGCCTCGAGGATGCCCACGACCACGCCCGAGCCGGTGATGCCGTCGTCGTGCACGGCCTGGATGTTGTGATCCGCCAGCGGCGAGACGATGTTGTTGATATGCCACTGCGCGGCCAGCGCGGGGTCGCCCCCGCCGCCGCGGGCCGAGCGGTACGCCCGCGGCTGCTCCGTGTTGACCATGGCGTCGGAAATGCCCGGACGGCCCTTGAGCAGCGTCGCGGCCTGGATGGCGTTGCGAACCGAGCGGGCGTTGATGGTGAACACGCCGTCGAGGCTTTCGGACTCGACCAGCGTGTTGGCGTTCATCCACGGGAACTGGGCCCGGATGCCCTCCACCGCCGCGACGGCGGCGGCCCGCGACTCGGCCACGATCACGACCTCGCCGTAGACCACGTGCTGCGGCGCCTGCGCGGCGAGCGGCCCCGGGAAGCCTTCGGTGTTGAACGCGACCGATCGGAACGCGTTGGGCGTGGCGACCCGCAGCGAAAGCATCTGATCGCCGCCGGCGGGAATCCGCATCGGCTCGGCCGCCTCGACCGCCGCCTGCTGGGCATTCTGCTTGGTGACATTCGCGGCGTTGGCCTGCTTCGCGGGCTGGGCCCAGGCCGCGGCGCCGAGTCCGCTGACCGCCACCAAAGCGCACGCCAGAGACCGGCGATCGGGCATCACCTTGGTCCGGCCGGCGAAGCGAAAGTTACTCTGCATGGATGCACTCCTGTCGGTTTCCCACCGTCCGAGATTTGGATCTTGGAAGGGATCAGCCCGGTCGACCCGACCGTGGTCCGTTCATCGTAGCGTCTTTCGGCCCGATCGGGCGGACCGCGCCACCCGGTCCGTCCGAATATCCCGCCCGTGCCGGTACGCGGCCGGCGGAGGGGAGGTTGCCGCCGCACCGCGAATCACGGGGCTTTCCTGCGTCAGACCGGGTCCGGCTCGGTCATCGCGCGCGGATCCAACAACGCCGCCAGCCGGTCCGCCGGAACCAGACCCTGCTCCAGCGCCAGTTCCCGCACGGTCTTGCCCGCGGCGTAGGCCTGGTAGGCCAGTTTGGCCGAGGCGTCGTAGCCGATCTCAGGCACCAGGCTGGTGCACATCGCCAGCGAGCCTTCGATCAGCGCGTTGCAGCGGGCCTCGTCGGGCTCCAAGCCCTTGAGCAGGTTGGAGTTGAAGGTTTCGCACGCCCCGGACAGCAGGGTGATCGAGTCGATCAGGTTGGCGGCCATCACGGGCATGGCCACGTTGAGATCGATCAGCGAGCCGATGCCGCCCAGACCGCCGGCGGTGATGGCGGCGTCGTTGCCGATGACCTGGCAGGCGACCATGATGACCGCCTCGCAGATGACCGGGTTGACCTTGCCGGGCATGATGCTCGACCCGGGCTGGACGGCGGGCAGCTTGAGTTCGCCGATGCCGCAGCGGGGGCCCGAACCGAGCCAGCGGATGTCGTTGGCGATCTTGGTGAGGCTGACCGCGACGGTGCGGAGCAGGCCGGACGCTTCCACAAAGCCGTCCTTGGCGTGCTGGGCCTCGAAGTGGTTGGCCGCCTCGCGGAAGGGCACGCCGGTGGCGCGGGACAGTTCCTCGCACACGAGACGGGCGAACC
>CAYNRF010000199.1:0-5991 GCA_964399525.1 uncultured Phycisphaeraceae bacterium | reverse complement strand
GGCCGGCCCCCCGGCGCCCCCCCCCCCCAACCCCACGATTCGAGGACGCATCGTGGGCGTGAACTGGGAGGGCCCACTCGACGGTGACGCTCTTGGCCAGGTTCCGCGGCTTGTCCACGTCGTGGCCGCGGAGGACGGCGGCGTGGTAGGCCATGAGCTGGAGGGGGATCACGGTCAGCATGGGGCTGAGGCACTCGGGGACATCGGGGACATAGAGCACGTCCTCGGCGTAGTGCTGGATCTCGGTGTCTCCCTCGGTGGCGACGGCGATGACGTGCCCGCCGCGGGCGCGGACCTCGGCGATGTTGGACATGACCTTGTCGTACTGGTTGCCCTTGTTGGCGATGAAGACCACGGGCATGCCGGCATCGATGAGGGCGATGGGGCCGTGCTTCATCTCGGCGGCGGGCATGCCCTCGGCGTGGATGTAGCTGATTTCCTTGAGCTTGAGGGCGCCCTCGAGCGCGGTGGGGTAGTTGTAGCCACGCCCCAGGAACAGCCAGTTCTCGCGGTGGATGTACTTCTCGGTGACCTTCCTGATCTGGTCATCGAACGCCAGGCAGCGCTCGATCTTGTCGGGCACCTGGCCCAGCTCGGCCATCAGCCGGGCGGAGGCCTCGGGCGACATCATGCGACGGCGGGCCATGAACAGGGCGATCATGGTCAGGGCGGCGACCTGGCCGGTGAAGGCCTTGGTGGAGGCCACGCCGATCTCGGGACCGACGCGGAGGTAGACGCCGGCGTGGGTCTCGCGGGCGATGGTCGAGCCGACGACGTTGATCACGCCCAGCGCCAGCGCGCCGCGGTCCTTGGCCTCGTTGAGCGCGGCCAGGGTGTCGGCGGTCTCGCCGGACTGCGACACGGCGATCAGGACGGTGCCGTCCTCGATGATGGGGTTGCGGTAGCGGAACTCGCTGGCGTACTCGCACTCTGCGGGGATCTTGGCCAGGTCCTCGAGCAGGTACTCGCCGATCATGGCGGCGTGCAGGGCGGTGCCCTGAGCGGTGAGGATGACCCGCTTGGACTTGACCAGCTGCGGGGCCAGGGCGAGCAGGCCGCCGAGGACCACGCGACCCTCCTTCTCGTCCAGACGTCCGCGCATCGTGTTGCGCAGGGCCTTGGGCTGCTCGTAGATCTCCTTGCGCATGTAGTGGTCGAAGGCGCCCAGCTCGATCTGATCCAGATCCAGCTCGAGCTGCATGACCTTGGGCGTCAGCTCGATGTTGTCCACGGTGGTGGTGCGGAAGCCGTCGCGGGTGATGCGGCAGACGTTGTAGTCGTCCAGGCTGATCGCCTGGGCGGTGTGGGCGATGATGGCCGAGGCGTCCGACGCGACGACGTATTCGCCGTTGCCCACGCCGACCAGCAGGGGCGAGCCCTTGCGGGCGCAGACCATCACGCCGGGTTCCTGCTCGCACATGACGGCGATGGCGTACGCGCCGGTCACCTCGCGCAGGGCGGCCTGGACGGACTTCTCCAGATCGAGGCCGTGGGCGGGGTCGTACAGCTCGCCGATCAGGGCGGCGAGCACCTCGGTGTCGGTCTCGGAGTAGAAGGCGTGGCCCTTGTCCTCGAGCAGGCGGCGGATGGTGGCGTAGTTCTCGATGATGCCGTTGTGGACCAGGCAGATGCCGTTGCGGTCGTCGCGGTGCGGGTGGGCGTTGGCCTCGGTCACGCCGCCGTGGGTCGCCCAGCGGGTGTGGGCGAGGCCCTGCGTGCCGGGCAGGCCGCCCTGGGACTCGATCTTGGCCTCGACATTGGCGACGCGCCCGACGGCCTTGACGATCTCCAGGCCCCGGTCGTGGAGGGTTGCGATGCCAGCGGAGTCGTAGCCGCGGTACTCCAGACGCTTGAGGCCTTCGAGCAGCAGCGGGACGGCGGGCTTGTTTCCGAGGTAGGCGACGATGCCGCACATGGGGTCTGGCCCTCCGGGGGCGGGGGGATGTCCGCGTGGTTCTGGCGTGCCGCGGCCCGGTGCGTTCCGGTCGGGCGTGTTCCGGGATGGTAGATCGGCCCGGGGGAGCGTTGGGTGATCCCGGAGTGCGTACGCCGGCGCGGCAGGCCGGGTTCTGGGCCGACAAAGACGCCCGCGTCGGCGACGCGGGCGGGGTATCGGTCCGTTCACCGGTCACCGACGGTCCGGGGGGCGTTATCGGCGTGCGCGGTCCGACCGGAAGTCGTCGATCATGGCGCGCAGCTCGGACGCCTTGGAGCTGAGGGTCATGGCGAAGCGGCTGGTCTCTTCGGACACCTGGGCCTGCTGCATGGCGGCGCTGGAGATCGACCCCGTGCGCTCCTTGATCGCCGCGCTGAGCGAGCGGTTCTGGTCCAGCACGCCGGTGACCTGCCCGATGCGCCGGGTGGACTGCTCGACCTCGCCGACGATGCGCTCGATGGTCGACGCGGTCTGGCGGGTCATCTCGAGCCCGGACTCGGCCAGGCCCGACCCCTTGTCCATCAGCGCGACGGCGGTCTGGGTGCCGGTCTGGATCTCGCGGATGGTGGCGGTGACCTGCTCGGTGGCCTGCTGGGTGCGTTCGGCGAGCTTGCGGACCTCGTCGGCGACGACGGCGAAGCCGCGTCCGTGCTCGCCCGCCCGGGCCGCCTCGATCGCCGCGTTGAGCGCCAGCAGGTTGGTCTGCTCGGCGATGTCGTCGATCACCTGGATGATCTGGCCGATTTCCTCGCTGCGTTGACCGAGTTCGGCGACGCTGGAAGCGCCCTCCCCCACCGCCGCCCGGGTCGACTCCATGCCGGTAATCAGGCGTCGGAGGGTGTCGCGTCCCTCGACGGCCGAGCCGCGGGCCTGCTCCGACGCCGCCGCGGCCTCGGCGGCCGCCTCGGCGGCGGCCTCGGCCTCGCACGCCATCGACTCGGTCGAGTCGGAGATGTCGCGGACCTGGTCGGCCTGCTCGCCCAGCGAGGCGGACATTTCGGTGCTCGCCGCGGCCAGATCGTTGCCCACAGAGGAGACCTCCCGGGCCGCCTCGTCGAACTTGTCGACGATGGCCGCGACCGACTCAGAGAAGAAGTTGAACGACGCGGCCAGGTCGCCCAGCTCGGTCGAATCCTGCCACTCGATGCGCCGCGACTCCAGCGTGCCGTGGCCGTCGGCGATCGATCGCACACGTCGGGAGAGCCAGTTGATCCGCCCGGCGATGCGCCCGGCCAGATAGAGCCCCAGGCCCCCGGAGACCAGCAGGCCGACGATCGCGGTGATCCTCGAGATCGAGGTGAAGCTGGCGAGGCTGGACGCGGCGCCCTCGCCGGCGTGGTTGATCTGCGCATCGCGGATGGAGGCGAACTGGTCGAACAGCCCGTCGATCGCGGTGAACCGCGGCGGGACATCGTTCTCGAGCGCGGCCTGGGCCTCCTCGTTGGCGATCATGGTGTTGCGTCCCAGCTGCTCCCAGACCGGGGTCAGGACCGCGATGAGCTGCCCGCCCGCTTCACGGAAGCGGGGGATCATCGCGTCCGCCTCGGACCCCAGGTCCAGGCCGGCCAACTGGCCGATGCTGGTCTCGAAGCGTTCGGCGGCCTGGCGGGCGTCCTGGATCGACCGGGCCCGCGATGCCGGGTCGTAGTCGAGCAGCGCGCGCTGGGTGCTCACCAGCATCTCGCGGGCCGCGAGCTCGACCTCGTAGGACTGGACCACGCCGGGGATGTTCGTGTCCACCAGACGGCCGAGCTGACGCTCGACCGTCCCCAGCGACGACGCCCCGATGAGCTGGACGCCCAGCAGGGCCGCCAGCGGCGTGGCGAGCACGAGCAGAATACGGAGTCGGATGCCGGAGAACCAGGAGTACTGCTTGAGCATCGGGGCCCCCAGGGGGTTGGTTGTGCGAAGGCCACGCCGGGCGGGGGGCCCGGCGCGGCGCGGAACGCCATGCGGCGGATCAGAGCTTCTCGACGATCACGAGCACCACGGCCACGCCGATGAACTGCTCGCCTTCGAACAGCGGGATGCTGACCTGCACGCCGGTCTGACCGACGGTGTCGTCACGCTGCAGCGGGCCGTAGAACACCTCGCGCCGGGTTTCGGGCTTGGCCAGCGTCCCGAGGATCTCGGTCACCTTGGCCTCGTCGCCCTGGAACCAGTCGCTGGTCAGCGCGGTCTGGACCACGTTGCCGCCCTTGGCGCAGGTGACGAAGAACTCGGCCACCTTGCCGCCCGAGGCGTCCTGGAAGGCCTTGAGCGCCTTGGCGGCGGGGGTTTCGGTGTGCCGGGCGCGGAAGGCCCGGTCCTTGCGGGCGGACCAGAGGTACTCGCCGTAGTTGAACGAGGAGGTGTTGGCCTCGGCTGTGGCGGGGTCCCAGGACTTCCAGTCCTCGCTGTAGCCGGACCACTCGGCGCGGGCGGCGTTGGCCGCCACCAGCTCGGCCCGCAGCGGGGCCAGGTTGTTGAGGAACGGGGTGAGCTGGTCGGCCACGTACTGGCGGACCGGGGCCGGGGCCTGCGACCCGGCGGTGGCGACGGTGGCGGCGACGGCGAAAATGGCGGTGGCGGTGGCGATACGCATGGAAAACCTCCAGTGGAAGACCTCGGGCGGGCCGAGAAGCCCCTTCCGCCCCCCCGGGGTCACCGGATCGGGTGGTTCTTGGCTGGGAATCAGCCGGAGTCCCTTGGCCGGGCCCTGATCCGGGCAGGCCAAAAGCCCTTCGCGCAGGCGGTCAACCTGAACCGGGGGTGAAATGCGGAGTTATTGGCCCGCGGCGTGCCTTCCGGCTGGGGCGTGACTACCCTTTCGGGATTTGCGCCGTTCCGGAAGAACGGGCACCGAACACCTGAACGGGCGACCGGAACGGGGACAGGCCACATGCCGAAGCGCGACGACATCCGCACGATCCTGCTCATCGGGTCCGGTCCGATCGTGATCGGGCAGGGCTGCGAGTTCGATTACTCGGGCACCCAGGCGTGCAAGTCCCTGCGGGACGAGGGCTACCGCGTCGTCCTGATCAACTCCAACCCGGCCACGATCATGACCGACCCGGCCTTCGCCGACCGGACGTACGTCGAGCCGATCACGCCGGAAACGGTCCGCAAGATCATCGAGAAGGAAAAGGAGCTCGGCACGCCCGTCGACGCGGTCCTGCCGACCCTCGGCGGACAGACCGCGCTGAACTGCGCCTGCGAGCTGTGGGACCAGGGCGTGTTCCAGGCCCACGGCATCGAGATGATCGGGGCCGACCGGGCCGTGATCCATCGGGCCGAGGACCGCAAGGCCTTCGCCGGCGTGTGCGCCCGCGCGGGGCTGGCGACGCCCAAGAGCAAGACCGTGGAGACCCTCAAGGAGGCCGACGCCTTCCTGGAGGAGATCGGTCTGCCCGCGATCATCCGCCCGGCCTTCACGCTGGGAGGATGGGGCGGCGGCATCGCCTACAACCGCGCCGAGTTCGAGGAGCTGGTCACCCGCGGCCTGCGGGCCAGCATGATCGGCCAGGTCCAGGTGGACAAGTCGCTGATCGGCTGGAAGGAGTACGAGCTCGAGGTCGTCCGCGACAAGAAGGACAACTGCGTGATCGTCTGCGGCATCGAGAACATCGACGCCATGGGCGTGCACACGGGCGACTCGATCACCGTGGCGCCCATCCTCACGCTGACGGACAAGGAATACCAGGCGCTGCGCGACGCGGCCATCAAGATCATGCGCGAGGTGGGCGTGGAGACCGGCGGCTCGAACGTGCAGTTCGCCGTCAACCCCACCCCCGAGCCGCGCGCCGACGGCAGCCTGCCCTTCGAGTTCGTCGTGGTCGAGATGAACCCCCGCGTCAGCCGCTCGTCGGCGCTGGCCTCCAAGGCGACCGGCTTCCCGATCGCCAAGATCGCCGCCAAGCTGGCGGTCGGCTACACCCTCGACGAGCTGCGCAACGACATCACCGGCAGCACCAGCGCATGCTTCGAGCCGTCGATCGACTACGTCGTCACCAAGATGCCCCGCTGGACCTTCGAGAAGTTCCCCGAGGCCGACGAGACGCTGACCACGCAGATGA
>CAYNRF010000198.1:0-6000 GCA_964399525.1 uncultured Phycisphaeraceae bacterium | reverse complement strand
ATGCGGCGCTGGATCACGTCATCGCTGCCCATCACCGGGAAGGTGTCCAGCTCGTGGTTCTGGCCGGGCGTGATGATCTGCGCCGTCTTCAAGAAAGCGTAGCTCGATTCAGCAATCGCGCCGGGGAAGGGCGGCGACGCTGTGCGGTAGCTGTTGGTGGCGGCGTCGTAGGGAGCGCGGTCGACGAGCGTCCACGCCACGGTGCCGTTGGTCAGCGTGATGGGGCGCACCACCAGCACCTGATCGTTGGCCGAAGCACCCGCGGGCGCGGGGATGGACAGGTCGATGTAGCTGTTCGGCTGCGCGCCGTTCAGGTCCAGCTTCACGCCGCCCACAAAATTGACGAAGAAGCTGCTGTCGGTGAGCGTGTCGGTATTGGTCACCGCGTTGCTGTTGGGAATGGGCAGCGGCAGCGCGGCGGCGTCGGTGATGGCTTCCACCTTGACGATGGTGCCGTCGGGCAGCGAACCCGGCTCGATCTGGGCGAAGACGCCGCCGTCGCCGTCCACAATGCCGCCTTCGCTGCCGATGACGACGCTGCCGTCGTCCCCGCGGAAGGGGGGCACCGGCAGGCGGGTGATGTTCCCCGCGCCGTCGGTGAGGACAATTTCGAGCTTGTCGGCCAGACCCGCCGGCACCAGCGCCGTAAAGCTACCCAGCGCGGTGTCGGGCGTGACGGTGGTGAAGGCGTTGCGTGTCTTGTTGTGGATCTGCACCAGCCACTGCGGGTCCACCGTCCCCTGGCTGCCGGTGACACGGGACAGGCCCTCGGCGTCGGGGATGGCCGCCGCAATCACGCCGGAAAGCTGCGGCGCGGTGCGGTCTACACTGGTGAACGAAAGCACGTAGGGATTGGCCAGCGGGTTGCCGCTGAGGTCGGCGATGGTATTGACCACGGTCAGCGTGTAGGTCGTCTCCGAACGCAGCGTCGCCGCCGGGAAGAAGCTGAGCACGCGGCCATTGGGCGAGAGCGTCACCGTGCCGTTGACCGCACCGGCAGATGTGACCAGGCTCATGCTGGCGCTGCCCACGGTGGCGGGGTTGACCGGCTCAGAGAAGACAATGCTGACGGTGCTGGTGAGCGGCACACTGACCGCGCCGTTGATGGGCGTGGCCGAAACGACGCGCGGCGGTGTGGGCAGCAGCGATAGATCGAGGGCAACGACGGCGTTCTTCTGCGCCACGTTGCCCGCTTCGCTCAGTTCGTCGCCGTTGGCCGGGTCGACGGCGCGGATCGTGGCCGTCCCCAGCGGTGCGGCGACGACGTAGCCGCCGTCCGCCCCACTGATGGCGACGACGGGGAAGCCGTCCACGCTGATCAGCGCGCCGGCGAGGCTGCTGCCGTTGTTGTCCTGGGCCGCGCCGGTGATATAACCCAACTCCACGGTCGAGCGCAGGAAGAGGTAGCGTCCTCCGCTGCGCACGCCGGGAAGAATGAGCGAGCCGTCGCCCAGCGGATCGACCTGGGCCACGAGTTCGCCGTCCTGTAGAGCCGCCAGAGCGACAAGGCGGATCTGGCTTGTGCCATTGGCTTCGATCAGCTCACCCACCAACACCTGCTGCGCCGCCGTCACATTGGCCGGGGCGGGGATGGCAAGCTGCGCCGGTGCGCTGAGCTGCGCGCCGCCGAAGTTCAATTCCACCACGCCCAGCAGATCGAGCACGTCGGGCAAGGACAAATTGACCTGATCGGGGGCCAGCGCCGTGAGGCTGACCGGCAGATCGTCCGCCGTAGCACCGGCGAGGACGGTCACCGCTGCGCCGCCGTTGGTGGTCACCGCGCCGCCCTGCGTGGTGAGGACGGTGCCGAAGGCCGCCGTGGGTGTCACCGGGGCGAAGGCGGCCAGGTCGATGACGCCCACTTCCAACTGGAAGGGATCGAAGGTGCGCGAGGCCGACACCGGGAAGGCGGCTTGCAGCGCACGCGTCCCCGCGGGCCAGGCGTAGAGGATCAGGTCCTGGGTCATGGGTGCGGGGTAGAGGTGCGTCCCCGGCAAGAAATCGTAAGCTTCGTTGAGCGTCATCTGCACGGCAGCGCCGCTCTGCATGGCCGCATCGGCGCGCACTTCCACGCGTGCGTCGGTGCGGGTTTCGGTGCGGGCAAAGAGCACGCGGGCGGAAGGCAGGATTTCCGCCGTGAGGGTAACGGGCTGGCTGATCGGTGCCGCCGCGGCCAATGCTTCACCGGTGACGGCGGCAGCCGGCGCGTTCGGCGCAGGATCGGCCAGCACGAAGGCGTACTGTCCACCGGCAGGGACGGCGAAGGAGAGCGCGCCGTTCTCGTCGGTGGTGGCGTTGCCGCGGGCGATCCACTGGCCGTCCTCCCAGGCCGCGATGACGACGGCGACGTTGGCAGGCAACCCAGCCGTGGGCGAAATCGAAAGCGTGGCCGTCGGGTCAAAGGTGACGGCGGCGGGTTGCACGTCCACGGCGGCGACGGGCGACCAGCCCAACGGCAGCAGGCCGGGCAGCGCCTGTCCACTGAGGACGGTGAGGCGCAGGCCAGTGTCGTCGGCCAGGGCGAAGGCTGGCACATCGAGGCGCACGCCGTTGTCTTCAAGGGTGCCGCCCAGCAGCGAAGCCAGGGAGACGGGCGCGGCCAGCGGTGTCAAACGCACATCAAACGGGCTGACAATGCGCCCGCCGATCACCGTCACCGTGCGTTCGGCGCTGGTGTATCCATCGCGCTGCACACGGATGTGGGCAGTCCCGGCGTCGGAGACGAGGCGGAAGCGTCCTTGGCCGTCGGTGACGGCGCTGGGCGCGGGTGACAGATCCTGGCCGTCGAGGCTGAGGAAGGTCACCGACGCGCCGCTGAGGGGCAGGCCGCTGTCGTCGGCGAAGACTTCACCGGCGATCACGCCCCCTCCTGACGGCGGTTCGGGGTTGGGTTGGCTGCGCACCAGCAGCGAAACCGTCGCCGGCGCGGAGGTCAACGCGCCGTCGGCGGCGCGATAGGTGAAGCTGTCGATGCCCGTGAAACCGGCGTCGGGCGTGTAGATGAACGAGCCGTCGGCGTTGAAGGTCAGTTGGCCGTTGGCAGGGCCGTCTACGAGTTGGGCCTGCAATGTGTCATTGTCGGCGTCGCGGTCATTGACCAGCACGCCCAGGTTGGCGGCAACGGTGAGCGTTGTCTCCTGGGTGGTGGCGTAGGCATCGTCATTGGCCACGGGGGCGCGGTTCACCGGCGTTGTGGCAGTAGCGGTTGCAGTTGCCGTGGCAGTCGCACTGGCAGTCGCAGTCGCGGTCGCTGTGGCCGTTGACGTGGCAGTCGGTGTGACCGGCGTGTTCGTCACCGTGGCAGTCGGCGTCGCCGTCGGTGGGACAGGAGTTTCCGTCGCGGTTGCAGTCGGCGTCGCCGTCGGCGGGACAGAAGTTTCTGTCGCGGTTGCAGTGGCCGTCGCTGTCGGTGGGACAGAAGTTTCTGTCGCGGTTGCAGTGGCCGTCGCTGTTGGTGGGACAGGAGTTTCCGTCGCAGTTGCAGTCGGCGTCGCCGTCGGCGGGACAGGAGTTTCCGTCGTGGTTGCAGTGGCCGTCGCCGTCGGTGGGACAGGAGTTTCTGTCGCGGTTGCAGTCGGCGTCGCTGTCGGTGGGACGGAAGTTTCTGTCGCGGTTGCGGTGGCCGTCGCTGTCGGCGGGACAGGTGTGTTTGTCGCCGTGGCGGTGGCCGTCGGCGGGACAGGTGTGTTTGTCGCCGTGGCAGTGGCTGTCGGCGGGACAGGTGTGTTTGTCGCCGTGGCAGTGGCTGTCGGTGGGACAGCGGTGTTTGTCGCCGTGGCAGTTGCCGTCGGCGGGACAGGTGTGTTTGTCGCCGTGGCGGTGGCTGTGGGTGACTGCACGCAGCGCGTCGAGTTGGCCGACGCCGTCGAGGTGCGTCCTTGCAATGTCCACACCAGGTTGCTGCCGTTGAAGTTTACGCTGAAGGCAGCGTTGGGGTAGAAGGGTGTGCGTCCCGGCGCGAAGACGGTGGGCTGTCCGCGATCCTGGGGCGTGGGGGAGAATTTGTTCTGGCTGCCAATCGGCACGGTGACGCTGAAGGCGTTGTCGTTGCGGTAGCCGAAGTAGGCGGTGTAGTTGCTGGGGCCGTTCTGCACCACACACTCCAGGATCGGGCGCACCGGCAACGTTGTGCCGCCATTCCCTACAGATGTGGCTGTTGCGGTGGCTGTTGGCGTGTTTTGCGCTGTGGCTGTGGCGGTCGCCGTAGCGGTCGGCGTCGCTGGGCCGACAGGAGCGCAGTCCACGTAGTCGAGGAAGCGCAGCGTGAGCTGATCGCGGCTGGTGAGGTTGTAGCTGATCAGCCGGATACGCGCAAAATCGGCCACACGGTAGGTGAGCCGGTTGCCGCTGCCGCTTGTGCTATCCCAAACGGGAACCACAATGTCGATCTGCGTGAGTTCGTCCAGTGCAGTGCGCAGTGCATCGCCATTGGATACGCCCGTGCGCCCGGAGACAGAATCACCCAGGTTGAGGAGGCTGTCGGCGGCGTTTTGCGGGTTGATGTATGCTTCACTGTTGCCGGGTGGGGTGAGGCTGGCGGCGATGGCCGGCGTGTTCCAGGTGTTGGTCCACGAAAGCCAGCCGAAATCACTGTTGCGGGTGCCTGCGCGGACGGCGGCGATCACCGAACCGGCGCTGTGTTTTTCCAGTAGCGCGGCAGGCAGGGCGATGGGGTAGAGTCCACACGGCTCCGGTAAATCTACCTGTCCCTGATCCGATCCACGGGGGCGTTCGCTGCCGTTGACCTGTGGCAGGAACAGATTGGATGCCGCCGCCGGGGGGGTGTCCTGGCGCGGGGACGCCGCCCAGACATCGGCAGGCGGCGCCAAATTCAATAGATACGAAAGACAGAGCAACGTCGAGAGCAGTTTGCGGAGAGTGGCCACCATACTGTCCTTGCCTTCCTGCGTGATTGCGGTTGAGCCGATTCACTGTGTAGCTCACTCTACAATCCGCGGCGTTTGGTGACCGTTTGGCGGAGCGTTTGGTGGGTGATCGTGATATCGTAGCCGCACGCAACCTGCGTGCGGTTCGTTGAGGACGGGATCGCGTGCCAATGAACGTGAATTCGTTGGGCATGTCCGTAGCCGCACGCAACCTGCGTGCGGTCCGTTGAGGACGAAATCTCGTACCAATGAACGTGGATTCGTTGGGCATGTCCGTAGCCGCACGCAACCTGCGTGCGGTTCGTTGAGGACGAAATCTCGTACCAATGAACGTGAATTCGTTGGGCACATCCCGCACGCAGGTTGCGTGCGGCTACGGACATGGGTGGCAATTACATTTTGATCGAATCTTGGGTAAGAAGTACACTTCAAATGTACGCGATGCAGCAATTGGATACGGCAATTGGATGGGGGGCAAATATATGCTGGAAGTCAACGTCAAAGAATTGCGTGAACAACTGGCGCAGTTTATCGCACAGGTAGAGGCCGGCGAAGAGATCACCATTACGCGGCGCGGGAAAGTGGTGGCGCGGCTGGTGCCGCCACAGCCAACGCCAACGGAATTCCCTGATCTGAGCTCGTTTCGGGCGAAAATTGAACTGCGCGGAGAGTCGATGAGCGAGACCGTGATTCGCGAGCGGCGTGAGGCACCCTACTGATGATCTACCTCGATACCAGTGTTCTTGTTGCGTACTATTTGCCAGAGACGCTGAGTGATCTGGTGCAGCAACGACTGCACCAGGCGTCCGCTGTTGTGGTGAGCGAACTTGCTCAGACAGAATTCGCTTCGGCTCTGGCTTTGCGCTACCGGCGAGGCGATCTCTCGCTTACCGACGCACAACAGGTGGAGATGCTCTTTTCGTCCCATCTCTCGGCAGATCTCTATCGTACACTACACCTCAACAGCGCAGTCTTTCAGCAAGCGTACGCGTTTGTGTCCCGTTTTGATCTGCCTATCAAAGCGCCGGATGCATTACATCTGGCGGCGGCAAAGTTGGAAGAAGTTCCTCTTGTTACGGCGGACCGTCAAATGGCGCGCAATGCCGAAATGTTA
>CAYNRF010000197.1:0-6073 GCA_964399525.1 uncultured Phycisphaeraceae bacterium | reverse complement strand
GCGCAAACCCCGCCCCGCCCTGCGCCAGCGGCTCGCCCCGCCCGTGCATCACCAACGCGCCCAACGCCAGGAACAGAATCGCCACCACCCCCGCCGTGATGTAGCCGAGGCGATAGTCAAACAAGGCTTCGGCCAGGGTCATGGTCCGGCCGCAGGCCCGCCCGCGCTCGCGGACCCAGATCGAGTTCCAGATGGCCGAGTCGATCGGGATGGGCATCCAGCCCATGAACGCCAGCAGGAAGGCGAAGTTCGCCGCGCCCCACCAGGCCGGGACCGCCGCCGAAACGACCGCCGGGGTGGCCGATGCGGCCTCGGCGGTCGCCGCGTCCGCCCCGCCGCCCGTCGCCGCCACCACCACCGCCGCCACCGTCGAAAGCAGCAGCAGCGCCATCACCGCCTTCATCGTGCGTTCCAGCGCCCGGTAGCGTCCGACCAGCAGGATCAAGAGGCACGCCGCGATGATCACGCCCGCCCAGCCCACCACGCCGAACGACGACGGCCCGTACAGCTCGAACACGAACCTGGCCAGGTGGGCCGTGACCGTCGTCACCGCCGCCATGATGATGAACATCGAGCCGACCGTGACCAGCGCACACACCCACACCGCCCAGGCGCCGAGTTTGCGATAGCCCTCCACCAGATCCTCGCCCATGGCCGCGGCGTATCGCGGCCCGAACTCCAGGAACGGGTACTTGGTCAGACACGCCAGCACCAGCACGCCCAGCATGCCGAAGCGGAACTCCGCCCCCGCCCGCGTGGCCTGCACGAGGTGCGAGACCCCGATGGCCGCCCCGGCCAGCAGCACGCCCGGCCCGATGCACGCGACACACTGCCGCCAACCCATCCGCGCCGTCGCCATGCCGCACACTCCGACCGGGCGTCCCCGCCCGGGGCGGTCAGCCTACCAGACCGGCCAACCGACGCAAGCACCGCCCTCGTTCGCGGCCCGACCAACCCACGGAAACGGGCGGCCGTGCGGGGCCGCCCGTCGCGTGATTCAAAGCTGAAAGAACAGGTCGGATCACCCGCGCCGGCGGACGGCACGCACGCCGCCGACGATGCCGAGCAGGCCCAGGCCCGCCCAGGCCGCGGGGGGCAGCGGAACGATGGCGGCCCCGTACGAGAAGTTGTCGAACGCGGCGTAGCGGGCGCCCAGGTCACCCGTCATGTCCGAACGCACCACCATGAACGCGATGGCCGCGTCGGTGGTGAAGCCCTGGTACGTGTCGCGGCCCAGCGACGCGATGCTGAACGAGCCCAGCGAAGCGCCGCCGGCGCCGAAGAGCAGCACGGTGATCGTGCCCGCGGCCGCGCTGGCGGTGTTCTGGTTGTAGCGGAAGAAGTTGGCCCCCACCGCCGTGACGGGCGCGACGCCCGTGAAGTCGATGCGCACGCCGTAGAAACTCGAGCCGCCGGTGTAGGTATTGGCGACCAGATAGCGGTCGGAAGGAGATCCGGCGTCGGCCAGCACGCCCAGGCCCGAGTTGAAGGTGGTGGCCGTGTTCAGGCTCAGCGCCGCGCTGTAGGCGAAATCGTGGTACGCACCGGTCACGGGGCCGCGGGAGGTCGTCGTGGTCAGCCCGTTGAAGGTGTCCGCCGGTCCAACGCCGCCCGCGGCGGCGAGGAAGGACGACTGCGACGTGTACACCACGGTGCCGCCCTGCGCGATCGGCGCCATCAGGAACGCGGCGGGGGCGAGCGAAACGAACAAAGCCGGGCCGATCCGATGCATTCTGATCTCCGATGGGTCACGCCGGGCGAACGCCCGACCGGCCGAGTCTAACCACCCATCCAGGTGAGGGCAACGGGGTTCATCCCATCTTGGCGCCCGTCGTGCCGGGAACGGAGCGGTCGGCGGACGTGGCGACGAAAGAACAGGACCCCGGATGGCTCCGGGGTCCTGCGGAGGGAGTGACAGACGGACGGATCAGCGACGGCGACGGGCCGCGGCCAGACCGCCGAGGCCGAGCAGGGCCATCGCGCCGGGGGCGGGGATGGCCTGACCGACGTACAGGTTGTCCAGGGTGGACCAGGCGAACGCGCCGCCCGGGACATCGAAGGCATCGATGGTCAGGCTGGTGATCGTCTGGTTCGAAGTGAACCCGCGGAAGTCGTTCGCGTTGGAGGAGTTGAACGAGACGCTCTGGCCGTCGCTGAGGGCGACGGTGACGGAGGCGGCGATGGCGTTGAAGTTGATGTCGCTGGAGAAGAAGTTGCCGCCGACCGCGGTGACGTTGCCGCTGGTGAAGTCGATGCGGATCACGTCCTGCGCGTTGTCGGTGGAGATCAGGCCGGGGTTGTTGAACAGGCCGCTGATCGAGCCGGGGCCCGTGGAGATGGTGTACGCGAAGCCGCCGCTGCTGAAGTTCAGGCTGGTGGCGGGGCCGGCGCCGACGCTGGCAAAGTTGTTGAAGTAGAAGCCGGGCTGCACCTGGGCCAGGAACGAGGCCGAGTCGGTGAACACGTCCGCCATCGCGGGGGCGGCCATCACGGCGCCCGCCAGGAACATCATCGCCTTCATATCGTGTCTCTCTTTCTCTTCGAGGGGTCCGAATCAGGGAGCCCGCTGAACGCTGCGAGCCACTGTTCTACCTCAAGGGTACTTGCCCCAGTTGCAGAAAGCCAGAAAAAGTTCACAGATTGCTTGCGTCCGTGCCTTTTCGTATCCTGTTCGTAGCTCATAGCCACCTGATCCCCTCTCCTTGCTCCCGGCACCCATCCCCCACCCCCGCCACCCGAGGAACGGCCCAGCCATGCAGGAACACACCCCCACGCCGCTGATCCTGTCCCCGATCCTGATGCCCAAGGTCTGGGGCGGGCGTCGCCTGGCGGCGCTGGGCAAGCCGCTGCCGCAAGGCCCGGTCGGCGAGTCATGGGAAGTCGCGGACCTGGGAACGACCAGCGCCTCCGGCGGCGGCGGGCAGGCGGCCCGCTCCGTGATCGACGGCGGACCGCTGGGCGGCCGGTCGCTGCACGACGCGCTGGCGGCCTGGGGCCCGGGCCTGATGGGCGCGGTCCATACCACGCCGGACGGCAACTTTCCGCTGCTGGTCAAGTACCTCGACGCGCGGGAGCACCTGTCGGTGCAGGTGCACCCGTCGCCGGCCTACGCGGCCGCCCACGCGGGGACGGGGGGGGCGCACCTCAAGACCGAGTCGTGGTACATCGTGGCGGCCGAACGCGGGGCCGAGCTGTTCATCGGGCTCAAGCCCGGCGTCACGCGCGACGACCTGGCCCGCGCCATCGCCGACGGCACCGTGCCGGCGCTCATGCGCTCCCGCCCGGCGATCCCGGGCGAGTGCCACACCCTGCCCAGCGGCACGGTCCACGCGCTGGGCGCGGGCGTGCTGGTGGCCGAGGTGCAGACGCCCAGCGACACGACCTACCGCCTGTACGACTGGACGAAGGAGTACGACCGCCCGCTTCGGGAGCTGCACATCGAGCAGGCGTTGGCCTGCGCGAGCTTTGAGGAGCCGCCGGCGGCCGTGGCGGCGAGCGGCGAGCGATCGGCGGTGGCGCGGACCGAGTTCTACACGATGGAGGTCGTGCGGGCGCACTGCACGGCGGTCGCGGTGGGCGGCGCAGGGCCGGTGGTGGTGTTGGTCACGCGGTCGATGGGCGCGGGGATCGCCAGCCGGTCCAACGCGTGGCCCGAGGTCACGCTCCGCGCGGGCCAGACCTGCGTGATCCCGGCGGCGTGCGCGGCCGACGCGATCCTGCGCTGCGGGCCGGACACGGAGATGGTGCTGGCGACGATCGGCTGAGGAGCAATCATGGGCCTGGATGATGTCGAAATCGTGATGACTCTTGAGGATTTCTTCGGCATCAAGATCCCGGATGCGGATGCGTCGAAGGTGACCACGGTTCATGAGCTGCAAAGTCTGTGCGCACGCCTTGTCCGCGAACAGCGCGGCCATGCGTTTCTCGGTGAAGAGCAAGAGGTCACGGTCCACGAAGAAGTCCGCGTGATCATCGGCGAGCAGATGCGCATCCCGCTGGAGCGGATCACACCGGACGCTCATCTGGCACGCGATCTTCGCATCGGAAGATGAAGTCGGACATCGAGCGGCCGGGGTTGGTTGGACACGGCGCAAAAATGTCCGCGTGCTCACGCACGCGGCTGGGATCGTCATCTGGTGCTTGTTTACTTGCGGAAGGCGTTGGCGACCTTCTCGATCGCGTCGCACACGCCGTGGGCCTGGGCGTCGGTCAGGTTCTGGTGGATGGGGATGCAGAAGATGGTCTGCGAGAGCTTGAGGGCGACGGGGGGTTCGTGCCCGCCGTTCTGCTCGACGATGTGCCTGAAGGCCGGCTGGCGGGTCAGGCTCTTGGGGTAGTGCAAAGCGGTGGGCACGCCTTCCTTGCCCAGGGCGGCCATGAACTCCTCGCGGGTGCAGGTGAAGGCGTTCAGATCCAGGCGGCAGGTGTAGAGGTGCCAGGCGGGGTTGGAGCCTGTGGTGGGCACGGGGCGGAGCAGGCCGTCGATGGCGTCGATGCGGGCGTCGTAGAGCTTGGCGACTTCGCGGCGGCGATCGGTCTGGGCGGGCAGATCCTCGAGCTTGGACAGGCCGATGGCGCCGGCGATGTCGTTCATGCGGTAGTTGAAGCCGACCTGCTCGTGCAGGTACTTGTCGGTCTCGCCGTGGGAGCGGAGCAGGCCCATCTGGCGGGCGAGCGCGGCGTCGTTGGTGGTGACCATGCCGCCCTCGCCGGTGCCCAGATTCTTCGTGGCGTAGAACGAGTAGGTCACGGCATCGCCGAAGGCGCCGATGCCCTTCCCGTTGTAGGTGGCCAGGTGGGCCTGGGCGGCGTCGTAGATGACCTTGAGGTTGTGCTTCCTCGCGATGGCCTGGACGGCGTCGATGTCGCAGGGGATGCCGTAGAGATGGGTGACGGCGATGGCCTTGGTGTTCCTGGTGATCTTCTTCTCGAGGTCCCTGGGGTCGACCTGGTAGGAGTCTTCCAGCGAGTCGCAGAAGACCACCTTGGCACCCGCGGCCACCAGCATGGAGACGGTGGCGATGTAGGTCCAGGCGGGGGCGATGACCTCGTCACCCGGCTGGAGCAGCGCGCCGTAGGCGAGCTGGAGGGCGCAGGTGCCGTTGGCGCAGGTCAGCGCGATCTTGGCGTCCGAGGCGGCGGCGAACTTCTCTTCGAACGCGGCGCACTTGGACGCGGCCCGGAGCATGCCGGACTCGAGCACCTCGTTGGCGGCGGCGATGTCCTTCTTCGTCAGGCCGACGGCCATGAACGGGACGGGCTTGTCGAAGACGGGGGTGCCGCCGTTGATCGCGAGGTCGGTCGGGGCCATGGTCGCCATGTGTCTCAACTCCATTGAGGCCCGGGGGTTACGGGCCGTGGGTGGCGGGCAGATCCCTCATCGCCCGCCGGTCGGGAAGCCTAGGTGGCATCCCGGGCACGGTCGATGGCGGCGGCCAGGGCGACCATGTGGGCCACGGACAGGTCTTCGATGCGGTCGGTCGGGTTGATGCCCTCGGGCCAGTCGATATCCGTCCCGGCGATCTGCTTGGCGGGCTTGGCCAGCTGCTTGCGCCGGGACTGGAAGAGGGTCTGGGTGATGTCGGCCAGGCGGACCCACCAGGCGGGATCGACCGGGACGCCCGGCTCGCGCCGCCAGGCCATCATCGCGCTGGTCACTTCCGGGCGCGGCCAGAAGCACTCGGGCGGGAGTCTGGCGATGCGGTCGACCTGGCCGAGGTGCTGGGCGACGACGGAGATCGAGCCGTAGGCCTTGGTGCCGGGGACGCCGCTCAGGCGGTCGACCACTTCGGACTGGATGGTGACGAACATGCCCGCGCAGCCGGGGTGCTTGGTCATCAGCGTCATCATCAGCGGCGTGGCGGCGTGGTAGGGCAGGTTGGCGACCAGCTTGAACCCCCCGGGCCGGTCACTGAGCAGGGCCGTGACCTCGGTGTTCATCGTGCGTTTGTTGGCCAGGCAATCGCCCTCGATGAGGGTGAAGCGGTCGGGGTGTTCGACGCCGAGGGTTTCGCGGAGGACCTGGGCGAGGCCGGTGTCGAGTTCGCAGGCGATGACGTGCACGCCGCGTTCG
>CAYNRF010000196.1:0-6085 GCA_964399525.1 uncultured Phycisphaeraceae bacterium | reverse complement strand
GAGGTCGCGGCGGAAGCGGTCCTTGTCCATCTTCTCGCCGGTCTTGGCGTCCCAGAGGCGGCAATTGTCGGGGCTGATCTCGTCGGCCAGGACGATGCGCATCTCGTCATTCTCGTAGAGGCGGCCGAATTCCAGCTTGAAGTCCACCAGCGTGATGCCGACGCCGAGGAACAGGCCGGAGAGAAAATCGTTCACCCGGAGCGTCAGCGCGACGATGTCGTCGATGTCCTGCGTGCTGGCCCAGCCGAAGCAGGTGATGTGCTCCTCGCTGACCATCGGGTCGTTGAGCTGGTCGTTCTTGTAGTAGAATTCGATGATCGAGCGCGGCAGCCGCGTGCCTTCCGGGATGCCGAGGCGGGTGGAGAGGCTGCCGGCCGCGACGTTGCGCACCACCACTTCCAGCGGGATGATCTCCACCTCGCGGATCAGCTGCTCGCGCATGTTGAGCCGGCGGATGAAGTGGTTCGGCACGCCGATCTCGTTCAGCCGGGTCATCAGGTATTCGCTGATGCGGTTGTTCAGCACGCCCTTGCCGGTGATCGTGCCCTTCTTCTGGGCGTTGAAGGCGGTGGCGTCGTCCTTGAAATACTGCACGAGGGTGCCCGGTTCCGGACCCTCGAAGAGGATCTTCGCCTTGCCTTCATAGACCTGCCGGCGGCGCGCCATGGGTGGGGAAACTCCTGTCTCTGCCGCGCGACCGGGTCGGAGGGTCTCCGGACGTGCGCGCGGGGCCACGGGGCGCGACCCCGGGAAACCGCGCTGGGCTATAGCAGGCCCCGTCCGGCGCCGCCACGCCGGGGGCGGGCAGGGGGCATGCGCGTGCCGCCCGGCAGCCGGAGGATCTTGCCCGCCGGTCGTTCCCCGCGCCCGGCGAGGCCGCGCACCGCGCCGCGGTGGCGTACGCCGCAATGATACAGATCAACGCAAAACATAGAATTATGCGCATATTTGATGCACGAAATCGGGGCCGCCCGGACGCCTCGGTGGGAGGACGGTCATGGCCGACATCACAGGCACCGAGGGCCCCGACACCCGGGCCGGCACCGATCTGGCCGACAGCATCGCCGGGCTCGGTGGGGCTGACAGCCTCAGCGGACTCGGCGGGGCCGACACGCTCGACGGCGGGGATGGTGCTGACAGTCTGGTGGGGGGCTTCGGGAACGATCGCCTTATGGGCGGGGCGGATGCGGACCGCATCGACAGTCGTGGTGATTCTGCCGCTGGGGCAGACACACTCGAGGGGAACGACGGCGCCGATACGCTGCTCTCACCTGTCATCTTCAATGCAACCGTCGAACCGCTAGTCGATGGCGGGAGCGGGGACGATATCCTCGGTCTGGCTGGAGATGTCACCGCTTTCGGCGGCGATGGGCTGGACACATTCCGGCTTCTGTACGTCAGCGCCTATTCGGGCTCCGTCTTCCCGCCTGGTCCCATGATGATCACGGTGCTGGACTTCGCCTCCGGTGCTGGCGGCGACCGGCTCGACGCCCTCCCGCTTCTTTCCGGCTTTCCCGATTTCGGAGGAGACAATCCCTTCGGCAGTAGTGGGTTCCTCCGCCTCCGCCAGAGCGGGGACGACACCTTTCTCGATCTCGACCGAGACGGAGGCGGCGATGATTGGGTGCCTTTCGTGCGCCTCGTGTCCGTGGTGGCGGCAGACCTTGTTGAGGAAAACCTGGGCTTTGCACCAGACGGCAGCGCAGATGAGACGGGGAGCGTCATCACTGGCACTGCCGCGAACGACACTCTTCCCGGTACGACAGGACCCGACACCATCTACGGACTTGCTGGCCAGGACACTGTCCTTGGCGGTGCCGGCGCCGACAGCATCGAGGGCGGCGAGGGCAGTGATTCCCTGTCGGGCCAGGATGGCGATGACACCATCTTGGGTCACGAAGGCACACTGACCGGCAGTGACACGCTGCTCGGCGGAGCAGGAAACGACAGCCTTCGGGGCGGCGATGGGGGTGCCGACCTGCTGGTCGGAGGCGCCGGCGACGACACGATGGACGGCGGCTCCGGCGGCGGTTTCTTGGGCGATATCGCAAGCTTTGCCGGCGCCTCAGGCCCAGTTCTCGTCGATCTCTTCGCCCGGACGGTGCGCGGCGACGGCGATGACTTGCTGATGGGTATTGAGGGCGCCATCGGTACCTCCTTCAGCGACACGCTGATCGGTGACGACCAGGCCAATCGCCTCCAGGGCGGCCTGGACGGGAACGACAGTCTCGCAGGGGCTGGCGGCGACGACTCCCTGCACGCCCCGTGGGAAGGCGCAAGCACGCTGTCCGGCGGATCGGGCAACGACACCTTGATGCCGGGGGCGAGCTTCCTCACGGGTGGTAGCGACGATTTGTTCGACGGGGGCGACGGTACGGACCTGCTGCAATTCCTCTACCCGGTGCCGTTGTTCATCGACCTGGTCGCAGGGCGCGTGACCGGCGATGGCAACGACACGGTGCTGGGGGTCGAGCACGTACGCGCCGGAGGAGGCGGTGACACGATCCTCGGCGATGCCCTCGACAACACTTTGTCGGGCTACAGCGGAAATGACCTGCTGGACGGCGGCGGAGGCAACGATCTCCTTGAAGGTGGAAGTGGTGCCGACACCTACTGCGGCGGCGCTGGTTTCGACGTAGTCAATTTCGGCTCCGACGGGAACCCGATGCAGGGTATCGTCGCCTCCCTGCGAACGGGCCTTGTCGCGAATGACGGGTTCGGTGGTTCCGACAGCCTTGCCGGCGGGTCTTCCAACAGCGTCGAGCAACTGGTCGGTTCCTTCTATGGTGACGACCTGACCGGGAAGCGCATCGCTGAACCGGGCGACTTCGGCGAGAAACTAGTTTCTATTCTGTCCGGCGGCTTCGGCGCAGACACTCTCAGTGCGGCGGAGGAGGATGCGAGGTGGGTCGCCGCGGACCTGTCTCATTACGCGCGATCCAGTTACTTGACCGGCGCCTCCATCAGCCAGCCGGCCAGCCTGCGCGTGGATCTCGTCGCGCAGCGCGTCTACGAAGCCGGTGTTGCGACCGACGTGCTGGAGCACATCGGCGCCGCGCAGGGCAGCGTCCTCGGCGACACGCTGATCGGCAACGACGAGGACAACTGGCTGCGCGGCCTCAACGGCAACGACAGCCTCGACGGTGCGGGCGGCTGGGACGTGGCCAGCTACAAGACCAGCGGCAGCGTCGCTGTCGATCTCCTCGCCGGCACCGCGCAGGACGGCCTCGAGGCCTACACGGCGGTTTGGAATGGGTTCTCTTGGATTGCTGTCCGCATCGACGGCTCGGTCGGCACCGACACCCTCGTCGGCATCGAGGAGGTCGAAGGCAGCGCGGCCGGGGCCGACACGCTGCTCGGCGACGACGGCGCGAACATCCTCTGGGGCTTCGGCGGCAACGACCTGCTGGACGGGCGGGGCGGCGGCGACACGCTGATCGGCGGGCCGGGCGATGACCTCTACCGTATCGACAGCACGCTCGACGTGATCGTCGAAGGCCAGGATGAAGGGATCGACACGGTCGTAACCACGGTGTCCTGGACTGCCGGTGCCGGCGTCGAGAACCTTGTGCTCGAAGGCGCGGGCGCCATGACCGTGATCGGTACGGTGGACCCGAACGCCATCGTGGGGAACGATGGCGGCAGCGTGCTCGGCGGTGGCCGCGGCGGGGACAGCCTGCAGGGCGGTGCCGGCAGCGACTTCCTCAACGGCGGGGGGGAGGCAGACACGCTCGCTGGCGGCGCCGGCGACGACCGCTATCGCGTGGATCATGCCGGCGACGTCGTCATCGAGGCACAGGACGAGGGCACCGACATCGTCGCCGCCTTCGTGGACTGGACGCTGCCGGACCACGTCGAGACCCTCCAGCTCGGCGGCCTCGCGCCGCTCTCCGGCACGGGCAACGCCCTGGACAACCGCATCAGCGGCAACGATGCGGGAAATGCGCTGGGTGGGCAGGGAGGCTCGGATGTCCTGATGGGCGCAGGCGGCGCGGACACGCTTTCGGGCGGCGCAGGGCTGGATCTGCTCGCGGGCGGCGATGGCGCGGACTGGTTCCTGTTCGGCGATGCCACGGAAGGCCCGGACCGCATCACGGACTTCGTCGCCGGCGTCGACGTGATCGTGGTTTCCGCCGCAGGATTCGGCATCGTCCCGCCGCCCGGGGCGCTGCCTGCACCCCTGCCGGAGGAGCATGTCGTCGTCAGGGTCGGAAACGGCAGCACGGCGCCGACCGGCACGCCGCAATTCATCTACAACACCGCCACCGGCCTGCTGTTCTTCGATTCGGACGGGCAGGGCGGCGCAGCACCTGTGCGCATAGCGGAACTGCTGGGCCTGCCGGTGCTTGCACCGACTGACTTCATGCTGTTCTGAACGGCATCAAGCCGGTTGCGGAAGGCGTCCGCCTGGAAGCGCGCGACCCGGCGAGGGCATTATCGCGGCATCACCCGACGCCGTCCGGCATCAACGGCACGAAGGCGCCCGGGGCCGGACGGCCGTGACAGAAGTGCCATGACGCCCGACCGGTTGCATTCACCGCGATCAGGCTCGCGCACACGGTCCCGAACCCCCCGACCGGCGGCACGTTCAGCGCGCCGCCGATCCCCTCCGCGCCGAAGCCGTCATCGGCCAGCAGCACCTCCCACCCGCTCCAGTCGCCGGCGTCGGGATCGGGCGGCGGGGCAGCGCGGAAGCGGGGGAGGTGGCGGCCGATTCGGGGGCTCGCCGGATCGTTCGGCTCATGCGCCGTGACCATGCTGATCCCCTCGCCGAGCGGCACCGCCTGTGGGCCATCTTCGCCAAGCCCGCGCAGGAAGAAGGCGTCGCGCGCATCGGCGATCACCATGTTGAAGGGCCGCCATTCGCCTGCCGGCAGCGCGGCGACAGCCTCGGCCGCCGCGGCGGCGGAACCGGCGCCGAGCGCGAGCAGCGGCAATTCGCCGCGCGAACGCTTGCCCGCCGCCGGACCGAGGCTGCCCGGCCGGTTCAGCACCGCCGCGACGACGCCGCCGCGCAGCGCCATCCAGGTGCCGCCGCCCGTCAGGTCCCGCCCGCCGACCAGGCCGGGATGCGCCGGCCAGTGCGCCGCCGGCGGATCCCAGGCACGGTCGAGCCGCTCGTCGCGGTTCGCAGCGAGCAGCAGCGGCCAGGCATGGCCGGGGCGGCGCAGGACGATGACGGTGCACACCCCGGTCGAGACGCCCCTCAGAACCTGAAGTAGAAGCCCACCCCCGGCGGCGGCGGTGGCGGCGGATAGTAGTAGCGCGGCGGCGGGTAGTACACCTGCGGCGGAGGATAATAGGCCCGCGGCGGCGGGGCGTACCAGCCATAGGCCGGCGGCGGCCCGCGCCAGCGCCGCACCGGCGGCCCCGGCACCCAGCGCGGTGGCGGGTCCACCCAGTAGCCATGGGTCGGCCGCGCATCGCGCCGCTTCGGGCCGTCGGCCTCCGCCGGGGCGGCCAGCCCGAGCGCCACGATGCCCATCGCGGCCAGCGTCAGCAGCCTGGTCAGGAACGGCATCGGGTCACTCCTCCTCGATGCCGGATATGGGCACGCGCTGTGGCGGGAGCGGGGCAGCGCCGCCCGATCCCCGCCACGCCGCGCTCACGCCTCGGCGAGGACGCGCGCGAAGATGGCGTCCACCTGGCCGAAGTCGCGCGCCGGATCCATCGCGGCCCGCAGCGCCGCGGCATCCAGGCGCTCCGCGACCTCGGAATCGGCCAGCAGGTTGGCCGCGAAGTCGCGCGCCTCGGGCGTGCCGAGCGCATTCCACGTCGCCATCGCCGCGCGCTGCACGGCGGCGTAGGCGGCCTCGCGCCGCATACCCGCCTGGGTCAGCGCCAGCAGCACCTTCTGGCTGTGCACCACGCCGCCGAGCGATTCCAGGTTCGCCTGCATCCGCTGCGGATACACCGTGAGCTTCGCCATCATCCCCGCCGCGCGATGCAGCGCGAAATCCAGCGTGACGGTCGCATCCGGGCCGATCATCCGCTCCACGCTGGAATGGCTGATGTCGCGCTCGTGCCAGAGCGCGACGTTCTCCAGCGCCGGGGTCACATAACCGCGCACGATGCGCGCGAGGCC
>CAYNRF010000195.1:0-6114 GCA_964399525.1 uncultured Phycisphaeraceae bacterium | reverse complement strand
CTTGTTCTTCTTCCACATGCTCCTCGCACACGCGCTGTGGCATCAGCGCCGGCCGCCAAACCACCCCCCAGGGGGATGGTTTGGCGGCCTCGCCCGACAGCCACCACCTCATGACCCAAGCACAAGAACGAGACAACCGGCGTCGGTCACGACGGCACACCAGACGACCGGTGAGATCGTCGCGTGCCCGTTCGCGTCCCACGCATGCCACCCGGACACCGGCCGCAGAACGCCAGCATCCCAGACCGCCAAGCTCTGAGAGAGGGCTTGGCGTTCTGGACGCGCCGGGTTATCCATTGTCGAATCACGAGCATCCACACCCGTTCAGGCAAGCGAGCTGCCGCGACCCCCCGTAGAACGCCAAAAACCCAGACCGCCAAGCTCCGTGCGTAGGTTTGGCGGTCTGGGATCGGGCCGGATTGAAAGCCGGAGCCGCCTTGGTTACACCAGCCGCTGGCCCGGCAGCAGCGGGGGGGTGGGCACGCCGAGGGTGTCGGCGATAGCGCGGATCAGTTCGGCCTCGGCGGTGGTGATCTGGCGGTCGGCGCCGGCCGTGAGGGCGCAGGCCTTGAGCAGGTCGTTCTTGAGCCGCGCGGTGCAGCCCGCCAGCGTGGTCAGGGCGGCGTCGAGCCGGTTCAGCGTGGCGTCGTCCTTGGGCAGCAGGCGGGCCTCCACCCCCTGGAGCGCGCCGGCGCCCAGGCGGAACGCCGCTTGCGCGCCGGCCTCGTCCGTGGCCCCGCTGTACGCGATCGCCGAGAGCAGCACGCCGACCTCGTCCCCCAGCTTGCCCAGCGCGTAGTACTGGGTCACCCGCGGCATCGCCCGTCCGAAGCGTTCGTCCAGGTGGCGGGTCAGCACGCCCAGCGTCACCCACTCGAACAGGCTGACGGACTTGTCCATCTCGATCAGCGCCTTGATGTTGGCCCGGAAGGTCCGGTGCTGGGCGTCCGACAGGTGGGCCAGCGAACCGAGCGTCATGTCCAGCAGCGGCAGGCGGAGCTCGCGCGGCAGCGCGACGGCCTCGGGGGCGAGGCGGCGGACTTCGGCCGCGACGGCCGGGTCGCCGTTGGTCTCGAGCCGGCGGATCTGGGCATCGCGGATCTCGGACTTGCGGTCGAGCAGCAGCGCGTAGACCACCGCCCGCCCGGTGGACGTTTCGTGGGCGGCTTCGCGCAGCACGGGCGGGATGGCGGCGATGAGGGAACGGGCGTGCTAGACGTGCGCGGCCGTGGCCTGCCCGGCCAGCGCCAGCAGGGGCAGCAGCATCGCCGCCTGGCCCGCGACAGCGCCGGCGGCGTCGGGCATGGACCGCTGCAGACGCTCGCGCGGGGTCAGCGGCTCGCGCACGGGCCCGTGGTCGTCGGCGCTGGTCAGGGGCGTGAGCATGGAGCCGTCCCAGGTGGGGTCGACGCGTTTGATGCGGATCTTCAGGGGCGGGTGCGAGGCGAGCGAGCCGCCGAAGGACGACGAGCCGATGGCCTCGCCGAAGAACATGTGCCCGGCCTCCTGGGCCCGGGGATGCTTGACGCGGGCACGGCTGGCCGAGCCGCCGATGCGCCGCAGCGCGTCGCGGATGCCGTTGGGATTGCGCGTGAACTGCACCGCCGCCGCGTCGGCCAGGAACTCGCGCTGGCGGCTGACCGCGGCCTGGATGATCCGCGCCGCCAGCGCGCCCAGCGAGCCGATCACCAGCAGCGCCAGGCCGATGCCCAGCACGACCAGCACCCCGCCCCCCCCTTGCGGCTGCCCCCGCCGCTGTGGGGCGCGACCCGCAGCAGCATGTGCCCGAGCAGGGACAGCAGCACGATGCCGTTGAGCAGGCCGATGAGCCGGATGTTCAGGCGCATGTCGCCGTTGAGGATGTGGCTGAACTCGTGGGCCATCACGCCCTGCAGCTCGTCGCGGGTCAGGCCCTCCACGCAGCCTTTGGTCACCCCGATCACCGCATCGCCCGGCGCATAGCCCGCCGCGAAGGCGTTGATGCCCTTCTCGTCGCGCATCATGTACACGGGGGGCACCGGCACGCCCGAGGCGATGGCCATCTCCTCGACCACGTTGAGCACGCGTCGCTCGTCGGGGTCGCGGGTGGACGGGTCGAGGAGGCGTCCGCCCAGGGCGCGGGCCACGGACTGCCCGCCCCCGCTGCGGAGTTCGGCGATGCGGAAGAAGCTGCCGCCGAGGATGGTGATCGCCGTGAAGACGCCGGTGGCCAGGGCGACCATGGCGACGTCTGCGGCGCGGACGGGGGTCTCCTGGTCGCCGGTCATCGAGACCACGACGGCGGCGACCGCGGATACCGCCAGGCAGATGACCAGCAGGGCGGCCAGGTACATCGCGACGAGACCGCGGGACCGCGTTCGCGCGCGGTCCTGGTGCCCGAAGAAGTCCATCGTCTGGCGTCCGGCGTCCATGGATGCTCCGGGTCAGCGGATCAGGAGAAGCTGACCTTGGGGGCTTCCTGGATCTGGGCGGAGTCGGCGAACTCCAGCAGGCTGGCGTTCTTGCCCTGGCCGAACAGCGGGGCGACGATCACCGGCGGGAACGACTCGCGGTAGGTGTTGTACGCCGTCACCGCGTCGTTGAACGCCTGGCGGCTGAAGGCCACCTTGTTCTCCGTCGCGGTGATCTCCTCCTGCAGGGCCATCATGTTCTGGTTGGCCTTGAGGTCCGGGTAGGCCTCCATCACGGCGAACAGGCGGCCCATCGCCCCCGCCAGAGCGCCCTCGGCGCTGGCCAGCTGCTGCATCGCGCCGGCGTCGCCGGGGTTGGCCGCCGCCTTGCCCAGCCCGCCCGCGGCCACGTTGCGGGCCGCGATCACCGCCTCGAGCGTGCCCTTCTCGTGGGCCATGTAGCCCTTGGCCGTCTCGACCAGGTTGGGGATCAGGTCGTAGCGCCGCTTGAGCTGCACCTCGATCTGGGCGAAGGCGTTCTCGTAGCGGTTCTTGAACGCCACCAGCTTGTTGTAGATCCCGATGACGATCAGCGCGAGCACCACGACGATCGCCGCGATCACCCCCAGCGCGATGAGCATGCCCATGCGGAACTCCTGCGTTTGCGTGACGGAACCACGCCCCGGCGTGCGGGGACGACGATGATACCGGCCCGGGGCCGTCCTTGGGGGTTCCCGCCCGTCGGTTTCACCCGAGGGGCCGAGCCGGTCAGGCCACGCCCACCGCCCGCGCGTCGCGGTCGGAGAGCATGCCGCCGTCGGAGCGGGCCCGGACCGTGCCGTCCCGCTTCCACGAGCGCTCGCACCGGGGCTGGTCGCGCAGGTCGAGCACCTCGATGCCCGAGCCGGCGACCGTGACGAGCGACACGCCGCAGAAGTCGGCCAGGTCCACCGGGTCGAAGCCCGCCAGCGTGGCGTCGGCGTCGCCCAGGCGCAGCCCGGCGTCGAGCGGGTTGTCGATCCCGCGGGCCGAGCGGGCCTGCTCGAGCGCCTTGGACGCCTCGGCCAGCACGCCCATGACCTTCGCCCACCGCGCGTCGGGCGCCGCCCCGGTCGGCGCCGGGAAGCCCGTCAGGTGCACGCAGGTGTCGTCCGAGGCGTTGAGCAACGCCCGGTACGCCTCGTCCGAAGTGTGGCACAGCACCGGCGCCAGCAGCCGGCACAGCCCGTCCGTGAGCGTCCACAGGCACGCCTGCGTCCGCGCCCGACGCTCCGACGCCGGGGCGTCGCAGTACAGCCGGTCCTTGACCGCCGAGAGGTACTCGCTGCTCAGCGTGCTGTTGCAGAAGTTGTACAGCAGCCGGTGCGCCTCGTGGAAGGCGTACCGACGGAACGCGTCCTGCACCTTGCCGCTCAGCGCGTCGAACTCCCCGAGCACCCAGGCCTCCAGCGAGGTGGGGGCGTGCTTGACCGGTGTGGCGGGGGGGGTGTAGTCGCCCAGGTTGCTGAGCATGAACCGCAGCGTGTTGCGGACCTTCACATAGCTCTGCCCGGCGTTGGCGAAGAACTCCTCGTCCACCTTCACGTCGTTCTCGTAGGCGATCGAGCAGACCCACCAGCGGAGCACGTCCGCCCCGTAGCGGTCGAACAGGTCCTTGAGCGCCGCGCCCTTGGACTTGGAGAGCTTCTTGCCGTCCTTGTCCACCATGAAGCCGTGGGTGAGCAGGGTCTTGAAGGGGGCCTGCCCGGTCACGCCCAGGGCGGGCAGCAGCGACAGCTGGAACCAGCCGCGGTGCTGGTCCGAGCCTTCGAGGTACAGGTCCACGGGGTAGTCCCGGCCGCCCGACCGCTGACGCATCACGGCGTTCCACGACGAGCCGGACTCGAACCACACGTCGAGGATGTCCCCGCCCTTGCGCAGCTGGGCGAAGCTCACCCGGCCGGTCCGCAGCTCCTCGCGGGCGAAGGGGTCGGCCTTGGGGTCGTAGCCGGCCAGCAGCTGCTCGGGCGGCATGGTGAACCACGCGTCCGAACCGTGCCTGCGGACCACCTCGGCCACGGCACGCACCGAGGCCTCGGTCATGAACGCCGTGCCGTCGGGCATCACAAAGCCGGGGATCGGCAGGCCCCAGGCCCGCTGGCGGCTGATGCACCAGTCCGGGCGCGACTCGAGCATGCCCCGCATGCGGTTGCGCCCCCACGCGGGCACGAACGACACCGTGCCGCCCTCGCCGGTGGCGGCCAGCGCCATCTCGCGCATCGACTTGCCGTCACGACGCGTCGGTGCGTCCACCCCCACGAACCACTGCTCGGTGCAGCGGAAGATCACCGGCGTCTTGCTCCGCCAGTCGTGGGGATAGGAGTGCATGAAGGTGTGCGAGTAGAACATGTGCCCCGACTCGGTCAGGCGCTTGGCGATCAGCGCGTTGGCCTTCCAGATGTCCATGCCCCGCAGCCACTCGGGCGTGGTGTCGTCGTAGGTGCCGTTGCCGCGGACCGGGCAGTACACGGGCAGGCCGACGCGCAGGCCGGTCTGGTAGTCCTCGTTGCCGTGCCCGGGCGCGGTGTGGACCAGGCCGGTGCCGTCCTCGAGCGTGACATACGGCGCCTCGACCACCGAGAAGCACACCGCCGGGTCGCAGCGGTGGCCCAGCCCGCAGGCGGGCATGGTCAGCCCGAACGGGTGCTTGTAGCGCAGCCCGACCAGACGCTCCCCGGTCGTGGTGGCGATCACCTCCACGTCCTCGGCCTTGGCGGCCTTGGCGACCCTGGGCAGCAGTTCGGCCGCCAGCACGGTCAGGTTGCCGTCGACCTTGGCCAGGGCGTACTCGAACTTGGCGTGGACCGCGATGGCGACGTTGGCCGGCAGGGTCCACGGGGTGGTGGTCCAGATCATGAAGCTCGGCGTGGCGTGCAGGTCCTTCTCGTCGCGGTCGTCCTCGGACAGGCCGAAAGCGGCGTAGATGGCGTCGGCGTCTTCGCCCTCGAAGTCCACGTAGACGGACAGGTCCTCGCGGTCCTCGTACTCCAGCTCGGCCTCGGCCAGCGCCGTCTCGTTGGCGACGGACCAGTGCACCGGCTTGAGCGCCTTGTAGACCAGACCCTGCGCGCACAGGCCCGCGAGCACCTCCAGCACGCCGGCCTCGTAGGCGGGCGCCATGGTCAGGTACGGGTCCTCGTAGTCGCCCACGGTCAGCAGGCGCTGCATCTGCCCGCGCTGCAGGTCGATCTGCTTGTCGGCGTACGCCTTGCACTCGCGACGCACCGCCATGCGCCGGGTGTCCTCGTCCAGCCCGTCGAGCTTCTTGGCCTTGCCGGATTCGACGAGGTCGGTCATGACCTTGTGCTCGATGGGCAGGCCGTGGCAGTCCCAGCCGGGCACGAACGGGCAGTCCTCGCCCATCATGAAGCGGCTGCGGACCACGAAGTCCTTGAGGCACTTGTTCATCAGGTGCCCCAGGTGGATCGACCCGTTGGCGTAGGGCGGCCCGTCGTGGAACACGAAGCGCTTCTCGAACCGGCTGGCCCGGTCCCGCATCGCGGCGTACAGGCCCAGCCCGCCCGCCAGCTGAGCCCAGCGCTGCAGCGTCGCCGGCTCGTTCTGGACCAGGTTGGCCTTCATCGCGAAGGCGGTCTTGGGCAGGTTCAGGGTCTTCTTGTAGTTGGGCTTCTCGGCGGTGTCGGACATGGCTTGGTCACCTCGGCCCGCGGGGATGGCCGCGGGG
>CAYNRF010000194.1:0-6142 GCA_964399525.1 uncultured Phycisphaeraceae bacterium | reverse complement strand
ATCGCCATCACCTTCGTCATCGCCTTCTTCCCCATCGTCATCACCACCGCGCGGGGCCTCGCGGAGGTGGAGCCCGAGCTGCTCGACCTCGTGCGCACCGTGCGCGCCACGCGCTGGCAGGTGTTCCGGAAGATCCAGCTTCCCTCGTCCCTGCCCTATCTCTTCAGCGGCATGCGCGTCGCCGCGGTGCTGGCCATCGCCGGCACCATCGTGGGCGAGTTCGTCGGATCGGAAGCGGGGCTCGGCTTCGTCATCATGTCGGCGCAGGGCACGCTCGACACGCCGGTGATGGTGATGTCGCTGATCCTGGTGACGCTGGTGGGCGTCACCCTCTATGGCCTCGTCGTGCTGCTGGAGCGGCTGGTGGTGACCGAAGATGCGCGCCTCCGCTGAGCCCTTCCTGTCGCTCCGCGGCGTCTCCAAGACCTATCGCACCGGCGAGCGGGAGACGGTGGCGGTCAGCGATGCCAGCTTCGACCTCGGCGATGGCGAGTTCCTGGCGCTCGTCGGCCCCTCCGGCTGCGGCAAGTCCACGCTGCTCAAGATCCTCGCCGGGCTGCATCCGCATGACGGCGGTGAGCTGCGCATCGGCCATGCCGATTTCGATCCCGGCCGCGACATCGGCGTGGCCTTCCAGGCGCCGCTGCTGCTGAAATGGCGCCGCGTGCTCGACAACGTCATGCTGCCGGCGGAGATCCTCGGCCTGCCGGCCAAGGCGACGCGCGAGCGTGCGCGCGACCTGCTGGCGCTGGTCGGGCTCGAAGGCAACGAGGACAAGTATCCCTATGAGCTCTCGGGCGGCATGCAGCAGCGCGTGTCGCTCGCCCGCGCCTTGATCCACGACCCGAAGCTGGTGCTGCTCGACGAGCCCTTCGGCGCGCTGGATGCGCTGACGCGCGAGCGGATGAACCTCGAGATCCGGCGGATCTGGGCAAGCTCCGGCAAGACGGTCGTGCTGGTGACCCATGGCGTGCAGGAAGCCGTGTTCTGCGCCACGCAGGTCGCCGTGCTCACCGCCGGGCCGGCGCGCATGGCCGACCATTTCGCGGTGGACCTGCCGGAGCCGCGCGAGCTTGCCATCCGCAACACGCCGGAATTCGGCGCACTGGCGCGCCGGGTCTACGACCGGCTCGGAATCGCATGAGGGAGGACAACAGCATGATCCGACGCACATTGCTCGCCGCTGCCGCGGCGCTCGGCCTCGCGTTGCCCGCCGCGGCGCAGGACCGCATGGCGCTGGTGCTGAACTGGACGCCCGGCCCCGACCACGCGCCGCTCTACTGGGCGCAGCAGCAGGGCATGTATCGCGAGGCCGGCATTGCGCTGACCATCGAGAACGGCCGCGGCTCCGGCTTTGCCGCGCAGCGCGTCGGCGCTGGCCAGGCGCAGGTCGGCATCGTGGACAGCCCGGTCGCGCTGCAGGCGCGCGCGCAGGGCGCGGACCTCGTCGCCGGCATGATGATCTATGTCCAGTCGCCCTACGGCATCTACTGGCGCCGCTCGGCGGGCATCAACGGCCCGCAGGATTTCCGTGGCCGGCGCATCGGCACGCCGCCGGCGGATGCGGCGCGCGTGATGTGGCCGATGATCTCCCGCGCCCTCGGCATCCCGGCCGATTCCGTCTCCTGGGTGAACATCGCCCCGCCGGCGAAGGTCACCTCGCTGCAGTCGGGTGCGATCGACATCACGACCGAGTTCTACACCTCGCACCACATCTACCAGCGCGCGCTGGGGCAGGATCTCGGCTTCGTCGCCACGCGCGACATCGGCTTCAACCCGTACGGCAACGCCTTCTGGTTCAACGGCGCCTGGCTGCGCGGCAACCGCGACGCGGCGCAGCGCTTCACCCGCGTGACGCAGCGCGCCTATGCCGCCTGCCTCGCCAACCCCGAGCCCTGCCTCGCCGCCACCGCCCAGCCGGCCGCGATGAGCGTCGAGGACCTGCGCGTCGGCTGGGGCCTCGTCGGCGTGCTGATGACCTCCGATGCGGGCTCGACGCGGCCGCTCGGCGGGATGGAGCCGGCGCGCATGGAGCAGACGATCGAGGCGGTGAAGACCGCCTTCAACATCCCCGCCACGACGCCGGCGGAGGTGATGACCAACGATCTGCTGGACCCCGCGGTGCCGGGCTTCCGGGGGGCGGCGCGATGAGCGCGCCGCGGATCCTCACCACCGTCGTCGGCAGCTATCCCGTCCCCGACTGGCTCGCCGCCTTGCCCTCGGAAACCGCGGTCACCGACGCCACGCGCGTGGTGATCGCCACGCAGGAGCAGGCGGGCATCGACCTGGTCTGCGACGGCGAGCTGTACCGCTTCGACGTGAACCATCCCGAGACCAACGGGATGATCGAGTATTTCACGCGACCCATGTCGGGCATCCGCAACGACGCCACCTTCGAGGAGGTGCTGGAGTACCGCGCGCAGCGCGGCATGGCCTTCCGCATGCGCCCGCCCGGCACGGTGGACGGACCGATCGGCCATGGCACGCTCGACCTGCCGGCGGCCTGCGCGAAGGCGCAGCGGCTGGCGACGAAGCCGCTGAAGTTCACGCTGACTGGCCCGCACATGCTGGCCAAGACGCTGATCGACAAGCACTACGGCGGCAGCGCGGAGAAGGTGGCGCTCGCCATCGCCGATGTGCTGGCCGAGCAGGTGGCGCATTGCGACGCCGCGGTGATCCAGGTGGACGAGGCGAACCTGCCCGGCAGCCCGGAGGAGGCGCCCTGGGCGGCGGAGGCGATCAACCGCGTGCTGCGCGCGGTGAAGACCAAGGCCGCGGTGCATCTCTGCTTCGGCAACTACGGCGGGCAGAGCATTCAGAAGGGCGGCTGGGACAAGCTGATGGGCTACCTGAACAGCCTCCAGGTCGATCACGTCGTGATGGAGAACGCCCACCGCCCCGCCGAGGAACTCGCGGTGTTCCGCAACCTGCGACCGGAGATCGGCATGGGCCTCGGCGTGGTGGACATCAAGCGCACCGATGTCGAGAGCGCCGACGACATCGCCCGCGCCATCGAGCGGGCGGAGACGGTGATCGGCGCCGGGCGCGTGCGCTACATCCACCCCGATTGCGGCTTCTGGATGTTGAAGCGCAACGTGGTGGATGCGAAGATCCGCGCGCTGGTCGCCGGCCGCGACCTGTTCGAGGGGAGGAGCGTCAGACGCGCCGCGTAGCTTCCGGGCCCGGCCCCTGGCCCGTTGTCGTCCTCGGGACCGCCGCGCTGGCCGCGGCGGCCCTGCTGTGGATGGGGCGCGTGCCCATCTGCAAATGCGGCTATGTCTCGCTCTGGCACGGCGAGGTCTTTTCCAGCGGCAATTCGCAGCACCTGACGGACTGGTACACGCCCTCGCACATCGTGCACGGCTTCCTGTTCTACGCTGCGACGTGGCTGCTGCTGCGCGGCGCGGGCTTCTGGCCGCGCCTCGCCGTCGCCACGCTGGTCGAGGCGGCGTGGGAGGTGGTGGAGAACACCGAGACGGTGATCCGGCACTACCGCGAGACGACCATCTCGCTCGACTACTACGGCGACAGCGTCATCAACTCGGTCATGGACATCGCCGCGATGTGGGTGGGCTTCTGGCTGGCCGCGCGGCTGCCGGTATGGCTCAGCGTCGCGCTGGTTCTCGCGATGGAGGCTTTCGTCGGCTGGATGATCCGCGACAACCTGACGCTGAACGTGCTGATGCTGCTCTGGCCGCTGGAGAGCGTGAAGGCAAGGCAGGGGGGTGGCAAGTTCGGCCCGCATGCGTTGCGTCGGCCTTCCGCGAAATCCAGCAGGCAGGCCGCGTAGCCGAAGGTGAAGCGCCAGTCTCCGCCGCCGCCATGGCCGTGTATCCCTGGCGGCCGGTCGAGCAGCAGAAGCCCCGCGCTGCGCCCCTGCAACTTGCCCAGGATCTCGGCGCGCGCCACCGGGTCCGGGTCGAACTCGTCGCCCGCGAAATTCGCCACCGCCACGCGCGTCCGCGGGCTGCGCGCCGCGGCGACGATGCGGCGGAGGTCATCGAGCGCCCAGGCATGTGCCGGGCTGCCGCGCGGGCCGTGCGCCGCCGGGGCGATGGCGATCACCGCATCGACCGCGCCGGGCTCCTCCAACGCCTGCAGCGCGTTCCAGGCGCCCCGCGACTGGCCGCCGGCGACCACCCGCGCATAGCCTTGCCGGCGCAGCACCTGAAGCGCCTCCCGCATCCAGGCGGCGCCTGCCTCGGTCTCGTCGGTGATCGGGTCGCGGTCCAGGCGGATCACGTCGTAGCCGGCGTTGTTGAAGGCGCGCACATGCGGCTGCGGCTGCGAGCCGCGGCTGTCCGCACCGCCCGGCGAGCGGCCATGCGCCCAGAGATAGACGCCGCGCGCCTGTGCCGGCCCCTGCCAAAGGAATCGGCTGTCGGGCTGCAGCGTCCAGCCGGCGCCGCCCGCCAGCGGGCGGGCTGGCGCCGCGGGAGCGCTGGCTTCCATCCCCGGCCAGACCACGGCAAGGTCGCGTGCATAGACTTGGCAGCCCTGCCCGCCCCAGCGTTGGCAGTTCTCCATGGCGCGCGCCTCGGTTGCGGCAGGGTCGTCGCCGATCGCCGCTGCCCAGCCCCATGCGCCGTCCGGCGCCAGCGCGAAGACGCGCGGTGTGGGCTGCAGCAGGAAGCGGGCGTAGTCCGCTCGCCCCGCTTCGGGCAGGTGCGGCGGGCGGGCCGTGTCCAGCAGCGCGGGAACGTCGCTGCGCGCCTCCATGGGCAGGAGGAGCGCGAGGAGCATCACGATTTGATATATTGACTTCAACATACCGTTATCGAGGGAACCATAACCGCGGCGGCCCTGTCCAGCCCGGACCGGCGGCCGACCAAGGAAAGCGGCGGCAGATGCGCGAATGCCACGGTGGAGGCTGGCGTGACCTTGCCCCGGCGGCCCGCGGGCGGCATGTTCCGCCGCCTTTTCCGACCCTCAGGGGACCAAGATGCGCGTCAAGGACGTGAAGAAGGTCGTGCTCGCCTATTCCGGCGGGCTCGACACCAGCGTGATCCTGAAGTGGTTGCAGACCACCTATCGCTGCGAGGTGGTGACCTTCACCGCCGATCTCGGCCAGGGCGAAGAACTCGGCCCGGCGCGCGACAAGGCGCTGCTGCTCGGCATCCAGCCGGACAACATCTTCATGGACGATTTGCGCGAGACTTTCGTCCGCGACTTCGTCTTCCCGATGTTCCGCGCGAATGCGCTGTACGAGGGGATGTACCTGCTCGGCACCTCGATCGCCCGCCCGCTGATCGCGCAGCGCCAGATCGAGATCGCCGAGCAGGTCGGCGCCGATGCGGTGGCGCATGGCGCGACCGGCAAGGGCAACGACCAGGTGCGCTTCGAGCTCAGCTATTACGCGCTGAAGCCGGACATCAAGATCATCGCCCCCTGGCGCGAATGGGAGCTGACCAGCCGCACGCGCCTGATCGAGTTCGCCGAGGCGCACCAGATCCCGATCGCCAAGGACAAGCGCGGCGAGGCGCCCTTCAGCGTGGACGCCAACCTCCTTCACTCGTCGAGCGAAGGAAAGATCCTCGAGGAGCCCTGGGACGCGCCGGACGAGATGGTGTGGCAGCGCACGATCAGCCCGGTGGACGCGCCGGACAAGGTCACCGAGATCACCATCGAGTTCGAGCGCGGCGACGCCGTCGGCATCAATGGCGAGCGCCTGTCGCCCGCCGCGCTGCTGACGAAGCTGAACGCGCTCGGCAAGGAGAACGGCATCGGCCGCCTCGACCTGGTGGAGAACCGCTTCGTCGGCATGAAGTCCCGCGGCTGCTACGAGACGCCGGGCGGCACCATCCTCTCCGTCGCGCACCGCGCCATGGAGAGCATCACGCTGGACCGCGAGGCGGCGCACCTCAAGGACAGCCTGATGCCCCGCTACGCCGAGGTCATCTACAACGGCTTCTGGTTCGCGCCGGAGCGCCGCATGCTCCAGGCCCTGATCGACGCCAGCCAGGCGAGCGTGGAGGGCGATGTCCGCCTCAAGCTCTACAAGGGCAACACGATCGTGACGGGCCGCCGCTCGCCGCACAGCCTGTACAGCATGAAGCACGTGACCTTCGAGGACGACCAGGGCGCCTACGACCAGTTCGACGCCCAGGGCTTCATCAAGCTGAATGCGCTGCGGCTGCGCCTT
>CAYNRF010000193.1:0-6148 GCA_964399525.1 uncultured Phycisphaeraceae bacterium | reverse complement strand
GAAGCGAACACTCGTCACTCGGCGAGGACATTGAGGACGGCTGCTCCGTATCGCTCGAGCTTGGTTCGTCCGACCCCCGGTATCGTCGCCAGCTGGTCCAGACTGCACGGCCTCATCGCCGCAATCTCGGCCAAGGTCCGATCCTGAAAGATGACATAGGCGGGCACCGACTGGCTGTGCGCCTCTGCGCGCCGCCACTCGCGCAGCCTGTCGAACAGGACATCTCCGACAGGGGCGGCACCGGCGCCGCGGCCGGGCCGCGGCGCAGGAGCATCCCGCCCAACATCGGTGCGTAGCATGACCTTCTCCTCGCCTCGCAGGATCGGCCGCGCCGCCTCGGTTGGGACGAGTTCGCCATGGCTCTCCACCGCGACGTCCAGCGCGCCGCGTGCAACGAGTTGGCGCGCAACCCCACGCCAGGCAGCGTCCGAGAGATCCTTTCCGATGCCGAAAGTCGGCAGCCTGTCATGCGCGAACTGCACCACCTTCTCCGTCATGCGGCCACGCAGCACGTCGACGACGTGCACAACGCCGAAACGCCGGCCGGTGCGCAGCACGGCCGACAGCAGCTTCTGCGCGGCGACCGTTCCGTCGAACAGGCTGGGCGGCGACAGGCAGACGTCGCAATTGCCGCAGGGCACGGCGGCCGACGACACATCGCCAGCTGGCTCCTCCCCAAAACAGCGCAGCAGCAGTGCGCGGCGGCAACTGGCCGCCTCGACGATCGCCACCATGGCCTCCAGGCGCTGCCGCTCAATTCGCTTCTGCTCCGGGGCCGCCGGACTCTCCTCCACCCGGTGCCGCGCGAGCGCGATGTCCCCTGCGCCGTACAGCAGCAGCGCGCGCGCCGGCAGTCCATCGCGGCCGGCACGGCCGATCTCCTGGTACCAGCTCTCAGGGCTCCGCGGCAGGTCAAGATGGGCAACCCACCGTACGTCTGGCCGGTCTATGCCCATCCCGAAGGCGATCGTAGCGCACATGATCACGGCGTCGCCGCGTGAGAAGCGCCGGTGCGCCTCCCGTTTCGCGCTGGCGTCCATGCCAGCATGGAATGCCAACGCATCGTGGCCGTCGGCGCGCAACCACTCGGCGGTCTGCTCCGTGCGCGCACGGCTCCCGCAATAGACGATACCTGCACCCTGCTGCCCAGCCACCTCGCGCAGGAAGGCGCGGAGTTGCGCACGCTCCTGCTCCCGCGGCCGCGCCTCGATGCGGATGTTCGGGCGGTCGAAGCCGCCGCGGAACACCGGATCGTCGGACAGTCCGAGTTGGGCGCGGATGTCGTCCACCGTCCGCGGATCAGCGGTGGCCGTCAGCGCCAGGCGCGGCGTTCGTGGGAAACGCACGGAAAGCACGCCGAGCCCGCGGTACTCTGGTCGGAAGTGATGTCCCCACTGGGAGACGCAATGGGCTTCATCCACCGCGAACATCGCAATGGGCAGCGAGTCGAGACGCGAAAGCATGCCTTCCAGCGCCAAGCGCTCGGGCGACACGTAGAGAAGCTTAAGCTCTCCGCCGTGAAGTTCGGCGAGCGTTCGGCGCGCCTCGCCTTCCGGCAGGTCGGAATGCAGCGCAGCAGCCGCGACACCCTGCTGCCGCAGCGCCGCGACCTGGTCCTCCATCAAGGCGATCAGCGGCGAGACGACGACGCCGACGCCCGGCCGGCAGAGCGCCGGCACCTGGTAGCAGAGCGACTTGCCGCCGCCGGTCGGCATGAGCACGAGACCGGAACCGCCCGCGACCACATGACGGACGACCTCCTCCTGCCGTCCGCGGAAGCCGGCATGGCCGAAGACGCGGGAGAGTACATGGAAGGGGTCGCCGGCGAATCGGCCGTCATAGGGCATATCGTCCGATGCCACGCCCTCGGCGATCCGTCAGCCGTGATCACGCGGCGCAGTGCGCCCTCGCGACACCATCTCCGGTGTCAGTTCGGCCCGACATGGATCTCGACGCGACGCGCCTCCAGCGGAACGTCGGCGACCTCCGCGGTGCCGCGGCCGCGAACCTGGATGCGGTCGCGCGGCACGCCGAACGCTGCCAACTGCGTTGCGACTCGGTCCGCACGCATGCGGGACAGGCGCAAGGCCTCCACGACCGTGGGGGCGTTCACCGGATCCGGGGCAATGAAGCCCAGCACGCGGACCGGGGCGTCTGGGAAGCGCCGAGCGACCAGGGCGGCATCCTGGATGACGCTGATTGCCGAGGGACCCACTTCGACGCTGTCCTCCTCGAAGAACACGACCCGGACAGGTTGCTGCGCAAGGTTGCCGTCCGGCGCGCTGGCGGTCTGGGCGCAGGCTGCCAGCAGTGCGGGCGAGAGGGCGGCGATCGCAGCGATGACAGCGCGGCGGCGCATGGGCGTGGCTCCCGAGGGCGTGAAGCCCTACCTCGCCCGGCCCGGCGGTGGCCGTCAATCCCGCCGGTGGCCACGGTGCGTTAACGCCTGTGCCCGCAAGGTGAGACCGTGTCGAACGCGACTGCCGCCCCCGATCCCAGCGCCTTCATGCCGCCCGCCCCGGCCGGGCGACTACCTGACCCGCACCGATTCGATCCGGTCCAGTTCCCCGGGGTGGCGGAGGGCGAGAACTGGCCGCCCGCCCGCTTCACGTTCGACGCACCCTGGATGCATGAGCCGGGGCTCGCTTTTGAGCGGGACGCCGGCGGTGGCATCGGCGTGATACGCGCCTTCGCCCATCTTCGGATGGTGGTAGATATCGAAAGCGCACACCGGATCTTCGACATTGCGCCGGGCACGCGGGACTTCAGGCTTCTGCGCCTCGTGCCGGCGGCCCTGCGCTGCATCGAGCGCATCGAGCCAGGCGATCCAATGCCCGGCTTTCTTTTGGACGAGGATCCCGAACTGCCCGAGGAGCACCACCTCTACGCGGCGACCAGCGCGCTGGTGGAGCGGCTCGCCGCGACGGCGGGAGAGGAAGGACAGGCGCTCGCGGAGGCCATGCGGCGGATCCCGCCTGGGCCGACGATGTTTGAATCGGCAGTCGCCCAGTGCATCACTCAGGGCGGCTTCGCCATGGGGACGATGGCCCCGCTCGCCCGCCGCCTGCAGAAGTTGGCGAACGCGCATGCTCGCGTGCTGGCCGCCGCTGCCGGCCAGCCCGATTATGCGGCGATGGAGAAGATGCTGCGTCGCACGCGGGAAGCGCTCGGCGCCGACCGCCGCTGGGCCGGGGACCTCCTAACGCGCGCTCTGGACGCGCTGCTGCCGCAGATCACCCGGCCGCGCAGGACGGCCGAGACCATCCTGGCGCAGGCGGTCGCAGCCATGCGTCGCCCCTTGCCGCTCGAGGCGCCGACCAAGCTGATCCGGGAGCAGGAACGCTACAGGGAGCGCTTGCTCGACCTTGCGGTCTTCTGGCGGCGACTCGCCACCGCTTGGCTGGCGGTGGACCCGGACACGACCGACCGGCGGGAAATCGAGGCGCTTGCCCGCAATGCCCTCCGCCGCCTAGCCCTCGTGCCACTCTACCGGATCGAGGAACCGGAAGCATAGGCGCTTGTAACGTCCCCGTGAGCAGTTTTGGCGCAGCGGAGAATGTACCAGGGCGCGCGGGACGATGTGGTCCAACCTGCGGACTGCGATGCCGCTTGGCCCGCCGGGCAAGCAAAGGAGGGGAGGATGAAGACTGGCGCATGCGTAGGGGCAGCTCTGCTGGTTGCGGCAATCGGAACGGGCCTCACGACACGAGCCGCCGAGGCGGTGATCATCGAGGCCGGGCAGATCGACACGAACGGCGCCCTGACCACGGCGGACCGCTTCTATTTCGAGGTCCAGGTCGGTGGGCCCATCGAGATCAGCATCGTCGACCGGACGACCCCGGTGAAGATCGCCCGACCATCCTTCAGCATCTATCTGGACGACGGTACGCTCGACGCTGCCGATCTGCTGTTCTCGGCCGACGCGCCGGCGGAGGGCTCGGCGGCGGTGCTCAACGCTGCCATCGCAGCCGACAGCTATGTCGCGCTCGTCTCGGAGTTCGCTCTTGCGGTCGGCGTCTTTGGACCGCTGAACCCGGGCGCGCTGAACCCGATCACCTACGACTATGAGATCTCCTTCTCCGACGTCGCTGCCAACGACACGCAGGTGACCTGCATAGCACATGGGAATCTGGGCGGCGGCTTCATGACCAACGAACGCGTGCCCGGGGGTTGCGCAGGCGTTGTGCAGGTGCCGGAGCCCGCAAGCATTGGCCTGTTCGCCACGGCACTGGGCGTGCTGGCAGGATTCAGCGGCGCCATGCGGCGTGGGCCTGCACCCTACTGCTCGACGTCCAGCGCGTAGCCGGCGGAGCGCACCGTCCGGATCACATCGGCTTCGCCGTCGCCATTCACCGCCTTGCGCAAACGACGGATGTGAACGTCCACCGTGCGGGGCTCGACATGGATGTCACGCCCCCACACCGCGTCGAGCAGTTGCTCCCGAGAGAACACCCGGCCCGGATGCTGCAGGAAGAACTCCAGCAGCCGATATTCAGTGGGGCCGAGATGAAGGGCACGACCATCGCGGGTGACGCGGTGCGCGTCCTGGTCCATGACGAGATCCTGCCAGACCAGCCTGCCCTTCACCGGAACGGCACCGGATCGCCGCAGCAGGGCGCGGATCCGCGCCAGCAGGGCCTCCATCGCGAAGGGCTTGGCGATGTAGTCGTCCGCGCCTGTGTCCAGCGCTCGCACGGCGTCCTGGTCCTCGGTCCGCGCCGTGACCATGATGATCGGCAGGTCGCGCGTTGCGGGCCGCCGGCGGATCTGGCGGCAGACCTCGAGTCCGGAAAGCGCTGGCAACATCCAGTCCAGCAGGATCAGGTCCGGCTTCGCCTCCGCCACGCGCAGCAGCGCCTCTTGCCCGTCGGCCGCCTCCTCGACGCGGAAGCCTTGCTTCTCCAGGTTGTACCGAAGCAGTGTCAGCAACGGGGCCTCGTCCTCGACGACAAGGATGGTGGGTTTTGCGAGATTGCCTGTGGCCTGCGGCATGCCCTTGCCCCCCGTCCCGCCTTATGCCTGCTCGGGCGGGCGGACGACGGCATAGGCGGAGGAATCGGCCTTCGGCCGCTCATCCGGCAGCGAGTCGCCGCGCACGGCGTAGTGCACTGTCTCGGCGATGTTGGTGGCATGGTCGCCGATGCGCTCGAGGTTCTTCGCAATGAACAGCATGTGGATGGCCGCGGTGATGTTCCGCGGGTCCTCCATCATGTGCGTGAGCATCTCCCTGAAGATGCCGTTGTAGACGGTGTCGATCGGCTCGTCGGCGGCCCAGACCCGACCAGCCGCCTCGGCATCGTCGTTCACCAGCGCGTCAATGGCGAGCTTCAGGTTCTCCTGCACCATCACCGACATGCGCTGGAAGCCGTTCAGGCTGCCGAGCCCAGGCTGCTGGGCCACCACCACACCTCGCTTGGCGGCGTTGCGCGCATAATCGCCAACGCGCTCAAGATCATGGCTGACCTTGATGGCGGCGACGATGAAGCGAAGGTCGGATGCCATGGGCTGGCGCAGCGCAAGGAGGCGGACGGCAAAAGCCTCGATCTCGCGTTCCATCTGGTCGAGCGCGGCATCGCGCGAGATCACCTCCGAGGCCAAGGTGGAGTCTCGGCGCACAAGCGCCTGGGTGGCGTCGTGAACCTGGCGCTCGGCAAGGCCACCCATGCGAGCCATCATGTCGCGCAGCTTGCGCAACTGCTCGTCGTAGGAACGAACGATGTGATCGGGCTGCTCCATCGGCATCAGCGCCTGCTCCTCAGCCGAACCGGCCAGTGATGTATTCCTGGGTGCGCTTCTCGCGCGGCGCGGTGAACATCCGCGCAGCAGGCGCGACCTCGACCAGTTCCCCCAGATAGAAGAAGGCGACCTGGTCGGCACAGCGCGCCGCCTGCTGCATATTGTGGGTAACGATGCAGATGGTGAAGTCGCGCTTCAACTCATCGGGTCGAGCGCGGAGGTCGGCTCGTCGAACAGGATAACCTCCGGCCGCACGGCGATCGTCCGCGCGATGCAGAGTCGCTGCTGCTGGCCGCCAGAAAGCCCCAGCGCGCTGGTCTGCAGCCGGTCTTTCACCTCGTCCCAGATCGCGGCGCGGGACAGGGCCCATTCCACCCGCTCGTCCATCTGCGACTTGGAGAGCTTCTCGTGC
>CAYNRF010000192.1:0-6260 GCA_964399525.1 uncultured Phycisphaeraceae bacterium | reverse complement strand
CCCACCAGCCCGCTGAACCCCAGCAGCACCGCCCACGCCGAGAACACCATGAAGTGGATGTACAGGTCGCTGCGGTTGACCGGTCCATGGACCACCAGCCCCGGCCAGTGCGTGGCGGTCAGCAGGGCGAGCGTGTAGACCACGAACGCGGCCAGGCACAGGCGTCGGAACAGCATCGTTTATTCAATCGGCTCGGGCTGCCCGCGCAGCACACGGATCTCGGCCTCGGACAACGCCGCCCGCGTCACCGCCCGGTCCCACTCGGCCACCACCGACTCGGCCAGCTCCCGGTAATCGACCGCGCCGGGCGCCCACGGTGCGTACTGGAAGATGTGCTGCCCGAAACTCGGGCACTCCGCCAGCTTGATGTTCCGCCGGATCGGCGGGCGATACACCCGGGCGTGGGCCCACGGCAGCCCGCTCTGCCGCTGGCTCTCGAAGAACCCCGTCAGGTCGTCCACCACCTCGCGGGAGTGGCTGACCTGGGTGTCGTGCATGCACAGCACCACCCCGGCCACCCGCAGCTCCGGGTTGACCTGATCCCGCACCACCCGGACGGTCTCCAGCAGCTTGCCAACGCCCTGCAGCGCCAGGAAGTGGGCCTGCATCGGGATGATGACCTCCTGGGCCGCCGCCAGCGCGTTGAGCGTCAGCAAGCCCAGCCCCGGCGGGCAGTCCAGCAGCACGAACTCGAAGTGCCCGTGGGCGGCTTCCAGCGCCATCGCCAGCCGCCGGTTGCGGTCGGGCACCCCCGCCAGCTCACTCTCCGCCGCCGCCAGATCCGTCTCGGCCGGGACCAGCGCCAACCGGTCCGTCACCCGCCGGACGCACGCGTCCAGCCCGATGGTCGGATCCAGCAGCAGGTCGTAGACGGTGGGGGGGCTGTCGGCCGAGCCGTCGCCCGGCTCCACGCCCAGGTGCAGGGTGGCGTGGGCCTGGGGGTCCATGTCGATCACCAGGACGGACCGCCCCAGCTCGGCGATGCCCGCGGCCAGGTTGACCGTGGTGGTGGTCTTGCCCACGCCGCCCTTCTGGTTCATCAGGGCGATCACGCGGACGGGCTGATCCGGGCCGGGGGCGGGCATGGGGGCAGTATAGAGAAGGGTTCCGGGATCAGCCAACAGGGATCAGCCAACAGGGGTCAGCCACTGGGGACCAGCCACGTGGGATCAGGCCGGAGACCGGAGTGCCGGGCTGCGATCAGACGTTTCCAGCCCCGGATCCCTGAGGGCTGACCGCTGGTCCCTGATCCCGGGTCTCTCCCCCCAGGCTGAGCAGCATCTGTTCCTCGAGGTGCTTGCGCCGGGCGATCTTGATCGCGTAGACCGCGATGTAGGAGGCGAACAGCAGCGCCAACGCGTACACGAACCGCGCCCGCACCAGCGACAGCACCACGCCCAGCGTCGCGAACGTGGCCCCGATGCCGTACAGGATCAGCACGGCCCCCTTCACGCCCGCCCAGCGCTTGAGCATGTGGTGCAGGTGATCGGCGTCGGGGTCCGACATCCGCTTGCCGGCCAGCTTGCGCCGGATGATGGCCAGCATGGTGTCGATGATCGGAATGGCGTAGATGATCAGGCCGGCGGCGACCAGCGAGGTCTTGCCGGTGTCCCCCAGCGAGAGGATCATCACGGCGGCGCAGTAGCCCAGCAGCAGCGAGCCCGCATCTCCCAGGAAGATCGTCGCGGGATTGAAGTTGTGGGGCAGGAATCCCAGGCAGGCGCCCAGCACCGCCAGGCAGATGACCACCCGCGGCCCGTCGAGCGGGCCGTCGTCGATGACCGCCAGCCCCAGCGCGATGATCAGGAAGCCGATCGTGGCGATCGAGGTCGTTCCGCTGAGCAGGCCGTCGAGCCCGTCGATGAAGTTCGCCGCGTTGCACGCGCCGAGCACGAACACCGCGATCACGCCGGTCCCTGTCCAGTAGATGATGTCCAGCGTCAGCTGCGAACCGATCAGCGGCAGCGTCACCGGCAGGTCGAACGTGTACACGAGATCCGGGTTGTGGAGCAGGGCGCCCAGCGTGGGGGTCAGGACGCCCGCGGCGACCTTCACGCCGATGTCCCCGATCGCCAGCGCGGCCGCCGCGAAGAGCTGGCCGCCAAGCTTGACCCGCGGCGAGATCCCCTTGACGTCGTCGATGAAGCCGACCAGCACGATCACCGTCATCCCCAGGGCCAGCCACGGCGGGACGATGTGCGGGAACACGTCGTCGACGAGGTAGGCGGTGGGGTGGAACTCCATCAGGAACGGGAACTGCATGGCGGCGTAGGAATAGAAGATCCCCGCCATCAGCCCGAGGTAGACGGCGATGCCGCCCAGATACGCGATCGGCATGGCGTGCAGCTTGCGCATCTGGTCCGGCCGGTCGATCACGCCCTGCGAGATCGCCATGCGGCGCACCAGCGGCGTGGCGAGCATGGTCACCAGGAACGCGACGACGAACACCCCGATGTAGCCCTGGAACACGTCGAGCCGGCCGACCTTCTCGACCGCTTCCCCGCCGCGGGCCATGGCCAGCAGCTTGTCCTGCTCGGCCGCGAGCCGCGCGATGTCCCTCCCGAACTGCTCGACCCGGTCGACCAGCTCGGGCGGGATCTCCTGCCTGCCCTGTGCGCCTTCCGGCATGAACGAGATCATGTGCCACCTCCGGCGCCAGCCCCTTCCTTGCCGCCAACACCCCTCGCGCCTTCCGAGCCCAGGGACTCTGCGACGTCCAGGATCGTCCGCTCGAGCGTGATCCCGGGCTCGAACCCGGTCGCCTCCCGCACGCGGGCCAGGTCCGGACGCCGGTGCCGCAGGTCCTCGAACCCGCTCGGGTAGGCGTCCGAGTACGGGACCCGGACGATCTCGCTGCGGCTGTTCAGGGTGCGGATCACCGTCTCGGCCAGGCCCACGATCGTGATGTCGCGGTCGGAGCCGATGTTGAACACGCGCCCCAGGCAGGCGGGGTTGAGCAGCAGCCGGGGCAGCGCCGGGACGATGTCCCGCACGTCGCAGAAGCACCGCGACTGCCGGCCGTCGCCGAAGACGCGCAGCGGCCGGCCGGCCAGGGCGGCCTCGACGAAGCGCGGGACGACCATGCCGTAGGTGCCCCGCTGGCGCGGGCCGACGGTGTTGAAGAACCGGGCCACCACGGTCGGCAGCCCGCGCGTGGCGTGGTAGCCCAGCGCCAGGTGCTCGTCGAGCGCCTTGGCGTGCGCGTACGACCACCGCGTCACGGTGGTCGCGCCGTACAGCGCGTCGTCGTCCTCGCTGAACACGCTGGTGCCCGGCTTGCCGTACACCTCCGACGATGACGCCACCAGCGTCGGGGGGCGGCCGCGGGCCGCGAGATGGCGCAGCAGCGCGGACGTGGACTCGACGTTGACCTCGATGGCCCGCACCGGATCGGTCAGAACGAGGTCGACCCCCACGGCCGCGGCCAGGTGGAAGACCAGATCGAACGGCGGGGCCGCGTCCAGGGCGGGCAGGGCGGCGGTCAGGTCCGACCGGACGAACTCGATGCGGCCGGACACGGCGTCGAGGTTGGACGCCCGCCCGGTGGACAGGTCGTCGACCACCGTCACGCGGGCCCCCAGCCCGACGAGGTGCTCGACGAGGTGCGAACCGATGAAGCCGGCCCCGCCCGTGACGAGCACGCGGCGCGGGCCGACAAGGTCACGGGTTGCCTGCGCGGAGCCCATCGGCCAACTCTCCCGTGCCCGGCCGATCGATCACGCCGCCTGACCGGCGCGGTCGGCGGCATAGCTCGCCTGGGTGCGGATGTTCTTGCGCATGTACCCGCCGGCGGACGAGCGGACGGCGTTGACCATCGCGCCCAGGAACTCGGCCCGGCTCTCGGCCAGCTCGTTGCGGAGCCGCGCCACCATGCCCCGCTTCTCGTGCAGCGCCCGCGCCACCAGCATCGAAGCGTCGCAGCGGTTGGCCAGCGACTGCGCGTCCCCGGCCACCAGCGCCGGCGCGACGTCGATGAGCACGTAGTCGTACCGGTCGCGCAGGTCGCCGAGCAGGGTCTCGATCCGGTTCGAACCGAGCTGCTCGACCATGCGGTGCTTGGCGGTGCCCGCCGCCAGCAGGTCGGGCCCCACGCCCTTGGAGATCACCGCCTCCTCGAACCCCATCGCGCCCGCCAGCACGTCGGCCAGGCCGGGAGACTCGGGCGCGTCGAACGCGGCGTGCAGCCGCGGGCGGCGGAAGTTGGCGTCGATCACGAGCACCCTGTTGCCGGCCGAGACCATCGCGCTGCCGAGGTTGGACACCACGCTGGTCGCGCCCGACCCGGGCGTGGCTCCCACGACCAGCAGCGTCTTGTGCCCACCCTTGACCATGGCCTTGCCGACCCGCGTGCGGATCTGCCGGTAGTGCTCGGCCATCACGCTGCCCGGGATGTCCCGGAAGACCGACTCGGGATGCTCCGGCTGGCTGGGATCCTCGGCCGCGTCGGGCACCAGCCCCAGCACCGGGATGCGTCCCAGCGCGGCCAGATCCGACGGCCCCTTGACACGCTGGTCCAGGATCTCCAGCACCAGCACCGTGCCCGTCACCAGACCGGTCAGCAGGATGACGCCCAGCGGGATCATGATGTACAGCTTGGGGAACGAGGCGATGTCCGGCACGGTCTCGCGCGCCACCTCCTCGACGCGGATCACCGACGAGAGCGAGGCGGCCGCGTCCAGCTCGGCCTCCTTCATCTTCTGCTCGGCGATCATGGCGATGGTCGTCTGGATCGAACGGTCGATGTCCGAGACCTCGCCGACAACCCGGGTCAGCTCGACCATCTTGTTTCCGTATTCCTCCTGCTGACGCAGAAGATCGGCCTCCATGGCCTGATACTGTTCCAGCTGACTCCTGAACTGATCGACGCGTGCTTCAAACAGCTCGCGGAGTAACCGCTCGCGGGTCTGCTCGATCTGCTGGCGGGTGCCGTCGATCGCCGACTGCATCAGTCGAAACTCGCGGTGGTCGGGCAGGATGCCGACCTGGCGCATCGATGCCAGCTGGCTCTCGTAGGCGTTGAGGGTCTGCTGGAGCTGCAGGATCTGGGGTGTCTGTTCGACCTCGAACCTCAGCGTGTCGTCATACTGGATGCCCGTTCCGCGCTGGAGCTGCAGCTCATCTCTTTGAAGACTGGACTTGACCGCCTCTACCTGTTGACGAAGATTGATGAGCTGAAAGCTGACGACCTTCAGAGACTCGCCGGTCTGGGAACGCTGCCCGTCCAGCGTGTCCAGACGCTGATCCTTCACGAGGCGTTCGCGTCGCCTGTTGAGATCGTCGAGCGCCCGCTCGGAGGCCTTGATCGAGTCGCTGGTGACCTGCTTGCGCTGGTTGATGTCCCGTGTGCTCTCCGAGCGGACCTGCTCCATGAAGATCTCGCGGATCAGCCGCACGATGCCCGCCGCGTCGTTGCGGTGGTTGGTCGAGGCCGACACGCGGAAGAAGTAGGTGTTGGGGATGACCCCCGCCCGCACGATCTTGCGGATGTCCTCCAGGGCGTTGACGGTGTCGAACGACCCGCCCCGCGTGTAGGGGCGTGTCCAGTTCGGCGCCTCGGCCACCAGCCGCGGGTCGCGGACCAGCACGCGCAGGGTCTGCTCGGAGGTCAGCTGCTCGACCATGGTGCCCATGAACAGTTCCATGGCGTTCTGGTCGATCGTCGTCGGCGCGATGACGGTCGCGTCGGTCTCGGGCGGGAGGGCCCGGAAGACGGCCTCGGCCTTGTAGATCGGGTGCACGCGGATCAGCACGAGGTGCGCCACGGTGCCCAGCACGGCCCCCGCGATGGCGGTGCCGATCAGCAGCCACTTGTACTTGAGCAGCAGCTTGACCGGATCGATCGACAGGCCGGCGGCGGCCGCGGGCCCCGGGGGGGCGGAGCGCGGCGACGAGGACGGTCGGCCGGTGTTCGGGGTCGCGGGTTGGGGGGACGTCATCGGGCCGCTCCATGGTCTTCCCCGGTGATCCGGGCGACGGCTCGGACGCCGTGCCCCCGGGGAGGTGGGTCATTGTTGTATCTCTCGGTCCTGGGTTCAGCCTTCTGAACCAATCTGCTGCTCCACCGACTCGATCTCCGCTTCCATCAGCGCGTCCCGGCCGGCGATGGACCGCAGGATGGACCGGGCGGTGGCCAGGCTCGACCGGGCGGCTTCCTTATTGCCCTTGGCCAGTTCGAGTTTGGCCCGTGTCAGGGCCAGCGAGACCTCCGCCCCCTAGGTGCGGGCCCGCCGGTCGCCATCCTCCAGCAACAGCACCGCCTC
>CAYNRF010000191.1:0-6275 GCA_964399525.1 uncultured Phycisphaeraceae bacterium | reverse complement strand
AGTGGAGACGCTTTCTGCAAGATCATCAAAATTTAGACAAAGCAATGATAGCGCTTGAAAAATCCACAAAGAAGTTCGACCTCTTGTACGGGACGCGGTTGTTCACCGCACTTCAGGGCGAGATCGTTAAGCAAGCAGGAAATCTAAAGTATGTGGACGATGCTGCCGGCATCGCCAAGAAGGTTTTTTGATGGATTATGTATATGAAATAGTGAGCAGAAAGGACTTGACGGCAGTCGCTTATTATTATGGAGGCAGTCATACTAACGTCGGCGACATCCAGTGTGAGTTTTGCGGATGCATCAGGCCCAAAGTTCGAAAGGAAGCAAGAGTTTTGGATATAGTTCTTCCGGAGCACGATCGAATTCCTGTTGGCGCTGCTGTGATTGGAGTGCACAGAGGATTTTGTCGACCTTGCGGAATCCTCGTCATTGAATCAAACTTGTACAGGTTAATCAGGCAGTATTTGTGCCCACACGTGACCGGGTCAGTATATACAAGCAAGTTCACGAGATCGAAAGATTACGTTTCTATATATCCTTCTGGAAAATATGTAGTTAAGCAGTCTGGAGATATATTCGACTCTTTTTGTAGTTCGTGCGGCGAACCCGTCTCGAGGGCGGAAACACCAAAGGATAGTACTCGGTTCATAAACAGCCGGTTCGTGACTGCTCACCATGCGTGGATTGGGCAGGACTTTTTGCTTGTTGACGACTGTGCAAGAGTCCAAATTAGCGACCATTTGGACATCAAGTGTGAAAAAGTATTTATATTAAAGCGTAACTAATTCATGACTTCAATCCTTTGGGATCCCAGTCGGTCTGGCTTGCCGATTCCTGCGATCCTTAAGATCGCCTCCGCTGGAAAAGGGTCTATTTCAAATGCATTTTAAACCCGCTGTTGCCGGCGACGGAAGGGCATCCATTCAACTCGCTTGCGGGTTCTCAGGAGATCATTGCCAACGAGTTCGGAAATCCGATGCAACAAGTTATTTGACACTCAAGGCACTACGCTGTTGTCAATAGCAAATAGATATATTTTACATAAGTGAAAAGCTCGGACTCGATTTAAAAAGTGCCTGCATTGAAGATAAATAAATGTAAAGCGATTACGCCGTCGTCAACCGGCATCCTCTATTTGAAAAGATTGCTCCAAAGTTATCCTGTACACGAATCTCCCGTCGCTCCATTCCCGGTTCCTGAAGGCGGCTTGGCGACTCCCGATTCGAAGCGTCTCTTCGAGTGGTTTTGCGAGCATCGTGCAGAGCTTGCGGGCCGCCCCTTGGCTCTGATAGATCGCTTGTCTGGGATAGGCACTTCCCCACCCGGTGATTGTCGCTTGTCGCAGTGGGATGAGATGGAGGCGATCGGATTGGCTGAGGTGCATCAGTATGTTGTTGACAATCCTTATCTTCAACGATCTGTGTCGGATGTGCGGAGTTCTTTGGCGAGAAAAGGTATTCTGATGACGGAGCAGGAAGTCTACGACAAGTTTGTCGGAAAGACGATCCCGAGGTCAGTTGTGGGTGGTCCTGCCTTGTATTTCGCCATTGACATAGCAACTTGTATGGGTATCGTTTTAGAGTCATTGCGTCCAAGTCTATCCTGGGAAGTTTTAACTGTTCCGAAGAGCCATCCGCAGCGCGGATATCCATGTCTTCGTGGCTTTGAAAAGCCGAGGGAGTGTCGCGCCTCTGCTCCTGCAGCGTTCGTGCCATATCAGGTCGGCGCCGCTTTGGCGGAATCGTGGCGTGATGCTCACGTTGGCAGGACGCACGACATTTTTTGTTACTGGAAAGACATCTGTTTTCATGCCAACGATTTGGATATTTAAGTTTGGTCGTAGAAGTTAGTAAGAGAGATGGCTTTGTATTGTATTGAAATCGATCTATGTTTTGTTCCTGAAGTGGCATGGTTGCATCGAATACGACGGGGTTGCGAAAAAGTGAAAATGTAAAATGCTACGGCAAAGAACCATCGACATCCTGAACATCTCAAGCAATCCGAAACTGCCTCCGGCCGGCAAATCCGACATCTGTGATCTGGAAGCGCTTGTCGGCAGACCGCTTTGTCCACAACTCAGGCATTTCTGGTCTCTTCAGAACGGATATGTCGGACGAGCCTACGGGCTTTCCGGCGTGACGCCGGGCAACCCTTTGTTTTCAGACGCGATCCGCGTCTTTGAGATTTTTTCGCAGCACTGGGGCCCTCTGGGGTGGATTCCGATAGGGGATGACGACCTTGGAGGTTGTTTCGTCTCCATTCCGACGACCGGTGGAGATGTGGTTGGCTACATCGATCTGGCGTTTGACTGGCCCGCGACAGTACTTTGTGCTGTAGGTTCTTCCGTAGACGCCTTCATATACAACCTCGTCAAGCTCGATCGGAGCGCAGAGATGGAAGATTCCGAACCGTGCGATATCGCGTCGATGGATGAGAACATCGCTGCGGCGGTCGAGGCAGTTGGTCCGTGGCTCAAGCGAGAAGACCGCTTTGGTTGAAACATTGACAGATGGGCACGAATTCAGGCTCGGTTGATCGGCGCTTCGCACGATCTCTTGTTGTTCCGAGGACGCTGGCGGAGCGTGCGGTACCATGAACATCAAAAAGCTGAAACCATACAGAAAGCCCGTTCTCGAAGGCGACTACTTCTCCCTGTCGCTCAAGGTGGGCGGGCAGATCCTCGGCCGGGTCATTCACCATCGCGACGTGGACGACTTCGTGCTCGGCGGATATCTCGTCTATTTCTACAACCTCATCGGGGCTGATGTATCGGAGATTCCTCCCCATAGCCATCTCGATCTGATGATCCCGCCGCTGTTCGTGAATCGGTTGGGATGGACCCGAGGGTACTTTGCGCACATCGGCAACAGGCCCGTTCTTCCGTCGGAGCGGTATCCATTACATTCGTTCACGTGTTGCTACTTTTCGCCTACAAGGATTGTCGACGAGTTTGGGAATCCACTGGCGCGTGCCGTGGAGCCGGCGCAGCTATTCACGATCAGCAACCACAAGATGGTGGATTATGACATCAGCGAGAAGCTGGGTCTGTGCCTGGACACGGCCGGCTTCGAGGACGAGGCGTGACGATGTGCTCGCCGTGCGATTTGGCGTGAACTCGCGCGCCGGCCATGGGACGGAGCGCCCTTCGTGTTGTTCGCCCACCCGCGGCCATCTCCCGCGTCACTGCGTGTGCTGGCTCAAAGGTCCGCAAGCTCTGTCCAGTCCGCTTTCGTGACAAGCATTGTGATCGTTATGGTGATAACAACGCTTTCCAAGCTTCTCCGTGCGAGCAGCAAATGGTTGCAAGTATCAGCTCAAGATTCTATTCTGTCACGTCGCTCCGCGGAGCGGATGGTTCTTTCGGGAGCGATGTGACCGATGCTGATGAGATCGCTTCTCATGCTGTGCATCGGAATACTGCACGGCTGGTTCGGAGCCTTTCACTGTGACGCCGGTTCCGTGCGAACGCTGCCCGAGCCTCAACAGGAGTTCGGTCTTCCTTCCACCCCGACGCTCTCGCAGATGCTCGACATCGCCAGCCATCACTTTGCCATCGACATCGAGTATCCCCCCTCCGACTCCGTCCTCACCTCAAAGCTCAACTTCCGCCACGCCGGCTCCTACACCCCCGACGAACTCTGGGAACTCACCCACCGCATGCTCGAAGCCAGGGGCCGGACCACCGTCCTCGCCCCCGGCCAGCGCCGGCTGTACCGGGTGGTGCCCGTCGCCGAGGCCGCCACCGCCACGGAGCCGATCGATGCGATCCCTTATCCGGAACCGGGGTACCTGCTGCTGCACTACCCGGTCGTCCACACCGACCCGGCCCGCGTGCTGACGGCCCTCAACGAACCCCGTCCCCCGATCTGGCAGGCGAGCCTGGCCCCGGACGGCTCGGGCGTGATCTTGGGCGCATTCACGCGACGGCAGCGGACCGTGCGGACCGTGATCGAGCAGATGGAGGCCCGTGCGGCCTCAGTCCGCACGGCCGAGATCCCCGTGCGCCACGCGGACCCGGTCCAGGTGCTGGCCACCGTGAACGCCGCCAACGAACGGTCGCCGGGGCGAAAACTCACCGGATCGCTCTCCCAGGGCCCCCGCCCGGCCACCCTCCTGCTGACGGCGCCCGAGGAGGAGCACGAGCGATGGCGGGAGCTTATCACCCGCTTCGATGTGCCCCAGGCTGCCGAAACGCGCACCTACCCCCTGCCCGCCTTCGGTGCCGATGAGCTCGATCAACTGCTCGAACAGGTGGCCCGGACGACCAGCCCGCGCGGTTCCGGCGATGCCTGGAAGGTCGTCCGCAATCCCCTGGCCGCCACCCTGATCGTCACGGCCACCCCCGACGAGCACGCCCGCGTCGCCGACCTCTTGGCCCAGATCGCCGCCGTGCCGTCCGACCAGCGCCGCGCCACGCGAACTTTCACGATCCGCAACCGCAACGCCGAGGACCTCCGCGGCTCGCTCTCCCGCCTGCTCGGCGTGTCGCTGGGCGAGCCCCCGGGTGGGTCACTCCCCGTCGTGACCGCGGAGGGGACCGCCGGTCGCACGGGCTCAACGCCGCCCACCGCCGACACGCCAACGTCGGATTTGCTGCTGGCCGTCGACCCGGAACTCAACGCCATCATCGCCGTCGGCCCGCCTCACCTGCTGGACGAGGCCGCCGCCCTGGTCCAGCGGCTCGACCAGCGTCAGCCGCAGGTCCTGCTCGAAGTCATGCTGGTCAGCCTCTCCGAGGGCCAGTCCAGGGACCTCGGCGTGGAACTTCAGGCCCGCATCGGCGACTCGGGCACGCTGATCGGCCTCGGCTCGCTGTTCGGTCTGTCCGACATCGACCCGGGCAGCGGGGCCGCGGACGTCAGCGGCGCCGGCGGCACGGCCGTCGTGCTCAACCCCGGCGACTTCTCCGTGGTGGTCCGCGCCCTGGAGAACATCAACCAGGGCCGCTCCGTCAGCCGGGCCAGCACGCTGGTCAACAACAACGAGTCCGCCAGCCTGAGCAACACGGTCAGCGTGCCCTTCGCCACCACCACCCTCACCGACGGCAACACCATCACCACCCGCGGCGGCGCGGAGTCGGCCGGCACGCAGATCTCCGTTTCCCCCCAGATCGCCGAGGGCGACTTCCTCGTGCTCAACTACAACGTCAGCATCTCGTCCTTCCTGGGCGAGTCCTCGTCCACCGGCCTGCCTCCGCCCAGCCAGTCGACCACGGTCAACTCGATCGCGACCATCCCCGACGGATACTCGATCGTGCTCGGCGGTCTGGAGCTGCTCACCGAGTCAGACTCCGAGGACAAGGTCCCGCTGCTGGGCGACATCCCCGTGCTGGGCAACCTGTTCAAGTCCACCTCGGACTCGACCAGCCGCACGCGGTTCTACGTGCTGATCCGGGCCTCGATCCTGCGGGATCCCGGGTTCGAGCGTCTCAAGTACTTCAGCGACACCCAATCGGACGAGGCCGGCGCGACGCTGGGCTGGCCGACGGTGTCGCCACGCATCATCCGGTGACCTCATGAACGCGTGGCCAGACTTCGTTGAGCGGATCCCCCACACGTTCGCTCGCGAACACCTGGTGCTTGGTGTGCTCGCCGACGGACTTCATCGGATTCTTCACGCGGCGAGCACACCGCCTTGGATCCTCCACAACATCGGTGTTGCCCTCCGGCTCACCGACTCACTCGTGCATGAACCCGCCGACCCCGCGGATCTCGCCGAGCGCATCGACCACATCTACGCGGAAGCCAGCCGTTCCAGCCCCGCGGTGCGCGACGCCAAGGCCGACGCCGAGGGCTCGCTCGATCACACCCTGGCCATGCAGGACGCCGACCTGCTCGCCAGTGCGGGCAAGTCCGACACGGCCAAGTTTCTGGACAGCGTGCTCTTCGACGCCATCCGCCGCGGCGCGTCCGATGTCCATATCCACCCCCTCGCCGACGAAACCATCGTCCGCTTCCGCATCGACGGCGTGCTGGTCGAAGCCCAGCGCTTGCCCCGCCACGCCGCCGACCCGGTGGTCAGCCGGCTCAAGGTGCTGGGTTCGATGGACACCGCTGAAACCCGCGCCCCGCAGGACGGCCGGGCGACGGTGACGCTCGGCCAGCGGACGGACGGCCGAGGCGAAACGGCACCGGACCACCACGCTCGGGCTGTCGATCTCCGCATCAGCACGATCCCCACCGCCGAGGGCGAACGTGCCGTGGTCCGCATCCTCGACACCGACCGCGGCCGCCGCCTGGCCCGGGCCGGCGCCGGCGAGGGCGGCCCGGAGCA
>CAYNRF010000190.1:0-6319 GCA_964399525.1 uncultured Phycisphaeraceae bacterium | reverse complement strand
ACCTGCGGGAGATGGCGATCGGCGGGGCCATCATCGCCTTCCTCATCTTCGAGCCGGACGGCCTCGCGCATCGCTGGCGCCTGGTGAAGGCCTACTGGAAGCTCTACCCGTATTCGCACTGAACGATCTGGGAGGATCCGAGAGATGCACATGCGCAAGACCATGCTGGCGGCCGCAGGCGCGCTGGCGATTGCCTTGCCCGCCGCGGCGCAGCCGATCCCGGTCGGGCACCTGATGGACAATTCGGGCGCCACCAGCGATGTCGGCGTGCCCTACGGCCAGGGCGTGTCGGACGCGCTGAAATGGGTGAACGCCACGCGCAACGGCGTGGCCGGGCGGCAACTCAACGTTCTGGGCTTCGACTACGGCTACCAGGCGCCGCGTGCGGTCAGCCAGTACCAGGCCTGGTCGCGCCAGGGCGTCGTCGCCATCCAGGGTTGGGGCACGGCGGATACCGAGGCGCTGGTCCGCTTCGTCACGCGCGACCGCATACCCTACATCTCCGGCTCCTACTCCGCCGCGCTGACCGATGCCGGCGGGCAGAGCGGGCGGCGCGGCGTGGAGGCTGCCCCCTACAACTTCTTCTACGGCCCGTCCTATTCCGATGCGCTGCGCGGCATGCTGATCTGGGCCAAGCAGGACTGGGAGAGCAGGGGCCAGCAGGGGCGGCCGAAATACGTCCACATGGGCGCCAACCATCCCTATCCGAACTCGCCCAAGGAGGCCGGTGAGACGCTGGCGCGCGAACTCGGCTTCGAGGTGCTGCCGGCGATCCAGTTCGCGCTGACGCCGGGCGACTACACCGCCCAGTGCCTGACGCTGCGCCAGCAGGGCGCGAACTACGCCTATCTCGGCAACACCGCCGGGTCCAACATCTCCGTCCTGCGCGCCTGCCAGACGGCGGGCGTTCAGGTGCAGTTCCTCGGCAATGTCTGGGGCATGGATGAGAACGCGATGAAGGCGGCCGGCACCGCGGCGAATGGCGTCGTGTTCCCGGTGCGCACCGCGGCCGTTTGGGGGCAGGACGCGCCCGGCATGCGCACGATGCAGGCAATCTCCCGCACCTCGGATTCCTCGGGCAACACATATCGCCCTGTGCACTACCTGGCCGGCGTTTGCGCCGCGATGCTGATGGTGGAGGCGATGGACACTGCCGCGGCGAATGGCGGCGCGATCACAGGCGTACGCATTCGTGATGGCTTCTATGCGCGGCAGAACTGGGTGCCGCAGGGCTTCGACGGCGTCTGCGTGCCCTCGACCTTCACCGCAACGGACCATCGCGGAACCATGCGCGTCGGCCTCTACCGTGCCCGTGTCACCGGCGACACCTCGGCGGGCACCGTGGCGGAGCTGATGCAGGCCGGCACGATGCGGCTCGAGCCGGTGACGACCATCACCCTCGACCGGCGCGCCGACTGGCTGGGCTGGTGAGCCAAGCGGCCGCGCTCGACGCGAAGGCTCCCCCGATCCCGGGGGAGCCGCCGCTGCTCGAGGTCAACAACATCGAAGTCGTCTACAGCGACGTCATCCTGGTGTTGCGCGGCCTGTCGCTGGCGGTGCCGAAGGGCAAGATCGTGGCACTTCTCGGCGCCAACGGCGCCGGCAAGTCCACCACGCTCAAGGCCATCTCCGGGCTGCTGAAGTCCGAGGAAGGCGAGGTCACCCGCGGCGAGATCCGCTTCGCCGGGGAGCGCATCAACGGCGTCGAGGCGCACAACATCGTCCGCAAGGGCATCTTCCAGGTCATGGAAGGACGGCGGATCGTCGCCGACATGACCGCGCTCGAGAATCTCCGCCTCGGCGCCTTCACCCGGAGCGACAACGAGGTAAAGCGCGACATCGATATGGTTTACGGATATTTCCCGCGCCTCAAGGAGCGCACCGGGCTTGCGGGCTATCTGTCGGGCGGCGAACAGCAGATGCTGGCGATCGGGCGTGCGCTGATGGCGCGGCCGAAGCTGATCCTGATGGACGAGCCCTCGATGGGCCTCAGCCCGCTGCTGGTGAAGGAAGTGTTCGGGATCATCCGCCGCCTGAACGAGGAACTCGGCATCACCATCCTGCTGGTTGAGCAGAATGCACGGATGGCGCTGTCGGTCGCTTCGTTCGGCTATGTGATGGAGCAGGGAAAGGTGGTGCTCGACGGCACGGCGGATGCGCTGGCGAACAATGAGGACGTGAAGGAATTCTACCTCGGCGGCCATGGCGCCGAACGCAAATCCTTCCGCAACCTGAAGTCCTACAAGCGAAGGAAGCGCTGGCTGTGACGCAGGGCGATCGGCAGGGGCCGCAGGAAGGCGCCGGATATCGGCCGGCCGGCACGGACCACTTCGACGGCCTTGAGACGCGCAGCGCCTCGGCCCGCGCCGCGGCGCTGACCGTGCAATTGCCGCATGCCATATCCCGCGCGCAGCGCGCGCCCGCCTATCACGACCTGCTGCACGACGTGGACCCGGCGGGCGTGGTCGATCTCGAGGTGCTGTCGCACCTGCCCGTCACCCGCAAGTCGGAACTGATCCGGCTGCAGGCGGCAGCGCCGCCGCTCGGCGGCTTCAACGTCACGCCGCTGCGCGACATCTCCCGTGTCTTCGCTTCGCCCGGCCCCATCCATGAGGCGCAGGGCGGCGGCGACGATCCGTGGCGCTTCGCGCGCGCCCTGCATGCGACAGGGCTGCGCCGCGGCATGCTGGTGCACAACTGCTTCGCCTATCACTTCACCCCGGCGGGCTTCATGCTCGATCTTGGTGCGCGCGCCCTCGGCTGTCCCGTGTTCCCCGCTGGGCCCGGCAATACCGAGGCGCAGGCGCGTGCCGCCGCGCATCTGAAGCCCGTCTGCTATGCGGGCACGCCGGACTACCTGAAGGCGATCCTCGAGGCAGGGGACGCGCTCCGGCTGGATCTGTCGTCGTTGCGGCTCGGCCATGTCACCGGCGGGGCCTACCTGCCGGCGCTGCGCGCCTTCTACGCCGCGCGCGGCCTCACTGTTGTGCAGAGCTACGGCACCGCCGACCTCGGCTGCGTGGCCTATGAGTCGGACGCGCGCGAAGGCCTGATCTGCGACGAAGGCGTCCTGGTGGAGATCGTCCGCCCGGGCACCGGCGATCCGGTGCCGGAAGGCGAGGTGGGCGAGGTGCTGGTCACGCTGCTCGACGCACCCGATCCGCTGATCCGGTTCGCCACCGGCGACCTTTCGGCAATCCTTCCCGGCCCGTCGCCCTGCGGGCGCACCAACACGCGCATCCGGGGCTGGATGGGGCGCGCCGACCAGGCGACGAAAGTGCGCGGCCTGTTCGTACGGCCGGAGCAGGTCGCCGACGTGCTGCGCGCCCATCCCGGCCTCGGCCGCGCGCGGCTGGTGGTGGGAAGCGCCGATGGCCGCGATACTATGGTGCTGCGCGTGGAGACGCCGGTGCGCGACGCGTCGCTGGTGGAAAGCCTGGCGAAGACGCTGCAGGGCCTGACGCGCCTGCGAGGCGAGGTCCGGCTGGAGGAGCCGGGCGCCCTGCCGAATGACGGCAAGGTGATCGAGGATACGAGGCCGGCGTGACAGCCCTGCTGCCGCCGGCCGGGAGTCACGAGGAACTCCGGCAGGCCTTCCGCTGGGAGATCCCCGCGCGCTGCAACATCGCGGACGAAGCCTGCGACCGCTGGGTGGGCTCCGGCCGCACCGCGCTGATCCACCTTCACGACTCCGGTGCGGTCGAGACCATCTCCTTCGATGAACTCCACCGCCGCGCCTGCCGCCTGGCGAATGTGCTGGAGGCGCGCGGCATCGGCCGCGGCGACCGGATCGGCGTGCTGCTGCCGCAATGCCCGGAAGCCGCTGTCGCGCACATCGCCGCCTATCGCATGGGCGCCATCGCTGTCCCGCTCTTCCTGCTGTTCGGCGAGGAGGCGCTGCAGTATCGCCTGGCCGACTGCGCCGCCGCCGCGCTGGTGACCGATGAGGCGGGCCTCGCGAAGCTCGAACCTGTCCGCGACAGGCTGCCGGCGCTGCGCTGCATCCTCGGCCCCGACCTGCCGGTGCAGATGGCGCGCGCGAAGGACAGCCATCCCTGCGCCGCCACCGGCCCGGACGATCCCGCGCTGATCATCTACACCTCCGGCACGACGGGCAGCCCCAAGGGCGCGCTGCATGGTCATCGCGTGCTGCGTGGCCACCTGCCGGGCGTCGAACTGCCGCAGGAGCGCTTCCCCCAGCCTGGGGACCTGTTCTGGACGCCCGCCGACTGGGCCTGGATCGGCGGGCTGCTCGATGTGCTGCTGCCCAGCCTGTTCCATGGCGTGCCGGTGCTCGCGCACCGGATGCAGAAATTCGACCCGGAATTCGCCTTTCACCTGATGGCGCGGCACGGCGTGCGGAACGCCTTCCTGCCGCCGACCGCGCTGAAGATGATGCGCGGCGTGCCAAGCCCTCGGCGCTTCGGCCATCGCATACGCAGCATCGGCAGCGGGGGCGAGACGCTGGGTGCCGAGATCCTGGAATGGGGGCGCTCGGCCTTCGGCGTGATGGTCAACGAGTTCTACGGCCAGACCGAGTGCAACCTGGTCGTCTCCAACTGCGCCGGTCTTTTCCCCGTGAAGCCCGGCAGCATGGGGCGCGCGGTGCCGGGTCACGAGGTCGCGATCCTCGGCGAGGACGGCGCTCCGCTGCCGCCGGGCGAGGAGGGCGCCATTTCCATCCGCGCGCCCGACCCGGTGATGTTCCTCGGCTACTGGAACCGACCGGAGGAAACGGCCGAGAAATTCCGCGGCGAGTGGCTGGTCACGGGCGATCGCGGCATCGCCGATGCGGACGGGCACTTCTTCTTCGTAGGCCGCGAGGACGACGTGATCACCTCCGCCGGCTACCGCATCGGCCCCGGCGAGGTGGAGGATTTCCTCCTGTCCCACCCTGCTGTCCTGTCCGCTGCGGTCATCGGCCTGCCCGACAGGCTGCGCACGGAGCGTGTCACCGCCGTGGTCGTCCCCCGGCCCGGCGTGACGCCGACGCCCGCCCTCGCCGCCGAGATCCAGGACTTCGTGCGTACGCGCCTTGCCGCCCACCTCTATCCGCGCCAGGTGGAGTTCGCCGACGCCTTGCCGCTGACGGCGACCGGCAAGATCATGCGCGGCGTTCTTCGGAAGCACTACGCGGCTAAGGAGTAGCCCCGATGCCCGCCAACCAGATGCCCATGCTCGACCACGAGCTCGGCGACGAGATCGACGCGCTGCGCGACACCACGCGCGCCTTCTCGGACGAGAGGATCGCCCCGATCGCGGCCGAGATCGACCGCACCGACGAGTTCCCCCGCCATCTCTGGCCCGAGATGGGCGCGCTCGGCCTGCACGGCATCACCGTGCCGGAGGAATACGGCGGCTCCGACATGGGCTACCTGGCGCATACCGTCGCGATGGAGGAGGTCAGCCGCGCCAGCGCCTCCGTCGGCCTGTCCTACGGCGCGCATTCCAATCTCTGCGTCAACCAGATCCGCATCAACGGCACAGAGGAACAGCGCCGCCGCTACCTGCCGAAGCTCGTCTCGGGCGAGCATCTCGGCGCGCTTGCCATGTCCGAGCCCGGTGCGGGTTCCGACGTCGTCTCGATGAAGCTGCGCGCCGAGAAGCGCGGCGACCGCTTCATCCTGAACGGCACCAAGCTCTGGATCACCAACGCGCACTACGCCGAGACCATGGTGGTCTACGCCAAGACCGATCCCGATGCCGGCCCGAAAGGCATCACCGCCTTCATCGTGGAGCGCGGCTTCAAGGGCTTCCGGCCCGCCCAGAAGCTCGACAAGCTGGGCATGCGCGGCAGCCCGACGAGCGAGCTGGTCTTCGAGGATTGCGAGGTGCCGGCGGAGAATGTGCTCGGCCAGCTCGATGGCGGCGTGCGCGTGCTGATGTCGGGCCTCGACTACGAACGCGCGGTGCTCGCCGCCGGTCCCATCGGCATCCTGCAGGCCTGTCTCGATCTCGTGGTTCCCTACATCCACGACCGAAAGCAGTTCGGGCAGAGCATCGGCGAATTCCAGTTCATCCAGGGCAAGGTCGCCGACATGTACACGGCGCTGAACGCCGCGCGCGCCTATGTCTATGCGGTCGCGCGCGCCTGCGACCGTGGCAAGGGCAGCCGCAAGGACGCCGCCGGCGCCATCCTCTTCGCGGCCGAGGCCGCGACCAAGGCGGCGCTGGACGCCATCCAGATCCTCGGCGGCAATGGCTACATCAACGAGTATCCGGCCGGCCGCCTGCTGCGCGACGCCAAGCTCTACGAGATCGGCGCCGGCACCAGCGAGATCCGCCGGCTGCTGATCGGCCGCGAGATTTTTCGGGAGAC
>CAYNRF010000189.1:0-6408 GCA_964399525.1 uncultured Phycisphaeraceae bacterium | reverse complement strand
TCAGTGAGGGGCGGGCCATCCCATAATCACATCCCCTCCGCGTCGCAGAAGCACTTTCAGCGAGTCGGGTTGAGGGGAACGTGCTCTAGTGGTTTGGTCGATTTTGATGATTCCCATCCTGGCTCGGACTTGCGAGTCTGGGTGCATGAGGGAAGGCGTTGAGGTCCGGCTCCGGCCGGGCGACCGGGAGCGGCTCGAAGGCGTGGTCGCCAATCGCAAGAGCCCGCAGCACCATGTCTGGCGGGCGCGGATCGTGCTGATGACCGCGGACGGCGCGGGGACGATGGCGATCCGCGCGGCGACCGGCAAAGGCAAACCCACGATCTGGCGTTGGCAGGCGCGCTACATGCAGAACGGCGCCGACGGCCTGTTCCGGGACGCTCCGCGAGGCCACGCCTTCGCCGCCGCCTCGCCCGAGCAGATCGCCGCGGTGGTCGAGCGCACGCTGCACGAGGACCCGCCCGCGGCGCCGCACTGGACGTTGCGCTCGATGGCGAAGGCGAGCGGCCTGGCGCCGTCCACCATCCACCGCACCTGGCGCGAGGGGGACATACAGTCATACGCAGCAGGCCCGGCAATCGCGGCTGATCCACCCGGCGGCGGCGGCGGCAAAGCCGCGCCAACTCGGCAGCGTGAGTGTTGCGGTTTCGGCCCAGAGCGCTGCCGCCCGGTCGTCGGCCACCAGCTGCCCTAGCGCCTCGACGAGGGCCTCGACGCTTAGCGTCGGGAGCCGGATCCAGCCCTGGGACGGTAGTTCGGCCACCGACGGCACCTCGCCGCCGACGATCGCCGGGATGCCGGCTGCTAGGCCTTCGACTGGCGGAAGCCCATAGCCCTCGGCATCGCTGAGGTAGAGTGTTGCCCGTGCCTCAGCGAGCAGCGCTGCGATGTCGGTATCGGACGCATGCGGCACGTGGTTGATGCCGTCCGGGTCCGCTGCGGCCGCGGCCCGCACTGCGGCGGCGTGGGCCTGGGCCCGGTGGTTGTCGAACACGCCGCCGACGATGACTAGGCGGACCGGTGCCCCGGACGCCCGCACGCGGGCAAACGCGGCGGCTATGAGGTCCTGATTCTTGCGGCCATCGATCGAGCCGAGCGCCACGATGAGCCGGCGATCCGGCCGGAAGGCCTGCCGCGGCAGGAGGCCGTCGGCCAGCAGGGCGTCGGCGCCGAGCGGCAGCACCACGCCTTCGGCAGGCGCGCGGCGCAGGATTCGGCCGATGCAGGCGGCTCGGGTCGCCTGACTGATGAAGGCGAGACGCTGCGCGGCGCCGAGCACGGCTAAATACGGCATGAGAGGGTGGGTACGGTCCACCTGCAGCAGATCGGGCCTCAGCCAAGGGATGAAGTCGTAGACCACGAAGGCGGCGCGCGTCGGATTACGAGCCAGCAGATCGCGATAGAACTGGGCGCGGGCGGGATCGAAGAACAGTTCGGGCACTAAGACACGCGCCTGGGGATCGGTGCTGACAGGCTCTTGCGATCCCGTGGCCAGCGCCACCCGTAGCTCCGCCCTCAGGACATCAGCCGGCAAGGCGCGCAGGGCGGGATCAGCTTCAGCCAGGAGCGTGACGGCGCGCGGCGGCAGGGGCACCAGGGCGCCGCGCCCCGCCTCGAAGCGGCATGGCAGCACGGGATGCGTGCTCGGCCAGTATCGCAGCGTCGCGCGTGCGACGCGCTGGATGCCGGTGCGATGCGGATGGGCCGCGAGCTCGGTCACGTCGATGAGGACGGGAGGGAGCGGCAAGGGGAGTGTCCTCAGTCGAGCTCAAGGCCGGCCAGCAGGGCAGCGGCGTAGCGCTCGGGCGTGTGCTCTGCGATGTAGGCCCGGCGGGCGGCATCGGCGTGTCGGGCGCCGGGCTCGGCCGCGGCGATTTCGGCTAGCTGCTCGGCCAGCAGAACGGCGGACAGATAGTCCGGGATCCGCCGACAGAGCGCAGCAGGCGCGTCGATGGCGTCGGCCAGGTCCGCGTTGGCCACGGTCGGCAGGCCGGCGGTCAGGCAGTCCATCAGGGCGGCTGACACGCTGCCGATGGTGTGGGCGCGCAACTGCACGGCGGCGTCGGCCGCCTGCAGCCACCTGCGCCAGGTTGCCTCGGTGACGGCGCCTGGGAACCCCACTAGGCCGCGAAGGCCAAGCGAGGCGGCGAGCGCCTCGAGGTCGCGCTGCAGCGGTACAGGGGCTTCGCCGACGAACGTCAGGCTGGCAGGGATCCGCCAGCTGCGCAGCAGGCTCATCGCCCAGATTAGGTCATGCGGCGCCTTGTCAGGGGTGACGAAGCCGAAGCTGGCAATAGCGAAGCTGTCATCGGGCAGGCGCAGGCGGGCGCGGGCAGCGGCGCGGGCGGCGGGTGTCAGCGTCTCGGCCTCGGGCAGCCGCAGCGCGGCGAAGGGCAGGTGGCGCACCGCCGTTCCGTAGGTGCGCTGCATCAAAGCACAGGACAGGCGCGAGTGCATGAAGGCCGGCTGAGCCGCCCTTAGCACCTCTGACATAAAGAAGGTCGGTAGGCTGCGCTCCTGGGCGATCCAGCCCTCGATCTCACGCTCAGTCGGCAGCCGTCCGAGTTCGCGCTCGGCCAGCGCGCAGGCCCGCTGGGGACCAAGCAGGCCGAGGTAGAAGTGCAGCATGCGGGCGTCATGCGCGATGCAGGCGCCGCCGTAGTCAAGCAGCAAGTCAAATATGCGGCGATGATAGTGGGAGTTGCCGAGGACGGCAACGACCGCGTCATGCGTGCCGGACAGGCAGGCGCGAGGGGTGAGCGGCGCGACGCGCACGCCGGGCGGTGTGGCCGGAGCCCTCGCCTCGGTATAGGCAACCACCTCGGCCCGGGCGGCGAGGGCGCCGAGAACGGCATGGCTGTAGTCGGCGACGCCGGTGCGGTCCGGCGGCAGTGGCGAGAGCAGCGCCAGACTGGGCCGTGCGCCCCGGCGCACGGCCGGCGCGGCCGGCGCTGCTTGCAGGGCGCCCCAGAAGCGGGCGGCGACCTCGGCCTCAGTGAAGCAGCGCCAGATGTCGCGCTGGCGGCTGGCCAGATCGGCGCGCGCAGCGGGATCGGCTACCATGCGCTCCAGCAGGCTGCGCAGGCGGGCAGTGTCTTCCGGCGCGAAGAGCGCGTCGTCCTGCGTCACGAGTTCGGCCTGGACGCTGCAGTCGGCGGCCAGGACTGGGCAGCCATTGGCACCCGCCTCGATTACCGGGATAGAGAAGCCCTCGGCGCGCGACGGCGCCACGGTCGCGTAGGCGGTGCGATAGGTCTGCCGCAACGCGTCGTCCGTCAGGTGGGGCAGGAACTGCAGCAGAGGGGGCTCGCCGCCCGCCCGGGCATGCATCTGGGACAGCCGGGCCTGTTGGTCGGGCAGGTAGTTGCCGGCCACCAGCAGCGGCACCCCAGCGGCCTGCAGCACCCGGCTCGTAGCGTGGGCGACGATCGGCGCCTCGACGTTCTTGCGCGGATCTGGTCCGACCACCGCGAGCACGTGGCGCAACGGCACCGGGCCCGCCTCCTCAGGGCGCGGCAGCAGGCTCGCCCGCACCGGGACGCCTGTGACGACGCACTGCTCTGGCCCGACCCCCGGCACCAACTCGCAGAGCCGCCGCGATGTCGTCCGGGAGATCGGAAGGAACACCGCATAGGCCGCGAGCCAAGCCAGCCGTGTGTAGTAGTCGAGCCGGTCAGCGGCCAAGGGCAGATAGGTGTCGGGCATGTCATGTGGGATGAAGTCATAGACGATCGCGGCTTGGCGGCGCCCAGGGCGGGTCAGCAGGCGGGCCACACGCAACGGGTCGTGCGTCAGTGGCGACAGGCTGAGGAACCAACCGCCATCGGGTGGCTCGGCATAGGCGGTCCACTGCAGACGGTCGAACAGCGCGGCGGTGTGCGGCAGAAGCGCCGGGAGCGAGGGGTCGAGCAACCCCACCAGCGGCCCGCGCGCCGCGTCGTGGGAACGATGGCGCAGCAGGCTTTCGGCATGCTGTCCGATACCGCGCTCGCGATAGGCCGGATCCTGCAAGCAGCGCGCGTCGACGATCAGGGCAGGACAGGGCATCTACCAACCACTAGCCACAATTCTCACCGGGTCACGACGTCGTCGGATTGGAGGCTGCGGGCGAGCACCACCGCGAGATACAGCCAGCCCTCGCGGCGCGGATGTAGGTCAGGTTGGTCAGCGCGACCCGGTCCGGCGCTGCCGAGGTGAAGTTGCGCCCGAGCCGATTCGGCGCGGTTTGGAAGGCATGCCGGCTGTTCATCACCCGGCGGAGAGCCTGCGCCAGGGTACAGTTCCTAGTGTCGCCAGGGGTCCAGGTCCTCATTTCGTTCAAGCAGTGACCGGCTGATCGATATCGCTTGGCACGCTGATGTCACGCGGCGGAAGGAGGCGCGGGTTGCGCCACGCTTGCACACCATCGACGGTGATGCGCGGTCCCGTGTCGTCGAGCGTGAAGATGGCCGGGCGCTCGATCTCGAGATGCCAGCCGGCCGCTAGCAAGCGTGTCATGAGTCGCCCCTCGATCTGGCGCGAATGAGTGCCCACAAGCAGATAGGCCACCTTGGCGGCCAGTACTGGCAGGCAATCGTCGACCAAATCGGCCTCGCCACCCTGGATGTCGACATGCAGCAGGTCGACGCGCGAGAGCGGCGCTAGGAGATCGTCGAGCGCCACCATCGGCACCTCGTCATGGCTGCCAGTGCTGAGGGCGCGTTGCCGCTCTTCTTCTGTGGCGCCGAGCACTGGCTTGAGGTCCCAGTAGGCGCCGGCGTATTGTTGGCGCGGGAAAAGCGCGATGCCTGCACGCACGGCTGCGATGCCATGCCGAAGGGTAAGCTGGTCAAGGGCAAAGCCGTTGCTGGCGCACGCCTCCCTCGCAAAGTCGAGGTGACCGGGATCGCCCTCGATGCCGACCAGGCGTACCGCCAGCCCCGCCCGCCGTGCCGCAACGCCGGTATTGTTGAGCCAGCAGCCCCAGCCGCAGCCGAGTTCGACGACCGTAAACCCTTCCTGAGCGAGGTCGACGGCGCGGAGCGCCGCTCCCCACTCGGCGATGTCGGCATGCCAGTTGGCCGGGATCGGGATCTCTTCGACTTCACCTGCTCGCCCCTGCAGAAGGCCAGGGAAGAATTTCGGATCGATCCGCACACCGAGGAAGTTCGTCAGGTAGCCAGGATGTGCGCTCAGATCGTGTGCCGCGTGGCGGCGCATCACCGCGATCGGGTCGAATGCCGCATTATAGAAGAAGAACGGGCTCCGCTCGCTGGTCGCAAGCTGCGGGCGGCACTTCGCGATCTCCTTCAGCAGAGCATTGCGATGGTCATTAAGGCGACGCAATGTCGGCACCGCCCGCGCCAGGGTCATCAGCATCCGCATGTTGCGCTCATGCGATAACTGAGGCGGAGGCATATAAAATATAAGCGTACATACCTTCTTATTTCATCTTCGCTTTTGAGTTGTTGTTTCGAGTTAGTCGACATCTATCATCTGGTCTGCGACGTCCTTGGCTGGCCACACCCGACCTACCCCGACCGAGGGAGGCTGCTGGCGGCACGGCGGCCGCCAGCAGCCCTCTGTCAGAGAATGAAGTCGCTGCCCGTGAGCGCGTGAGTCCCGAGCAGCACGATGGTGTACTCAGCGCTGGTATCGCTGTCGGTATTCAGCTGAACCAGCGTGTTTCCGCTGGAGTGCGTGAACCGCACCTGACCAGGAGAGGGCCCGAAGCTTGCATCGCCGATGAACGTAAAGGAATCTGCGCCAGGCGCCCCGGTCGCTATCGCGGAAAGATCAATGAGGTCCTCTCCCGTCAGGAAATCAGAGATCGTATCAGCGCCCTCAGAAGTGCTCCTGAAGACGAATACGTCGGAGCCACCGCCTCCCGTTAGCCTGTCATTACCGACGCCGCCAAGGATTACGTCGTTCCCGTCGCCGCCGGAGACCGTATCGGAGCCACTCTTCGCATCGATCCACGAGAAATCATACGTTGCTACAGAACCGCCCGGCAAGGACAGGGTGTTAGCCGTAAAGCTCGACATCAGTCGATGCACGGTCACGGTTGCTGCTTCCGAGAAGGTCGTCCCGTTGTCGAAAGACAGCTGGTAGTCAAACAGGAAGGCCGAAGTGCTCGATCCAGAGATTGTGAGCGTAAAGGTATCCGACAGTGATGCGTTGGCCACGAGCCCAAGCGACGCGCCTTCGGCGCTACCCCCGCCCGCAGAGCGAAGGTTCGAGACGGTGTAGGTGACTGTTGAAGAGCCGCCGAGGTTGTCGTTCGCGGTCAGCGTAAGCCCACTGAACTCAGCTACAGTATTCGCTCGGGTTCCGTCAGTGACGATTGCCACGTCCGCAACGGGGCCGACCATGATGTCGTTGGCGCCGTCGATGGTGATGGTCACGTTGTGGGTGGTGCCGTCCTCGGTC
>CAYNRF010000188.1:680-6574 GCA_964399525.1 uncultured Phycisphaeraceae bacterium | reverse complement strand
CACTTCCCCTTCCAGCGGGCCCTGGAGGCCGTGGAGGCGGGCGTGCACACGATCCGCCTCAACCCCGGCAACATCCACGACCGGGCGCAGGTGGAGGACGTGATCCGCGCCTGCAAGGACGCCGGCATCCCCATCCGCGTGGGCGTCAACGAGGGCTCGATCATCGAGCGCAAGGACAAGCAGAAGCGCGCCAAGGAACTCGGCGCCGTCTTCAGCCACCAGAAGCACGGCTACATGCTGGCCATCATGATCGCCAAGCTCGAGGAATACCTGGACATCTTCTACGAGAACGACTTCTTCGACATCGCCATCTCGGCCAAGTCCATGGACGCGACGGTGGTGATCGACGCCTACACCGAGATCGCCCGGCGCTTCCCCCACCCGCTGCACCTGGGCGTCACGCATGCCGGCCCCAAGGAGACCGGCTGCATCCGCTCGGTCGTCGCGCTGGGCACGCTGCTGGCCAACGGCATCGGCGACACCATCCGCATCTCCTACGCCAACGACCCCATCTACGAGGTGCAGGACGGCCTGGAACTGCTCTGGACGCTGGGCCTGCGCGAGCGCAAGGGGGCCGAACTGATCGCCTGCCCCACCTGCGGGCGCATCCAGGTGGACCTGTTCACCCTGGTGCAGGATGTGAACAAGAAACTGGCCAGCGACATCCGCGTGCCCATGAAGGTCGCGGTGATGGGCTGCGTGGTCAACGGCCCCGGCGAGGCCGAGGGCGCCGACGTGGCCGTCTTCGCCGGCGACCGCAAGGGCATCATCTATGTGCAGGGCGAGCGGGTCGCCACCGTGCCCGAGGAGGAGATCCTCGACCGCCTGTTGGCCGAGTGCAAGGACTTCCAGGCCCGCGTCGAGTCCGGCCAGGCCAGGCTCGGGGAGAAGAAGGTGGACATCGTCCCTCCGGACCCCCTGGGTGAACTGGGCAGCGGCTGGGAGAAAATGGCCGCCGAGAAGATCCGGGGAACGACCGATCTGACCATCGGACGCACCTGAAACCGTGATCCTCGCCGGATTGGCCGCGGCGGCGGGCCCGCCGCCGGGTACGCTTCCCCACGGAGTCGGAGGAGTGGTCATGCACGGGACATTGGGCGTCGCCGCCCTGGGTGTGGTCTGTCTCTGCCCGGCGGCGTGGGCGCAGTACCTCGACCAGCCCCGCAACCGATGTCCCATCGACCTGGCCGAGCCGGCCGGTGTGATCAACTTCTTCGATCTGGCCCGCTACGTGCAGATGCACGCCGCCGCCGACCCCGCGGCCGACATCGCCCCGCCCTGGGGGGCCGTCAACTTCTTCGATCTGGCGTCGTATCTCGGCTTCACCTCTCAGGGCTGCGACCGGGACACCGACGCCGACGGCATCCCCGACTGGGCCGAGTCGGACGACGGCGTGCCGCGCGGCCCCTTCGCCACCGGCACCGACCCGCTCGATCCCGACACCGATGGCGACGGCCTGTCCGACGCCGACGAGGTCTTCGGGACGCTGGACGGTCTGGACCTGCCCGCGCTGGGGGCCAGCCCGCTGCGCAGGGACATCTTCATCGAGTGCGACTGGTTCGCCGGCGAGTTCGAGGGCGTGTTCCGCGACTTCCGGCCGCGGGCCCTGGCCGTCCAGCGTCTGGTCCAGGCCTTCGCCGACGCCCCGGTGCGCAACCCGTACGACGCACCCGACGGCATCCGCGTCCATCTCGATTACGGCCAGGGGGGGCTGTTCAGCGGGGGCAACCAGCTGCCCGGGGCGCCCGTGTTCATCCTCTTCCCCGAGGACTTCCGCGTCTACAAGCAGGCCTACTTTGACCCCCGGCGGCTCGGCTATTTCCACTACGCCGTCTTCGCCAACCGCTTCAACTCGGCCACCAACCGCGCCTCGGGCGTGGCCGAGATCGTCGGCGATGACTTCATGGTCACCATGGTCGACTACCTGTCCAGCTACAACCAGTCCCAGACCATCATGCACGAGCTGGGCCACAACCTCGGCCTGCGCCACGGCGGGTTCGAGAACCGCAACTGGAAGCCCAACTACAACTCCGTCATGAACTACCGCCACCAGTTCACCGGCGTCGACACCGACGGCAACACGTTCGGCAACGGCGGGCTGGACTACTCGTGGGGCGTCAACAACACCATCGACGAGAGCGCCGTCCGCGAGCCGCTCGGCGTGCTGGGGTTCCCGGTGGATTTCAACGCCGACGGCGTGATCCAGCCGTCGCCCTACGCCCGCAACCTCAACTGCGAATCCGGGTCACGGCCGTGCGGCGACGGGACCGACTGCGCCGACGCGGCCTGCACGCTGCTGATCGACCACAACGACTGGGCGTCCATCGTCTGGTCCCGCCTGCTCAACGCCGAGTCGGACGAGCCGGTGGAGCTGGTCGAGTGCCGCCACGAGCCGGGGCCGTCGCTTCAGCCGCCGAACGACTGACCGCGGCCGCCCTCGGCGAGCACGCGGCCCGCCAGCGACGGGCTGACCGCCAGGCCCACGGGCGATTCGAGCCCCAGGCCCGCCGCGGCCCGCCGCAGCGAGCGCACCTGCGAACGCGACCAGCCCTGGGACGAGGCCAGCCTGCGGAAGGCCAGCTCCCGCGGATCCGTGCGGCGGCGGCGGCGGCCGTTGAGCCCCGCCCACACGCTCGCGACCACAAGGACCGTCAACGCCACCCAGGCCAGCGTCGCCGCCGGTCCGCCCGGGGGCGGTCCGGGCTGCGGGGCGGCCTGCCCGGGCACGATCAGCACGGTGGGTTCGCCGCTCACGCCGCCGAACCTCCCTGCCCGACGCCGACCGCGGATTCCAGCCGCCGGACACAGCGGGCGGCCCGCAGGCGGACCCGCGCGTCCTGATCGCGTTCGGCCGCGTCGACCACGCGGCGGACCAGCGGTCGCCAGCCCGCGCCCAGCGCGTCGCGGTGCTCGGCCAGCACCACCCGCTCGGCCGCCCACGCCGCGGAGAGCCGGTGCTCGGCCCGATCGTCCGCGAGCATCCGCGCCAGCGCCTCGGCCGCGGTCTCGCGGGCACGCGCGCTCCCGTTGGCTCCGTCGGCGTGCGGGCCGAGCAGGCGGCGGACCGCGCTGGCGCGGACCCGGTGGCTGCGGTCGTCCTTGTACTCGAGCAGCACCGCGTCGTCGATGCCGACCGCCTCGACCGCGTTGGACCGCACCCGCGGGTCCGGGGCGTTCAGCGAGGCCCGCACGACCCGCCTGGCTGGCTCGGAATCCACCGTTCCCAGCGCCGCCACCGCCGTGGCCCGCACCCGGTCGTCGGCGTCGGTGGTGGCCAGCGCCACCCGGTCCCTCTCGAAGCGGGCCGCCAGGCCCATCGCCCGCACGAGCATCACCGCGTCGAGCACGCCGGCGGGGTCGGCCAGACGCTCGCGCACCGAGCGCACGAAGGCCACCGGATCGCGTTCGTGCAGCCGACGGGCGGCCACCCGCCCCGCGGGCGTGCCCGCGAACGGGTCGAGCCGCTCGAGCTCCAGCACGCCCAGCTCACGCACCGGGGCGTGCGGTGAGCGGGCCAGCAGGCCGGCGGTCTGCGTCCGCTTCGCCCAGGAGGCGGATCCGAACTGCGGCCCGGCCACGCCGAGGGTGGACCATCGCTGGGCCGCCGAGCGGGCCACGGAGGCGTCGGGGTCGAAGGCGTAGTCGCTCAGGTCGGCGGGATGCGCCGCGTGGGCGCCCCACAGGCGGACCAGAGGGTCCTCGTCGGCGAGCGTGGGCTCGAGGGCGGCGCGGCGGGCCTGCTCCTCCATGCCGATCAGGTTGACGAAGCGCACCATGCCGCGGCGGGCCTGGGGCGAGAGCCTTGCCAGTGTGCGGGCGTCGGGGACGGGCGCGTGCTCGCGGTCGGCGCCGGGGCGGACCGAGCGCAGGCGGTCGCCGCGCTTGGGGCGCAGGGCCAGCGTGGCGCGGCGCAGCACGATCTCGTGCTCGTGCACCGAGTCGGCCGAGCCGAGCCGGTCCACGCAGGTCGAACGCACCGGGTCGAGCACGATCCACCGCAGCGCCCGCTCGCGCAGCATCGGCGAGGGCGTGCTGCGCAGCACCGTGCGGATCGGCGCGTGGCTGGGGTGCGCCGACTCGTTGAGCAGGCGACGGATGCGCGACGCCACGGCCCGTTCCATCGTGCCGCCCGGCAGCCGGTCCAGGATCAGCAGCGCCGCGATCAGCGGGGCGCGGCAGCGGTGCTCGGCGAAGGCCCAGCACGCGTCGGCGATGTGCCGGCACAGCTCGACCCGCTCCAGCGCGATCACCGCCGGGTCGGCCGTCAGCGTCACCACCGGCCGGTCCGCGATGGCGCCAAAGTCGGCTCCGAGCAGCTCGTCGGGCAGGTGCGTGAGCATGGTCATCGCCAGGCGGAGCAGCGCGCGGTCGGCGTGCCGGCGGACCTCCTGGTGCTCGTCGCGCAGCAGCGCGCACACGACGCCGCCCAGACCCGGGTCGGCCGTGTCCTCGGCGAAGCGGGCCACCCCCGTGCGCGCCCGCGGGTCGGGCGAGCCGGCCGCCGTCGCGGCGATCCGCAGCCAGCGGTCCCGTGACAGGCCCGACGCGAGCGCCCGCGTCTGGCCGGGCACCGCGTCCCAGGCGCTGACCAGGCCCAGCATGGCGGTCTCGGCGTGGCGGATGCGGGCCCGGTCGGGCCAGCGGGTCAGCAGTTCGATCGGGCCGAGCGCCTGGGCCCGTTCCGGGGCCCGCGCGGCGGACGCCGCTTCGAACAGACGCAGCGCCACGGCTTCCCGCTCCGGGTCCGGGACCACGCGCAGCGCTTCGCTCAGGGCCGCGATCCGCTCCTGCCACGGGGCCCTGTCGAGGATCTCGAGCGGATGGGCGGATTGTGTTCGTGGGTGTGTCACCGGGTTTTGCCCATGGAGTGGTTCAATATGGGGTAACTTTCTGACGAATCATTCTAATGGTTGTGGATTGATCTTGCACGCTGCGGATATGTTGTGGTGGTCTCGCGTGAAACTTCTTTCAGGTCTGCCTCGAACCCGGACCGCGTCTGGTCCGAAAATCCGGTGGAAGTCGGATCAGGCATCGGCCAACTCGGCGTTCTGCCGAGAGTTTCACGCGGGTGGTCAGCCGGCCCCTCTCCGCACAGGGGGCCACAGCAGGGGAAGGAATCTCCGATGGCGCCCATCCGAGTCGCACCCGCCGCTCCGAGTGCTCTGCAGACCTATCAGTCCATTATTTACAACCGAGGGGTTCACCCCGAGCTGTTCGAGATCCGCGAACGGCGGACCATCAGCCACGGCCGGTACACCTTCGAAGCCTGGCTGATGCCCGGCCGGCACACCCTCCGGTTCGACTGCAACGGCCACGCCCTGACCGAGCTGGTCACCGATCAGGAACGCGGCCTGCCGGACTCCGGCGTCGTGGAGGCGTTCCTCTGTGCGGGCGAGCGGGAGATGGATCGGCGCTTCGAGGACATGGGCCTGGGCTACATGACCAGCGCCCAGACCGAGCAGCTCGGCGAGAACCTCTACCACGCCACCTACGAGGAACTCGACGAGCTCGCCCGCGAGACCCGGGCGCTCGCCTACCGCTGGACCGACGAGGCCGGGGCGTGCATGTCGATCATCGACACCCAGCGTTTCGCCCGCGAGGTGCACATCCAGGCCTACCACATGATCGCCCGCGAGGGCCTGGTCCTGCGGACGCAGACGATTTTCGAGCACCACTGAGCCCCACGCGGTGGTGAGCCGGGGTAGATCGTCCCGAAAGGGAGGATTGATGAGGGGCACAAGGAACCCCGGTTCCCCGCAGGCCCCGTGATCCACCGCATTGACATGCAAGCCCAGGGACACTGTCCCTGGGCTTTGTTGTTGCACTCGAATACCGTCCCGCCATGCCCGCCAAAGCCGACCCCGACGCATTCATGGATACCGTCGACCACCCGC
>CAYNRF010000188.1:0-670 GCA_964399525.1 uncultured Phycisphaeraceae bacterium | reverse complement strand
GGCGTGATCCGCCAGGCGGTCCCAGCCGCGACCGAGGGCATCAAGTGGAACGCCCCCAGCTTCCGGCTCGCGGACGATTTCGCCACCTTCCACCTGCGGCCGACGGACTCGGTCTGCGTCATCCTCCACACCGGGGCCAGGAAGCGGACGTCCGTGCCGGACATGGCCGTGCCCGACCCCGCCGGCCTGCTCGAATGGCTGGCCACCGACCGGTGCATGGCCCGGCTGGGCACCGGCAAGGCCCTGCGGGCGAACCGCAGGGCGTTCGAGGCGGTGCTGCACGCGTGGGTCGCCCGGCTCCCCGCCTGACATTCCCCGGCACGCGGGTTCATTCCCCGGGCCGGATTGATCGATATACTCGGTGCATGACGACGGACGCCGGCAATCCCGGGGCGGTGCAGAGCCGCCGAATTAGCTTGCCCCGCTGAGGGGCGAGCCGGGGTTTCATGCCGGCCCGACCCGCTCGCGGGGCCGCCGAAGGGGACACCCTCGGCCGACCAACCATCCCCACCCCCCCACCCCCCCACCGTCCGTCATCCCAATGATCCCGCCCCCGAATCTCCCACCCCCGCGGCCATCCCCGCGGGCCGAGGTGACCAAGCCATGTCCGACACCGCCGAAAAACCCAACTACAAGAAGACCCTCAACCTGCCCAAGACCGCCTTCGCCA
>CAYNRF010000187.1:0-6607 GCA_964399525.1 uncultured Phycisphaeraceae bacterium | reverse complement strand
CGGCTACAGCATTGTGGGCGTTGAAGGACAGTTCGTCCGTCGGCCGCATCACCGAGGAGGCCGATCATGAAGCAGGGAAGCCCTGAGTGGATGCGTGCGAAGTACGCCGAGATGATGATCGCTCATCTGAGTATCTTCGAAGAAGATCAGATGCCGCGTGACCCCGCCGGCACCGGAGGCCCCATCGAGCAAGACGCGATGGACAATCCGGCCAGGACCGACGAACAGCGACCTCCGCAGCAAGGGGGAGGCCATGCCCTGTAAGCGTTGCGTGTGGCTCGCGAAACGCAGCCGGACCGGACGTTCCCCGCGTGTTCCCCAAAGGCTCGCAGGCGAACGTGCGATCAGGGAATCGATCGTGAACGGTGAAGGCCGTGTCGCCCCTCTGACGAACGGTGTCGGGATCAGGCCTTTCAACATTGCCGGCGGGCGGACATCCAGGGGTTCATTCACGCCCGTCCCGACGACCCCGAACGATCTGGACCGTTCCGCTCATCGTGCCGCGAGACGGTCGAACATTCGGCCGCCGACCGGGGAATCCTGCTCCTTCGATCGATCGCGGCACAGAGACTGACTCAGAAAGGACTCACACCATGGCGTATCACATGCCGGATCCCGCCGACTCGGACCCGATGGGTGACCCGGAACTGCGTCCGCTGCTCGAAGCGATCTGGGAAGACCCGGGCCCGCTGATCGAATGGCTGCGCGAGCAACGGGCCTCTGAAAAGTCCCCGATGGTGGACGATCGGTCCGCAACGGGCTCGGCCATGTCCGGGCCGCCAGAAGAACAACAGACGGACGGGCCCCGTCCGTAGGTCATCCCGGATCGGACCTGCTCGCACCGAGGGGGCCGGCATATGGCCGGTCCCCGTTTTCATCGTCCGACGAGTCACAAAGGGGGCCGGGGTTCCGTCCTTGCCGTGTCCACGCGGTGATCCGCACATGAAAAAACCGGCCTCGCGGCCGGTTCGTTCGGTCATGCGATGGCGAGGCTCACTCGTAGATGTAGCCCGGGCCGCGCCACTGCTGCCACTTCTTCAGGCGGAAGCGCCAGAACTGTTCTTCGAAGTTCTTCTGGGCCTCGGGGGACCAGTCCTGGTAGGCGGGCAGCAGGCGGGCCTCGGAGGCGATGGCGCGCAGTTTGTCTTCGGCTTCCTGCACGGTCAGCGGCTCGGCCTCGCCCGAGCGGACGGCGGCGTGGAGCAGCTCCTGGTAGAGGTGGTTCAGGCGGGCGTAGTCCTCGAGGGTCTGCTCGCTGAGGGGGGCCTCGTTGAGGCGGGCGGACTCGGCACGCAGCACGCCGTCGATGGCGCGGGCCTGGTGACGCTGCCCCTCGGTCCGCTCGACGCGGCAACCGGTCAGGACGGTGACGAGGGCCAGGCCGGTCAGGCCCATCAGGATCTTGTTGCGAACGCTCATAGACACTCCCATCGGTTCCCGGACGACCCGGCTGGAGCCGTTCCCGCTGCTTGAGGGGCGTTGGCGGCCGGGGAATGGTCCCATGCTAGCGCAGCGCCAGGCGGCACATCATCTCCACACCGGCCGCGATGGCCCCGTCGGGGAAATCGAACTCCGGCTGGTGCAACTGAGGCATCTGATCGGCATCTTCGGGTCTCAGCCCCAAGAGATAGAAGCAGGAGGGCACGCGGTTCGCATAAAACGCGAAATCCTCGCCGCCCATGGTCGGCTCGGGCACGACCACCCCCCCCCGCGCAAAGTCTGCCTCCCGGGCCGTGGCCAGCACCCGGTCGGTCTCGGCCGGATCGTTGATCGTGACGGGGTAGCCCTCCTCGATCTCGAGCACGCCCTCGCAGCCCAGGGCCCGGGCGGTCGAGGCGACCAGCTCGGTCAGGCGGGCCTTGGCCAGGGACCGGGTCTCGGCCCGCAGCGTCCGCAGGGTGCCCGTCAGCACGGCGGTCTCGGGGATCACGTTGGTCGCGGTGCCGGCGTGGAACGTGCCGAAGGTGACCACGATGGAGTCCAGGGGCGAGACGGCGCGGCTGGCCAGGGTCTGCGCGGCGGTCACGATCTGGGCGGCGGCCACGATCGGGTCGGCCCCGAGATGGGGGTAGGCCGCGTGGGCCTGCCGGCCGCGGACGGTGACGTGCAGTTCGTCGGTGGCGGCCAGCAGCGGGCCGGGCCGGGTGCCGATGACGCCGAAGGGCAGGCCCGGCCACCCGTGCAGGCCGTACATGCGGGCGATGGGCGGACCCAGATCCCCGTTGGGCCCGCCGGTCAGGCAGGCGTCGCGGCACATCAGTTCGCCGCCCCCGCCGCCCTCCTCGGCCGGCTGGAAGACGAAGGTGACCGGGTTGGGCCGGTGCTCGGTGGCGGCCAGCACCCGGGCGGCGCCGAGCAGGATGGTGGTGTGCCCGTCGTGCCCGCAGGCGTGCATCTTGCCGGGGACGGTCGAGGCCCACGCCTTGCCGGTGCGCTCGGCGATGGGCAGGGCGTCCATGTCGGCCCGCAATCCGACGCAGGGGCCCGGCCGGTCGACGGTGGCCGGCAGGTGGGCGAGCACCCCGGTGCCCTGGCCAGGGGTCTCTCCCCCAAGTCCGGCGACGAAGGTGATGCCCAGACGGGCCAGTTCGTCCTGAACCAACCGGCTGGTCCGGTGCTCCTCGAAGCGGATCTCCGGGTGGGCATGGATGTCCCGGCGGATCCGGGTCAGCTCGTCCAGCTCCCCGGCGATGCGCCGGCCCAGGTCGCCCGTGGCGGTGGCGGTGGTGGTCATGGGGGGATTGTAAGGCCCGGACAACGGCGGCCGGGCCGGAGCCCTCCCCGCCGCCCGCGGGCCGGGACGCTACGGCAGTGGCGACGTGATGGTGTACTGGATGCGGACGGCGATGATCTTGTGGATGTCGTTCCCGAAGCTGTTGAGGTCGGCGGAAAGCCAGTACACGGCCGAGTTGTTGCTGATGGAATATCCGCCCAGGTCCACGCCCACCACGCGGACCAGCCCGCTCTGGCCGCTGGTGCTGACCGACGCGACATTGGCAACGTTGCCGTTGGTCGTGAGGGTGCGGCCGAAGATCAGCGTGAAGTCGGTGGTGCGATTATCGACGAAGGTCATCTCGATCCGCTGCACCTGGCAAAAATCCGGCAGCTCCACCGGCGCCACGAATCGATCACCGCCGGCGCCATAGCCTGTGACACCGGAAACGTCGTAGTAACCCCATCCGCTTAGATCACGGCTGACCACATCGGGCAGGAAGCTGGCGCCGTGGATGGACTTGACGCGGAACGTGGGCGGGATGCCGATCTGCCCGTTGACGAACAGCTTGCGTGAGCCATCCGGGACGGCCCCGATCCCGACGCTGCCGTTCTCGTGGACGAACAGCCCCCGCTGGAACTGGAAGATCCCGTTGTCGGCGTCCGTGATCTGCAGGAACTCGCCGTTGAAGGACGACCGGGTGTGGAGCATCCACTCTTTCCCGGTCGCGCCCGCGACGATGTCGCCCCCGGCCACATGCAGCCGGGCGACGGGGGCCGCCGTCCCTACGCCGACATTGCCGGCGTTGGTCACGTTGACCACGTTCGGGGTGGTGCCGTCGGGCCGGATCAGGGCGGTGGCGACCGTGGCGATCGAGGCCGAAGACGCCACCATGGCGACCGTGGCGCGCGGCGCGCTCATGATCTGCTGGCGGGGCGCCAGCAGCGTGAAGCCGGAGAGATTGCCGCAGGTCAGTCCGGTGTCCTGGCGGATCTCGATCTCAAGAAAGCGGTCGCCGCTGCCGGTGAACTGGGATCCGAAGTCCAGGGTGGTGGTGAAGACGCCGTCCGTGACCGACACGTTGTCCAGGCACTGCGTGGGGCCAAGCTGCGCCGGCGTGTTCGGTCCGTCGTACAGGCGGAAGCGCATGTCGTACAACCCGTTCGCAGGATCGCCCAGCGCATCGAGGCGGCCTTGGTAGGTGAAGGACGTCTGAGCGGACGCCTGCGCGATGAGCACGACCAGCGCGAGAACAGCGGCAACACGCATCGAGAACTCCTTTATGCAAGACAGTTCAGATGCTAGTCACCGCTGGATCCCTCCTGCGCGAAGCTAACTCCGAGGCCCGAGCGTCAGGGAGAGATGCCCGTGTGATGCAGCGGCGTGCGGCATTCGCCGGATTGACATGGACCCGAATCTCCTGCGCGTTGGCTGCTGCTCGCCAAGCCGAACGCCCGGCTTTCGCCGGGCGCACGGGCGTCTCTCCGGTCGGTCACGGGCAGCCGGCGTTGAAAGCCCCCAGGTAGGCGGAGAAGTCGAAGAAGTTGAAGACGCCGTCCGCGTTGAAGTCGGCGGCCGGGTTCTGCTGCTGGAACAGCAGGGCGAAGGCGGCGATGTCGAAGAAGTTGAGCAGCCCGTTGTCGTCCAGGTCGGGTGCGCAGACACACACCTGGTTGCCGCCCAGGTCGTCGTACAGCCCGGAGACGTTGGGCGCGGGCACGTTCTCGCAGACCGTCGTGTCCTGGAGGGACATCTGCACGAGCGCGCCGTTCTGCTGCACCCCGATGCCGCCCTGCACGTCGGCGGTGTTGCCGATTACCTCGGTGTCGACCAGGGCGAGGAACGAGTCGTTGACCCCGCTCGGCGACCAGGAGATCCCGCCGGCGATGTTGTCGCTGCGGTTGTCGCGGATGACGGTGGACCGGATGGTGGTCAGCACGCGGACGGCGTGGATGCCGCCGCCGCGGCTGTTGGCGAAGTTGTCTTCGATGACGCAATCCGTCACGGACGGCGCGCCGCGGATGATCTGCAGCCCGCCGCCGTCGGTGAAGGCGGTGTTGCTGCGGAACTCGACGCGTTCGATCGAGCCGGTGGAGTTCCAGAAGTACGCGCCGCCGCCGAACGCGGCCCGGTTGTTGCGGATGACGCTGTCCCGGATCGACGCGGCCGAGTTGTAGCTGAACACGCCGCCGCCGGTGAGGATGGCGTTGTTGTCGGGCCGGGGCGTGCCGGTCAGGCCGCCGCGGACCGTGACCCGCTCGAGCGAGGCGGTGGCAGGCTCGCCGCCGGAGAACCGCACGACCGAGAGATCCTGCCCGGAGGCGCCGTCGAGGATGGTCTGCCCGGCGCCCGCCCCGCGGACCGTCACGTTCTTGCCCTTGAAATCGATCGGGCCCGCGTAGGTGCCCGGCGCGACGCTGATGATGCGCCGCTGGCCGGCCGGCGTGGCGTCGATGGCCTGCTGGATGGTGGCGAAGTCGCCCGGGACGGTGACGCCGCAGCTCCATCGGGCGACGTGGTTGACCTGCGTGCCGCCGGCGTTGATGAAGTTGCCGCCCGCGTACAACGCCGGGCCGGTTCCCGTATCCAGCACCACCAGCTCGACCACGCGTCCGTCCGTGCCGGCTCCCAGCGCAGTCCAGGCGGCGCCGTCCCAGCGGGCGATGTTGGACGCGGGCAGGCCACCCGCGACGGTGAACTGCCCGCCGGCGTACAGAGCCGGGCCGTCGCCGTTGTCGAAGACGGTCATGGTGTTCACGGTGTTGTCGTCGGGATCGATCCCCCCCCCGACGGCGGTCCATGCGGTCCCGTCCCAGCGCGCGACGCTGTTCGCGGGCTGGCCGCCCGCGGTCGTGAACCGCCCGCCGGCGTACAGCGCCGGGCCGGAGCCGTCATCGAACACGGCCAGCGCGTTGACGGTCAGGTTCAGGCCCGGGCCCAGCGCCGACCAGGCCGTGCCGTTCCAGCGGGCGATGCGTCCGACGATCTGACCGTCGGCCCGGGTGAAGTTGCCGCCGACGTACAGAGCGGGCCCCGTGCCGTCGTCAAAGACGGTCATGGCGTAGGCGTGATCGTTGACCCCGCCGCCCAGGGCTTCCCAGGCGGATCCGTTCCATCTGGCGACGCGGGACGCCGGCTGGCCGTTGGCGAAGCGGAAGCTGCCACATGCGTAGAGCGCGGTGCCGGTGCCGTCATCGAAGGCGATCAGCGCGTGCACGGGCCCGTCAAAGCCGAAGCCCACCGGGGCGTAGTCGTTGCCCGTCCAGCGGACCACGTTGAAGCTGGCGAAGTCACCGCCGATGAACAGAGCGGGCCCGGAACCGTCGTCGTAGACATACAGATCGCGGACATTGTTGTTCAGGCCAGCGCCGCCCACGGGCTGCCAGCTCGCGCCGTTCCAGCGTGCGATCTGGGTGGTGTCGACCCCGCCGGCGGTGCTGAAGTTCCCCGCGGCAAAGAGCTCGGGCCCCGAACCCTGATCGAACACGGCCATCGCGCGGACCCGGTCGTTGGTGCCGGTCCCCAGGGCGGACCATTCGCAGTCCTGGGCGAGGGCCGACGGGGCGACCATGAGCGCGGCGACCGCGCCCGCTGTTGCAAGCGTTCTATTCATCTGTGACTCCCTTGTGTTCGCACCGTGCGGCGTGCGAGGACGCTTCCGGCGTCGTGTGAACCGTACCACGCCTGGGTGATTTTCCAACCGATGACGATGTGGTTTGTGCGTGCGACTGACAGACGGTTGTCAGCGTGTGTGGAACTTGCGGTGCGTCGCGGGCCGCCACTGACAGGGTGGTGTCAGTGCGAGGCCGGTTCCTGTTCGCGCCCGTCCGGTCGGGGTGTCACGCCGCCAGGCGGGGGTAGCCCTGTTCCTTCATGTAGTCGCGGGCCATCTTC
>CAYNRF010000186.1:0-6631 GCA_964399525.1 uncultured Phycisphaeraceae bacterium | reverse complement strand
TGTACATCCCGGCGGAGTTCGGATCGATCGTCGCCGAGACCGTATTCCTGGACAACGTGCTGCTCCGAACCGCCTGCGTGGTGGATCTGGCCCCGCCCTTCGGCGTGCTCAACTTCTTCGATGTCGCCGAGTTTCTGAGCCTGTTCAACGCCGCCAGCCCGGTCGCGGACATCGCCGCCCCGTTCAACACCCTCAACTTCTTCGATGTCGCAGCGTACATCCAGCGGTACAACGAGGGCTGCCCCTGACCGCCACCCGTGCAAGCACGCGCCCGAGTCAGAACGTCGGATCGATCCCCAGTTCCCGCTTGAGTAGGCGCGCGTTCGCCCGGTTCGGCTTGATCACAAAGTCCGCGGCGTCGCCCACCACAGGGATCGAACCGATCAGCCAGTCCACCCCCAGGTTCAGCACCATCCGCGCGAGAATCCGTTTTCGAACCCCCAGCCGCCACGCGTCGATCACGATCAGCGATCCCAGCCCGAACGCGACCGCGTCCCCGGCGACCGGAATCAACCCGATCAGGGGGTCAAGCCCGAAGCGAAACGAGGTCCCGGGCAAGGCAAACTTCGCGTCCAGCAGTTTCGCCAGCCGCAGCGACCGCGGCAACCCCTCCGCATCCTGCCCCGCATATCGCCTTCGCACCGCCATCCTGGCTCAGATCTCCTCGTACATGCCGCCCCCCACGCGCCTCAGTTTGCCCGCCTCCTCCAGCGCCCGCCAGACTTCCGCGGGAAACTCTGTCGGGGGCACAATCGCGTTGATGTCCGATTTCTTCCCGCCGGAGGTGTATCGCCCGCCCAGTTTCGACTCCTGGTCGAGGCGGGTCAGTTTAAGCCGCTTGCGGACCGCCTTGAGCGCGGCCGTCATATCTCCTTCGGAAACCCCGGGGCCCGCTTGCACCTTGGGGGCCGGGTTCTCCAACCCCCGGACGAGCGCGTCCAGCCCGGGGTGGTCCTTCTCACTCAACACCCGTTTGGACTCGGCGGCATCGACCGGGAACCGGCTCAGCAGCCGCCCCGCCAGCGCCCACGCGTCCACGATCTGCAGGCCGTTTTTGGAAGTCCCGATCGTGTCGGTCACCTCACGCAGTTTTTCGAGCGCGTTCATCCGTGACTATCCCCTTCAGCGCACATCCAGCGCCGGCACGGCATCGATCAGACCGGCGGCGTGCGCCCGCCGGTACAGCTCCGCCAGCGCCGCCCGCCCGCGCTCGCCCATGTTCACCGTCATCGGGCTGACATACATGTCCAGATACCGGTCCAGGAGCGCGTCGTCATCCCACTCGGGCTTGCCCGCGTTGTTGCGCTTCAGAAACGCCTTCGATGCTTCCCGCTCCCGGGCCGCGATGGCCACCGACTCGGCCAGCAGATCGCACAGAGCATCCACGTCCGGCAGATCGCGGCGAACCACGTTCAGCCCCAGCGGCAGCGGCATGCCCGTCTGCGTGCCCCACCACTGCCCCATGTCCGCCACCGCCCGCAGCCCGTGCTCGGCGAGCGTCAGCTGCGCCTCATGGATCAGCAGGCCGGCGTCCACATCGCCGCGGGCCACCGCGCCGGGGATGTCCGAAAACAGCATCTCGACCACCCGCACGCCCGGGCGGGCCAGCCGCAGGGTCAGGTACGCCGTGGTGTTCCGCCCCGGGATGGCGATCAGATCCCCGTCGAGATCTTCCATCGTCTCGATGGCCGCATCCTTCCGCACCACCAGCTTGGGCCCGTAGTGCTCCCCGAACGACGAGCCGGCCCGCGTGATGGCGTAGCGGTCGGCGATGGCCGGGTAGGCCGCCGCCGAGATCGCCGTGATGTCGTAGGCCGAATCGCCCGTCACCGCCAGCTTGTTGAGTTCCTCCACGTCCCGGGCGGTCAGGTCGAACGCCAGACCCCGTGTGTCCAGCTGCGGTTCCGAAAACCGCCCCGCGCCCGGATGCCGCTGGCCGGTCAGCGGCCACCACATCACCAGATCGTCGGCGTCGGGGGAATGGGCCAGGGTCAGGGTCTTGGTGCCGGGCATCGTGCGGGAGCCTATGCATCGGAGCCGGTTCACGGGCGAATACTCGGGTCCAGAAGAGGAGTCATCGGATGAGCGACGGCAAAGCGGCGATCGTGACGGGAGCGGGTTCGGGCGTGGGCCGGTGTGTGGCCCGGCGTCTGGTGGACGCGGGCTACCAGGTCGCCCTGGTCGGCCGGACCGAAGCCACGCTCCGTGAGACCGGCGACCTGCTCGGCCCGGAAAACCTGGTCTGGATCGCCATCGCCGCCGACGTCACGAGTGACTCCGACCGCGCCCGCATCGTGGAGCAGACGCTGAACGCCTTCGGACGCATCGACGCGGTGGTCAACAACGCCGGCGCGGCAGGCCTCAAGAAGCTCAGGGACCACACCATCGACGACCTGCGGGCCACCTTCGAGATCAACGCGCTCGGCCCGATCGACCTGGCCGCCCGCTGCGTCCGGGCCATGGGCCCCGACGGCGGCGCGGTGGTCTTCACCTCGTCCATGTCCACCAAGGACCCGTTCCCCGGCCTGGGCGTCTACGGCTGCGCCAAGTCGGCCCTCAACGCCGCCTGCCGCGCGCTCACCAACGAGGGCGGCCCCAAGTCCAAGGTCCGGGCATACTCCGTGGCGCCCGGCGCCATCGAGACCGGCATGCTCCGCTCGATGTGGAACGAAAAGGTGCTGCCCCGCGACAAGACCCTCGACCCCGACGCCGTGGCCGAGAAGATCGTCGATTGCGTCATCGGTGAGACAGACGCCAAGCCGGGCGAGACGATCTTCATGCCCTCGCACTGAGCTGCCAACACAGCGGATCAGACCCGGGCTTTGAGCCAGTTTCCCCGCATGAAGTACGCCCCGAACAGCAGGCCGCGGAGGACCAGTTCGGAGCAGAGTCCGATCCAGAGGCCGGCCAGCGAGGGCTCCCACGGGGCGGGGTTCTCGATCACGCCGTTGCCCAGGAACTCCGGGACCGGGATGTCCACGCCCGAGCAGATGTACGCCAGCGGCAGGCGGAGCGCGTAGGTGGTGATCCAGGTCAGCACCATCACGCCTCGGACGTCGCCGGCCCCGCGCATCCCCGAACGCAGCACGATGCTGACGGCGAAGGGGATCTGGACCGCGCCGCAGATGATCAGCAGGGTGGGGACGAGCGCGAGGTGGGTTTCCTGCGGGCTGAACCAGCCGGTGATGGTCCTGGAGAAGAGCACGAACGCCAGGCCGAACACGGCCATCATGGCGCTGGCCACGCCGGTGCAGATCAGCACGGCGCGGCGGGCCAGGTCCGGACGCCGGGCGCCCAGGTACTGACCGGCCAGCGTGGCCGCGGCCGCGCCCATCGCAAAGCCGGGCAGGAAGCTGAAGGCCTCGATGCGGATGGCGATGATGTGGGCCCCCAGCAGGCCCTCCGTGCCGAGCTGGCGGGCCAGCAGGCCGACGAAGACCACGATCAGGGCGTTGCCCACCCACATGCCCAGCGTCTCGGCGAAGTTGGGCAGGCCGAGCCGCAGGATGCGGTGGATGGTGATCCAGTGCGGCTTCATGCGTGTCAGCCGGAGCCGGACCGACCAGCGTCCCGAGCGGGCCTGGGCCAGGATGACCAGCATGCCCGCGATGTCACCGATCACGGTGCCGATGGCGATGCCGGCCACGCCCATGTCCAGCGAGAAGATCGGGGCGTAGCCGAACACCTCGGCCCCCGAGGCGCACCAGGACACGACGATGTTGACGATGTTGCGGACCACCATGGCCCACAGCGGCGAGATGGAATCACCCGCGCCGCGGGCGCAGGCGATCAGCCCGAACAAGGTCGACGCGAACGGCACGCCCAGGGCGATGATGCGCATGTAGCTGTTGAAGTAGGCCGACGCGGCCTCGGACATATTGAGGAACTGGGCCACGTACGGCGTGATGGCGAAGATGAACAGGCCGACGACCAGACCCGCCAGAATGGCCAGCGTGCAGGTCTGCCCGATGACCGTGCGGGCCACGGCCAGACGGCCCTTGCCGACGGACCGCGAGACCAGCGCGGTGGCGCCCACGCCCAGGGCCATGATGACCAGGCCGATGAACCACATGATGTAGGACGCGCCGCCGATGGCGTCGGCGGCGGCCTCGCCGTCGTCGAGCCCGGCGGCCAGCGCGGTGTCCACGAGGCCCACGAGCGAGTTGAGGAACGACTCGGTGATGACCGGCCACGACAGGATCCACAGCGCCGGTCCCAGCGTCAGGCCCGCCAGACGCCCGGACCTGAAGCGCCCGTCGGCGGTCAGCCCGCCGCGCTGCATGGGGGCGGCGGCCATCGTGGGCACGATGGTCATCTCCTGCTGGTCCTCGTCGGACATGGGCGCGTCGCAGGCCTCGACGGGGTCGAGGCGGCCGTTGGGCGCCTTGGGATCGTTGGGGTCCGGGGGTGTGGGGGTCATGGGCGGCGGGTCGCAGTGGGACGGAACCCGGATGGTAGGGGACGACGGATCCGGGGATTCGCGAGATCGGTGCGGCGTGATGCAGCGGATCGAGATGTCGGGGGATGACCCGATGCCCGCGGGCGTGGCGCTGCCCTAGGGTTGCGACCCCGCGGGTCGCGGGCGTTTCCGGAGGGATGATCGATGCACGGAGTCGAGCGCGTCGGAGTGATCGGATCAGGCCAGATGGGCGGGGGCATCGCGCAGGTGGCGGCCCAGAGCGGGTTCGCGACGGTGGTGTACGACCTGGATTCGGCGGCGCTGGGGCGGTGCCGGTCGCTGCACGACAAGCTGTTCAACCGGGCGGTCGAGAAGGGCAAGATGACCGCCGAGCAGGTCAGGGACGCGCAGGGACGCCTGACCTATTCGGACCGGATCGCGGACATCCACGGCTCGGACATCGTGATCGAGGCGGTGGTCGAGAAGGCCTCGGTCAAGAAGGACATCTTCAAGGGCCTGGCCAGCGCCGTCTCGGACCGCACCATCCTGGCCAGCAACACCTCGTCGATCTCGATCACCGACCTGGCCACCAGCGTGGGCGACCGGGCCGACCGGTTCATCGGGATGCACTTTTTCAACCCGGTGCCCGTGATGAAACTGGTCGAGGTGATCAACGGCCTGGCCACCAGCAAGGAGACCACCGAGCGGGTGCTGGCCCTGTCCACGGCCATGGGCAAGACGGCGGTGCCGGCCAACGACCGGGCGGGCTTCGTGAGCAACCGGATCCTGATGCCGATGATCAACGAGGCGTTCTACACCTGGATGGAGGGCGTGGCCGAGCCCGAGCACATCGACGAGATCATGAAGCTGGGCATGGCCCACCCGATGGGCCCGCTGCGTCTGGCCGACTTCATCGGGCTGGACACCTGCGTGCACATCATGGAGGTGATGGCCGAGGGCCTGAACAACCCGCGCTACCGGGCGTGCCCGCTGCTGAAGCAGCTGGTGACCGCCGGGCGTCTGGGAGACAAGACGAAGCACGGGGTGTTCAAGTACGAGTGACCCGGCGGGCGCCGTTTGATCGGCGGTCGTGGCCGCTTCCTTGCGGGCGCGGCTTGTATGTCCGGAGGCCGCTTCCTTGCGGGCGCGGCTTGTAGGTCGGGGGGCACGCGTTGGATGGGACCCGGAGCCGCCTGCGAGACTCGAACTCGCGACCTGCAGATTACAAATCAGCCGCTCTACCAACTGAGCTAAGGCGGCGGGTGGGTGGAAGAGAAAAGGCCCCGTGTTGACGGGGCCTTTCAGTGGGCGATGGCAGGCTCGAACTGCCGACCTCCAGTGTGTCATACTGGCGCGCTAGCCAACTGCGCCAATCGCCCGGTAGGTCGCCAGTATAGGCCCCCCGGCGGGGGGCCGACAAGGCGACCGGTCGGTTTGTGGCCCGAGAATCAGCTGCCCGGAGCCAGGATGACGATCTCGACGCGGCGGGACTGCTCCTTGGTGCCCTTGGGCCGGCTGGAGCCGAAGGTGGCCGCGTAGACCCGGTTGGAGGGGATGCCCTTGGAGACCAGGTATTCCTGGACGGCCATGGCCCGCTCGGCGCCGAGGCGTTCGTTGGTCTTCCAGCCGGAGCGGCGGATGGGGTCGGTGTCGGTGTGTCCCTCAACGCGGATGACGTTGTTGGCGTACTGCGTGCGGATGACCTGCGCGACCTGGTCGAGGCGCTGGCGGGACTGCTGACGCAGGGTCGCCTGGCCGGAGGCGAAGAGCACGTCGCCGGCGACGCCGACCTCGATCTCGCCGCCGGGGCGGTAGCCGACGTCGACGCCGGCGATGCCCTCGAAACCGCTCGCGCCGCGGGCGGCGCCGCCCGCGCCTTCCTTCAGACGCGAGTTCTCCTCACGCAGCAGGCTGTTCTCCTGCGTGATCTCCGCGTTGCGCTCGTTGGCCTGGCGGACGTTGTCCTGCAGGCTGGCGATGCGCTCGCGGAGTTGGGTGTTCTCGTCGATGGCGGCGTCGTAGTCCGCCTGCGAGATGGACTTGCACCCGGTCAGCCCGAATGCGCCGACCAGACCGATCGCCAACACCAACAGCCGCGTCTTCATCCAGAACCTCCGTGTCGTTTGGGGCGGGCCGCCGGGCCCGCGGGACAGACTTTAGCATCGCCCGGCCCGGGGGTCGTGTCAGGGAAGGTTGAAAGGGCCCTGCATCGCGAAGAGCCGGCCGAGCCCC
>CAYNRF010000185.1:0-6689 GCA_964399525.1 uncultured Phycisphaeraceae bacterium | reverse complement strand
ATCGGTCTGAACGCCGCACGCCCGGACCTGACGGCGGTGTCGGTCATCGGCCAGTCGCTGCAGAACCGGCCGATCCGGGCAATCACCATCACCGGGCCGGACGAGCCGGGCAACGCCGCGGCGGACCGGCCGGTGATCATCTGGATCGGCTGCCAGCACGCCCGCGAATGGATCAGCCCGATGACGGTGACCTACATCGCCTCGCGGCTGGTGGGCGATTACGACACGGACCCGGCGGTGCGCTCGCTGGTCGACTCGACGCGCATCGTGATCGTGCCGGTGGCCAACCCGGACGGGTATCTGTTCTCGTGGAGCAGCGAGCGGTACTGGCGGAAGAACCGCCGTCCCAACAACACCAGCGATGTCGGCGTGGACCTGAACCGCAACTGGGGGTACGAGTGGGGCGGCGAGGGGGCCAGCTCCAACCCCGCCAGCGACATCTATCGCGGGCCGAACTCGTTCTCCGAGCCGGAGACGCGGGTGCTGCGTGATCTGGCCCTGTCCTTCGGCGACAGGCTGGCGGCCCACATCGACTACCACTCGTATTCGCAGCTCATCCTCTATCCATTCGGGTACGCCGATGGTGTCGCGGCACCGGAGCCGGACCGCACCTTCTTCGAGACGCTGTCGAACGACCTGTCGGACCTGATCCTGTCCGAGTCCGGTGCGTTCTACAACCCGATTCCGTCGTGGGCGCTGTACCCGGCCTCAGGCACGGCGACGGACTGGTTCTATGGCGCGACGGGCGCCAAGAGCCTCACCTTCGAGCTGCGGCCCAGCGATCAGGACGTGGGCGGGCTGGAGGGCTTCGACCCGCCGCCCTCGACCATCCTGCCGTGCGCGCGGGAGAACTTCGCGGCGGCCCTGCTGTTCGCGGAACGGACCACGCGGCCGCTCGCATTCACGGGCGACGCGCCGGCGACGGTGCGGGCCGACGAGCCGACCCCGATCGGTTTCGGCGTGGCGCCGGGCACGGAGGATCTTGCCGTCGGAACGGTGCAGGCGTTCGCCTCGGTGGCGGGAGGGCCGGCGGTGGAGCTGGCGGTTTCGGACACGGGCGGGGGCAACTACACGACCACGCTGCCGCCGGTGGCGTGCGGGCAGGACGTGGCGTTCTTCTTCCGGGCGGCGACGAGCGGCGGGCAGACCATTGATTATCCGGCGAAGGGGCCGTTCGTGGCGTCGGCCGTGCGCGTGCTGTTCGAGGATGCGATGGAATCCAACAACGGTTGGGTGGTGGGCGCTCCGGGCGACAACGCCAGCAGCGGTGTGTGGACCCGCATGGCCCCGCAGGCGACCGCGGCCCAGCCGGGCGCGGACCGCTCGCCCGACGGCACGCAGTGCTGGATCACGGACGGACGGGCCGGGACGGGCGTCGGCTCTTTCGACGTCGACGGCGGCGCGACCACGCTGACCTCGCCGCGCCTGGACGCCTCCGACGCCGGGCCGGACGCGGAGATCGTGTACTGGCGATGGTACTCCAACGATCAGGGCGCCAGCCCGAACTCCGACGACATGCCGGTGCTGATCTCCAACGACAACGGCAGCACCTGGACTACGCTGGAGGTGGTCACCGAGAACGCCAACGCGTGGGTGGAGCGCCGCTTCCGGATCGCGGACTTTGTCGAACCGACGGCGGACATCCGCGTGCGGTTCGTGGCGCGCGACCTTGATCCCGGCTCGGTGGTCGAAGCCGGCGTGGACGATGTGAGCATCGTGACGCCCAACTGCCCCCCGCCCAGCCAGACGGCCGACCTGGCCCCGCCGGTGGGCGTGTTCAACTTCTTCGACGTGGCGGCGTACCTGGCCCTGTACAACGCGGGGGACCCGGCCGCGGACTACACGCTGGACGGGAATCTGAACTTCTTTGACCTCAGCGCGTACCTGACCCTGTTCAACGCCGGGATCTGACCGGCGGAGCCATCAGGAACGGAGGGCCGCCAGCTCCCCACGAGGCTGTGCGGCCCGCCACGAAGGGCCCGGGTTGATCCCCGGGCCCTTTCTGCCTTTGATTGAGAACCAGTCTCAATAAGGATTCCTCATGACGACCGCCACCGCCCGCCCGCTGACCACCCGGCTCAAGGACGACAACTGGAAGCTGCACCAGATCGCCGAGCGGGCCGAGGGGCCGGCGGCCCTGATCAAGGGACGGATGCCGCGCGAGGGGTATGTGCAGCACCTGGCCCAGCAGTGGATGATGTCGCGGGCGCTGGACGCGGCCCTCAGGCCGCACCTGGCGGCCCGGGCGGATCTGGCGGCCTTTGTGCTGCCCGAACAGTTCCTGACGGCGTACCTCGAAGAGGACCTGACCCACTTCGGCGTGTGCCCCGCCCACGTGCGTCCCGAGCCGGGCACGCAGCGGTACATCGACGATGTGGCCGCCCACCGGGACGACGCCCTGCACCTGCTGGGGCTGCACTATGTCCGTCTGGGCGCGTGCAACGGCAACCGGTACGTGGCCAAGTCGGTCCGCAAGGCGATGGACCTGCCCGCGACGGGCGAGGGTACGCGGTACCTCGATCCCTTCGGCGAGTCGCAGCGGGACAAGTGGTACGCCTTCAAGGCGTCGCTGGACGCGCTGACGCTCACGGAGGCGCAGGCCGACCGGGTGTTCGGCGGGACCGAGGCGGCGTACCTGCACGCGATCTGCCACGGGCTGGAGCGGCACCAGACCAAGGCCGAGCTGCTGGCCGCCCACGAGGCGTCGCTGGACAGGAAGGCCTTCGAGGAGGGCCACTCGGTGCACGTGCCGGCGCACACGCACTGACACGGATCCGGGTTGGATACGCCCGGGGTCGCGCCGAGCCTCTGCGCCCGCGGATGGATGAGAAGAGAGTGGGCCTTCCGTTCGCTGCGGATTGCAAAGCGCGGCGAGGATGTGCGTCGCTCGGCCGCTCCCTTGCAGTCGCGGCTTGTCTGTCCGGGCTCACCCGGCCTTGCGATCAGCTCATTGCTTCGTCGCGCAGCTCTTCGGACTTGGAGAACTCGTCCATGCCCCGGGCCTCGCGCTCGGCGGTGAGACGGTTGACCTCTTCCTCGGTGCGGAGCTCGCCCTCGCTGTGGGCCACCACGGCGGCGACCATGCAGTCGCCGGTGACGTTGCAGGTCGTGCGGCACATGTCCAGGATGCGGTCGATGCCCAGGATGACGGCGATGCCTTCGAGCGGGATGCCGACGGAATCCAGCACGATCACCAGCATGACGATGCCCACGCCCGGGACGGCGGCGGTGCCGATGGACGCGAGCGTGGCGGTCAGGACGATCTGCAGCTGGTCTCCGACGGTCAGGTTCATGCCGTAGAGCTGGGCGATGAAGACCGCGGCCACGCCCTGGTAGAGGGCGGTGCCGTCCATGTTGATGGTGGCTCCGATGGGCAGGACGAAGGAGCCGACCTCCTCCTTGACGCCCAGGCGCTCGTCGCAGCACTCCATCGTCACGGGGAGGGTCGCGCCGGAGCTGGATGAGCTGAACGCGAGGAGCTGGGCGGGTGAGATGGCCCGGAAGAAGCGGACGTAGCGCACCGGCGTGAACAGTCGCAGTACGAGGGGATAGACACCGAAGACCATCACGACGAGACCGAATACGACGACCCCGGCATACTGGAGCAGGTTCCAGAGCAGGCCGATGCCCAGGTCGCTGAGGACCACGACGATCAGGGCGAACACAGCGAACGGGGCGATGATCAGGATCATCTCGACGATCTTGATGACCACGTCGGTCATGCCGTCGAAGAAGGCGATCAGCGGGCGGGCCTTGTCCCGGGGGATCATGGTGATGGCCACGCCGACCAGCAGGGCCGCGACGACGACCTGGAGGGTGTTGCCGCTGGCCATGGCGCCGAAGGGGTTGGTGGGGACGATGTCGAGCACCACGTCCCAGGTGGTCCGGCCGCGCTGCTGATCGGCGCGGGCGACCCGCTCCCTCGCGCCGGCGCGGTCGCCCCTCAGCGACTCACGCTGCTCGGGCGTGATGCCCCGGCCGGGGCCGACCAGATTGGCGGCGATCAGCCCGATGGTGATGGCCAGCGCGGTGGTGGCCAGGTAGATGGCGATCGTCTTGCCGCCGATGCGTCCCAGGCGGCTGGTGTCGTTGAGGCTCGACACGCCGACGATCAGGCTGAAGAGCACGATGGGCACGGCGATGAACATCAGGCCGCGGAGGAACAGCTGACCGGCGAACACGGTGCCCAGACGGATCTGGCGGGCGGCGTCGGCCACGGATGTCGCGTCGGCGTTGGGGGCGCCCTCCGCGGTGGAGGCTTTGTACGCGGCCTTGGACCCCAGGAACGCTCCGGGGTCGTTCACCCCAATCGCGGCCCAGGTCGAGCCGGTCCAGAGCCAGTTGATCAGCAGCCCGACGACGACGCCTGCCAGCAGGCCGATCAGGATCTTCCAGTGCAGCGCCAGTCTGTTCCGCTTGGCCAAGGGGGCCTCCGTCCGGTCCGGGGTGATCGGGCGTGGCCGCCCGGGGCCTACCACCTTATCGGAGCGGGAGCTCCCACGCACACCCGGCTCAGCCGGTGCGGGCGGACCCCACCGGTGTCTGAGGGGTCACCCCGCAGCCCGGACGCGGGCACGCGTGGCGGGCGTTTGCGAGGCTGGGTGCAGACCACACACGGAGGCCGCCCATGATCCCACCGCCCGCCCCAGGCTCTGCCCGCAGCATGCTCGCCGCGTCGGCCGTGGTGGTGCTCGGTGCGTTGGGCAGCGGCCGGGCCGCGGCCGGGGTGGCGATCGAACCGCAGGAGATCTTCTCGCCGTTCGACGAGGCGGTGGTGACGGTGGAGTGGGGGGAGATCGGATCGCGGTTCTCCGGCATCCTGCGGTGGGCCAATCCCGCCGACCCGCGGATCGGGGTGCTCGACACGAACCTGTTCGATCTGGACACGGTGGCGGCGGGCGACCGGGCGGTGCTGCCCGCACGATTCTCCCGCGGGCAGGAGCTGATCCTGGGATTCGCCGAGCGGCCGGACGGCGCGATCGTGTCGACCTTCAAGGACGCGGACCTGGCGGCCATGGTGAACATCGCGGCCCGCTCGCCGCAGGAATACTTCGTGTATGAGCGCGCGACGTCCGGGCCGGACGGGCAGAGCACCTTCATGGACAACGCCACGATCATCGTGCGGTTCGCCCAGCTGCCGTCGCCCGGGACGGGGGTGTTCATCGGAACCCTGCTGCTGGTCGCGTCGCGGCGCCGCTGAACGGGGCTCCGGCGGCGTACCATGACCCGTGCGCCGCTCCGTCCGCAGTTCCAGAACCCGCTTTGCCGAATATCTCCGCAAGCGCCGGGCCCGCAGGGCGGAGGAGCGGGTCCACGAACGGGTGGACCAGACCGATGAGCAGAAACGGGCCGCGCGGGCCAAGCGGTCCTTCCGAGGGCTGTTCGCCGCGTTCTGGTCGCTGCTGGCCGGGCACCGGCTGACGGTGGTGCTCTCGCTGTGCACGCTGAGTGTCGCGGTGTGGCTGGGCCTGCTGATGCCGCTGTCGACGAAGATCGCGCTGGATTACATCATCACGGACCATCCCGGGCCGACGGGCCTGCCCGCGGTGGTGCAGGAGCGGCTCGGACCGTTCGGCGGCGGACGCGACGACCGCATCCGGCTGATCTGGCTGCTCGGGGCGGGCATGCTGGCGGTGTCGGCCGGGACGGTCGCGTTCGGCCTGTGGGGACGCTGGCAGTGCACCCGGATCACCAAGCGGGTGCAGGTGGGCCTGCGGAGGCGGGTGTTCGAGCACGCCAGCCGCCTGCCGCTGCACCGCATCCACGCGATGAAGGCCGGGGGCGTGTCGTCCATTCTGCGCGAGGACGCGGGCAACGTGGGCGACCTGATCTTTTCGCTGATATACAACCCGTGGCGGGCGATCACGCAGCTGATCGGGACGCTGATCGTGCTTCTCTGGATCGACTGGCGGCTGGTGGTCGGCGCCGTCGCCATCGGACCGCTGGTGTGGGGCACGCACAAGACGTGGATCACCCGGATCCGGCCGCTGTACCGCGACATCCGCGAGCGTCGGCAGGGCATCGACGCCATGAGCGCCGAGTCCTTCGGCGGGATGCGGGTGGTGCGGGCGTTCAACCGGAGGCACGCGGAGGCGGCGCGATTCACGGCGGAGGGGCATCTGCTGGCCCGCCAGGAGCTGCACACCTGGTGGTGGGCCCGCTGCATCGAGATGGTCTGGGAGCTGATCATCCCGATGGCCTCGATCGGCGTGCTGCTGTACGGCGGGACGGCCGTCATCGACGGGCGGCTGACCGTCGGCGACCTCATGGCGTTCACGGCGTACCTGCTGGCCCTGCTCGGGCCGCTGGAGGCGCTGGTCTCCACGGCGACGAACGTGCAGACCAATCTGGCGGCCCTGGACCGCGTGCTGGATCTGCTGGCCGAGCCGAAGGAGTTCGACACCGCGACCCCCACGCGCACGATCACGCCCGCGGCGGTCCAGGGGCGGATCACGCTGGAGGGCGTGGGCTACGCCTACCCCAGGAGGACCGAGGGCGGCGCCCGGCCCGGTTCCACCGGCCAGGATGAACGGGGCGATCCGGTTCTCCACGGCGTGAGCCTGGACGTGCGCCCGGGGGAAACCATCGCGCTGGTGGGCATGTCGGGCGCGGGCAAGACCACGCTGTGCAACCTGATCGCCCGGTTCGATGACCCCACCCAGGGACGCATCCTGCTCGACGGGATCGAC